>NZ_CALUWY010000022.1 GCF_944324615.1 uncultured Mailhella sp.
TTGTGCACACACGTTCTTTTCGGCCATTTGTCTCGCTGCCATTGTCATCTTTTATATTTAATGAGTCCTGAACCTAGGTAAGCCGCACGGTGCAAAGAGGCTCCCGCACGGTTAAAAAAAGGAACGGGCGCGTACGGAATCATACGCGCCCGTCTGGGAGGGGATGTACCAGAATGTGGAGGGAAGCCGGAGGGGAAGCTCCGGCTCATGTCATAAGCTTACAGGGCCTTCTTGTAGATGGCGGCCACGGCGGCGTCGGTCATGATGCGGGGGTTGGTCAGACCGCAGGCGTCCTTCTGGGCGTTGGCGGTCATGATCGGGATGTCTTCCTCGCGGACTTCCTTGCCGTATTTCTTGCCGAGGGCGATGAGGCCTTCGGGGATGTTCACGTCGCGGGAGAGCTGACGAATGGCCTTGACGGCGGCTTCGGCAGACTCGTTGGCGGTGTAGCTGTCCGTACGTTCACCGAGCAGCTTGGCGATGCGGCCGAAGCGGCGACGGGCGGCAATGAGGTTGTATTCGCAGACGTAGGGCAGCAGAATGGCGTTGCATTCGCCGTGCGGCAGGTTGTAGAAGCCGCCCAGCTGATGGGCCATGGCATGGACGTGGCCGAGGCTGGCATTGTTGAAGGCCATACCGGCGAGGTATTCGGCGTAGCACATACCTTCGCGGGCTTCCTTGTCCTGGCCGTTGGCCACGGCGCGGCGCAGATAACGGTTGATGTACTCGATGGCCTTTTCAGCGCAGGCGTCGGTCATGGGGGTGGCGGCGGTGGAAACATAGGCTTCCACGGCGTGGGTCAGGGCGTCCATACCGGTGGCGGCGGTGAGGGAAGGCGGCATGCCCATCATGAGGACGGGGTCGTCGATGGCGACGCTGGGAGTGCAGCGCCAGTCAACGATGGCCATCTTCACCTTGCGGGCCACGTCGGTGATGATGCAGAAGCGGGTCATTTCCGAAGCGGTACCGGCAGTGGTGTTCACGGCAACATAGGGCGGGAAGGGCTTGGAGGACTTGTCCACGCCTTCGTAGTCCTGAATCTTGCCGCCGTTGCTCACGAGGAAGCCGACGCCCTTGCCGCAGTCATGGGAGCTGCCGCCGCCCAGGGTGATGAGGCTGTCGCAGTTGTTTTCCTTATAAACAGCAGCAGCGTCAGTAACGTTCTGGTCGGTGGGGTTCGGAACGGCGCCGTCGAACACAACATAAGAGATACCGCCGGCGTCAAGAATGTCGGTAATCAGCTTGAGAATGCCGCAGGCAACGATACCCTTGTCAGTTACTATGAGAGGATGCTTGGCACCCAGGCTTTTCAAACGGTTGGGGATCTCCTTGCTGCAGTTGGGGCCTACCAGAGTAACAGTAGGAATGAAGAAGGAAGTGATCTGTCCCTGATACATGCATTTGACATCGGTGCTCATAATAACTCCTTGGTAGCATTGATAGCAAAAGGATAAGAGACTTGTACTGTATTTGTCCTACGGGAATGCTGTGAAAAAGTCAAATCTTAGAAAAAAATAAAAAAATAACTTTTTCATTTCAAAATTCATCAAACAAAATAACAAGGAATACTAAGCGGTTAACACGTTATCAAATGGACAAGCCCCGAACTTTGTCGCTTCCATTTCAAAATTCTATTTCAAAATTATTTCTCCTCTCCCCGGAAGGGGCCTTCTGGAGAAGGATTTAACATGCCCGCCTCTCTCCAGGATCATCATTCAACTATCTGTTTTATTTGTAAAAAATATTTTATTTCAAAATGTTAAAGGCGCAGCTTAGCCACGCGCAGAATAAGCCCGTCAACGGGGGAATCCGCCCTCTCTCCCCTCCTCCGGGCGACATTTTTTCTGCGGGCACCACTTTTTTTTTCGTGCCCCTGCCAGAAGCCCTGAAGAGAGCCCTCTTTTCCTTATATACAGGTCTCCGGGCATCTCCCCCGGCGCGGGAATTTCCCATGGAGGACTTCGGCAGAGGCCGCGTCATCGGATGCCTCTTTGCTGACGCGGGAATTTCCCCGGCAGGGCCCACGTCTGCTTCATCGGAACTTCGCATCCCCCCTGGTGCAGGGCGTTCTCCCGGAGGCGCAGAATAAGGGGCGGACGCCCGCCCTTTTGCCCCGCCTTCTCCGTGGAAGAGCGCAGAGGATATGTCCTCCCCTCTTCCCGGAAGGCACGGCATGCCTTCCTTGTTCTGCGGGCAGAAAAGACACACGGAGCACGGCGGATTCTGCAGGAAGAGGCAGATCCGGAGCCTGCCCTGCAGGGACACGACGCTTTTTTCCGCCCCTTCCCATGCAGAAGGCGCCGCCCTTCCTCAGGTATTATGAAAGATAAAAGCCGCCGCCCGGTGCATGTGTGGGGGAAAATAGCGGGTACATGGC
Organism: uncultured Mailhella sp.; assembly: GCF_944324615.1. GTDB lineage: Bacteria > Desulfobacterota > Desulfovibrionia > Desulfovibrionales > Desulfovibrionaceae > Mailhella. Next base: position 2,378 of record NZ_CALUWY010000022.1, read on the forward strand.
GCGAACCCCCTTGAAACACATCATATCCTGGGCTATAAGAAAGAAAAACCAGAAGAACGTGCATGGCCTTTTCCGCCATGTCCGTCTTTTGCAAAACATGGAGCAGTATCATGCGTCACATTCTTCTTACCTGTGCCCTTCTGGCCGCCATGGTCGTTCCCGCTTCCGCCGCCGTTGATACCAGCAAACTTCAGCTGCCCGGCGATCTGACCCTCGCTCAGGCGCAGAAAGTCGTCGACGGCGCCCTCGCCTTCGCCAAGAAACAGGGCGTGCCCATGAACATCACCGTCATCGACGCCGGAGGCAACCTCAAGGCCTTCTGCCGCATGGACGGCGCGTTCCTCGGCAGCATCGACGTCTCCATGAAGAAGGCGAAAACCGCACGCATGTTCAATATGTCCAGCGCCGAGCTCGGCGCGGCCGCCCAGCCCGGCGGTGAACTGTTCGGCATTGAAGTGACCAACAACGGTCTTGTGATCTTCGGCGGCGGCGAGCTGCTGAAGGACAAGAACGGCGTCATCGTCGGCGCCATCGGCGTTTCCGGCGGTTCCGTGCAGGAAGACACCAACGTAGCCAAGGCCGGTGTCGCGGCTCTGAACAAGTAACGAAGGCAGGGCCGGACCGGCCTGCAGCATGTACCGGCCGTTACGGGCGGGTGCCTTCCGGTATCCGCCCTTTTCCTGCCGCCCCGGCATGATGCGCGGTGTGATGAGCAGCCCGGGGCTTTCTTCCGTTTTCATGAGGAACATATTCATGGATATCACTCAGGCCATTGAAACACGGCGCAGCATCCGCAGTTATACGGAAGAACCGGTGACGAAAGCGGAGCTGGAAAAGCTTGTCGACCTTGCCATCAAGGCCCCCACCGGTTCCGGCATGGAGCCGTGGGGCTTCGTGGTGCTTCAGGACAGGCAGGAAATCGACGAACTTTCCGAACGCATCAAGAAAAAAGTACTGGATCACCTCGAAGAATATCCGCAGTTCGCGCAGTATGAAAGCTGGCTGCGCAACGAACATTACCATATCTTCAACAAGGCGGGCACGGTGCTCGTCATCTACGGGGACGAACATTCCCCCTGGCACGTCTACGACTGTTCCCTGGTGGCGGGCAACATCATGCTCGCGGCGCAGAACGACGGCATAGGCTGCTGCTGGATAGGCTTTGCCGAGGCCCTGTTCAACGACGAGGACTTCAAGGCCGCCCACCATGTCCCCGGAAACTTCCATCTGGTGGCGACGCTGAGCATGGGGCATACCAAGGTTCCTGTTCCGCCCTGCACCAGAAAGGCTCCTGTTTTCTTCTCCTGGAAATGACAGCCCGGGAACCGGGCGGAGTGCGGGAAGTTCCTTCTTCTCCCGCCGCCATGCTCCTCCTTCGTGGTCATCCGCCCGGTTCCTTCTTTTCAGCCGCGCTCCCGCCGGAGAGTCACGAAATCGGCATCTCCCGTCAAAAGCGTGATTATTTTTCCACTTTCTTGACGAAAAAAATCTCCCGGCCGTATGTTCGCGTTAAAGAAGCTTCTCGGATCATCAAGCAACCGCGAACCAACAAGGAGCACGGCATGTTTCGTTTTCTGCGCGTCAACATGGCCACCAAGGCCTGCGTTTTTGAGGATATTCCCGAAGAATACGCCGGTCTGGGCGGTCGCGCCCTGACTTCCACCATCGTCGCCCGCGAGGTCAACCCCATCTGCACGCCTCTGGGCCCGCACAACAAACTCGTTTTCGCTCCCGGTCTTCTCGGAGCCACCAACAGCCCCAACTCCAACCGTATTTCCGTGGGCTGCAAAAGCCCCCTCACCGAAGGCATCAAGGAATCCAACTCCGGCGGCCAGCCCGGCGGCCATCTGGCCAAGCTCGGCATTCTCGCCATCATTGTGGAGGACATGGCCACCGAAGGCGAATGGTGGCAGCTTGAAATAAGCAAGGATTCCGCAAGGCTCGTGCCCTCTCCCGTGGCCGGGCTGAACAACTTCGACGCCGTGGCCAGGCTTGTGGAAGTCTACGGCAAGGACTGCAGCTACGTCACCATCGGCCGCGCCGGGGAATTCAAGCTCACCGCCGCCAGCATCGCCTTTACCGACCGTGAACTCCGCCCCCAGCGCCATGCCGGCCGCGGCGGCGTGGGCGCCGTCATGGGTTCCAAGGGCCTCAAGGCCATCATCATCAACCCCGAAGGCGGCAAGAATCATCCTCTCGTGGATGAGGAAGGCTTCAAGGCCGCGTCCAAGCGCTTTGCCAAGGCGCTCACCAGCCACCCCATCACGGGCAAGGGCCTTGCCGAATACGGCACCGCGGTGCTCGTCAACATCCTGCACGAAGCCGGCGGCCTGCCCACCAGAAACTTCACCTGCGGTCAGTTCGAGCATCATGAAGCCGTTTCCGGCGAACGCATGAACAAGCTCACCAAGGAGCGCGGCGGCGAAGGTTCCGTGGCCCACGGCTGCATGAGCGGCTGCATCATCCGCTGCAGCGGCATCTTCCCCGACGCCCAGGGCAAGTTCAAGAGCAAGTGGCCGGAATATGAAACCCTGTGGTGCTTCGGCCCCCACAGCAACATCGACGACCTCGACCTCATCTGCACCTTCGACCACATGTGCGACGACTTCGGTGTGGACACCATCGACGTGGGCGTGGCCATCGGTGTGGCCATGGCCGGCGGCGGCATTCCCCTCGGTGACGGCAAGGCCGTGCTGGAAGCCATGCAGGGCATCAGCGACGGCACGCCCCTCGGCCGCATCATCGGCTGCGGCACCGCCACCACGGGCCGCGTGTTCGGCGTGAGAAGGGTTCCCTGCGTCAAGGGTCAGAGCCTGCCCGCCTACGATCCGCGCGCGGTCAAGGGCGTGGGCGTCACCTACGCCACCACTCCCATGGGTGCGGACCATACCGCAGGCTACGCCGTCACCGCCAATATCCTGAACTGCGGCGGCAAGGTCGACCCGCTCAAGAAGGAAGGTCAGATCGAGCTTTCCCGCAACCTGCAGATCGCCACGGCTTCGGTGGACAGCGTGGGCCTGTGCCTGTTCACGGCCTTCGCCATCCTCGACATACCGGACGCGCTGGTCGCCATTGTGGACATGCTCAACGCCAAGTTCGGCTGGAAGCTCACCGGCGACGATGTGGTCACCTTGGGTCAGCGCATCCTGTCCACGGAAATCGACTTCAACCGCCGTGCTGGCATCACCGAAGCCGCCGACCATCTGCCGGACTTCTTCAGTGACGAACCCGTGGCGCCCCACAACACCACCTTCGACTTCACGCCGGAAGAACTGCAGACCACCTTCAACTGGATCAAGAAGTAACCCTCACCCTGCGCGCGGCGGGAACGCCGCGCGCAGGATTTTCCGCCCCTATGAGCATACAGATACGACTGAGCACCACCCTGCGCGACCTGGTCCCCGGGTACGACCCGGAAAACGGCCTTGTCTTCGAGCTGAAGGAAGGCGAAAGCTCCCTTGCGGCCCGGGACGTGGCGCGGCGCATGGGCATTCCTCCGGAAGAAATCACCATCGTCATGATCAACAGCCGCCAGAGCGATCTTGACGGCACCGTGAACGACGGTGACCGCGTGGCGTTCTTCCCCCCTGTGGGAGGTGGCTAGATGAGCGCTTTTCCCGGACGCGAACGCCTGCTTACGATGCTTGCCCCTTTTTCACAGGGCACGGCGGCCCACCCTGCCGTCAGCTTTGCAGGCATACGCTTTCTGGCAAAAGAGCTTCAGCTTCCCGAAAGGGATGTCATGACCGCCCTTCTCCGGCAGGACATCTGGCCTCTGCGCCTTGTCCGCGGCAGAGGAGCCTTCAGCGGGGAGGACATCGCCCGCCTCATGGAACTTCGCATTCTCATGGCCGGATGCGGAGGTCTGGGCGGCATGACGGCGGAACTTCTCGCGCGCATGGGCGCGGGGCACCTTGTGCTCTGCGACCCGGATGTGTTCGAGGAAAGCAACCTCAACAGACAATGTTTCTGCACGGAAAAGACGCTGGGGCTGCCCAAGGCGGAAGCGTGCCGCTCCGGCCTTCTGGACATAGCGCCCTATATGGACATCGAGGCTCTGCCCGTGGCGCTGGATGAGAAGAATCTGCCCGGACTTCTGGAGCGCGCGGATGTGGTCATCGACTGTCTGGATTCCGTGGCGAAAAAAAAGATGCTGGAAAAAGCCGCCTGGACGGCGGGCGTGCCCTGTGTGCACGGAGCGGTGTCGCGCAGTGAAGGCTTCACCATGTTCGACAGCGGCATTCCGCTCCCCTGCGCCCTGCTCTACCCGGAAGAAGGGGAACAGGCCGCAGACCATGCCCCCATGGATGCCCACGCGCTTACCGTCGCAGGCACCTCCTGCCTCATGGTTTCCCTGCTCATGCGCCGCATCCGCGGCCACAGGAGCGGAGACGGACGGCTTTTTCACATCGACCTTTCCATTCCCGAGCTGGAAGCACTCGCCTTCCGGAGCGATTCCGCGGCAAGGGACACATCGTTTTAATAAAGGAAAACCCATGGCATTCATCAGCGATCAGCAATGGAGACGCATAGAACCCTTTCTCGCACGCGGCAAAAGGGTGGGACGCCCGCGCAAAAGCGACCGTGAAACGCTGGAGGCCGTTCTCTATGTCCTGACCACGGGCTGCCGCTGGTGCGATCTGCCCCGCGACATGGGCAGCTACGTCACCGCATGGCGGCGTTTCACCACATGGAAAAAAGACGGTACCTTCGACATCATCCGTTCCTGTCTGCCCGCAAGCATTCAGCTTTCCGAAAACGCCAGCACGCCCAGAAAAATCAAGGAGGGCAAATGCAGTCTGGCCATGAAGAAATATTCGGGCAGCAAGTCCTCTCAGGCGGAATCCTGATTCTTATCCGGCCTGATTTCCCGCACGGCCCTTTTTCCGCATGCCCCGCGCCTTTTGTACACGCGCAGGCATGCGGTATTTTTTAAGCACCGTTCTTCTGCCCTGCCGCGCCCCCGGCACTCCCGCTCAGGCCGGGCGGAGAAAGGCCCGGTGCCATCCTCTGCTGCCCACGGCCTTCCGGCAAAAAAACGGGAGGCGCCTCTCAGGGTAAAAAAACGCCCTCCGCCCGGAGACGGAAGGCGCTTTTCCCGAACGGCCTATTTTCCGTCGTATTCCCAGATAATTTCCCCGGTACGGACGGTTCCGTACCCGCCCATGGCCGCGACGGTGTTCCTGAACTCCTCCGAACGTATCACGTCCAGAAGGGCGAGTATTCTCTCATCCTGCGCATAGCGGCAGGGAATGACGAGATCATATTCCTCCACGCCCACGGACAGAAAATCCAGCCCCAGCGCCGAAGCTGCGGAGCGCACGCCGAGTCCTGCGTCGGCCCGGCCGGAAAGCACGGCCGCCGCCACGTTCATGTGCGTATATTCCTCATCCCTGTAGCCCTGTATGCGGGCGGGGGAAAGGCCGCGCTTCTTCAGCTCGTAATCCAGCAGCACGCGGGTGCCGCTGCCCCTCTGCCGGTTGATGAAGCGCACGTCCTCCCGGCACAGATCCTCAAAGGTGGTCACGTTCTTCGGGTTGCCGGGCAGAACCATGATGCCCTGCTCCCGCTCCACAAGCTGCACCAGCAGGGAAGGCACGCCCTTCAGGTGTTCGCGCATGGCTCTGCGGTTGTAGACGCCCGTTTCCTCATCGAGCAGATGGCTCCCCGCCAGATGACACTGACCACGCCCGAGAGCAAGAAGTCCGCCGAGCGACCCCACATGCGCGGAGGTGAGACGGAAACCGGGGTGCTTCTTCCTGAGCATGCTGTCGATGAGATCCAGCGTATTGTCATGGCTCCCCGTGGCCAGCAGCGCGCCCTCTATCTGCTCGCGGGAACGGAAGAGTTCCGCCCGCACGGTTTCCCCGGCATCAATGCCCTCTCTGTCCCGTGCAATGGGGATCACGGCATCCGCACGGGAAAGGCTGGTCACCGTGCCCGCGCCCCGGGGGAGGGGAACGGCAAAGAAGGTGCCCTCCACCATGCCGAGTTTCACACGGACGAGCTCTTCCATGCCCGGGCGCGAGGGAATGGGGTTGCAGGGTACCACGTCCAGGGTATCGCGGCGCTTCATGCTTGTTTTCTGCCTGCGGGCAAGCATCGGAAGCACGAATTCCTCCATGGCCACAATGGCGGAAACAGGATAGCCCGGCGTTCCCGCCACGGGCACGCGGCGGCCGCCCGCCTCCACCACGCCGAGGGCCGTGGGCTTGCCCGGCATGACCGCCACGCCGTGCACCAGCAGCTCTCCCATGGAGGCGATGACATCAGCCGTATAGTCATGACTGCCCGCCGAGGAACCGGCGTTCAGAATCACAAGATCGGCCCCGTCCTCCACCGCGGTACGCAGCGATGCACCAATGAGGGAGGGATCGTCCGGCACCACGGGGTACACGCGCACCTCGCATCCGGCCTCTTTCAGCATGGCGGAAAAAATCAGGGAATTGAATTCGGGAAGCGCTCTTCCGGCCCTGAGGTCCTCTTCCTTCGCCTCATCCAGCGCCACGATTTCCGAACCGCTGGGAATGACGGCCACACGGGGCTTTGCAAACACCATGGGATGCGTCACGCCCCCGGCCGCCAGAGCGCCCAGTTCGTAGGGGCCTATGACCACGCCCGGGGCCAGAATGATTTCCGTGGCCACCATGTCTTCCCCGAGCTTGCGCACATGCTGCCAGGGAAAGGCCGCCTTTTCGATGACCGCCGTTTTCCCGCCGTCCTCAAGATTCACATGCTCCACCATGATGACGGCGTTGCAGCCCTCGGGCAGGGGATGACCGGTATTGATCCAGAAGGCGTTCTTCCCTATCTCCAGCCGCAGGGGCCTGCGCGAGGAGGCGGTGAACGTATCCTCCGCCTTCACGGCAATGCCGTCCATGGCCGCGCCGTGAAAGGCCGGAGAGGAGCGCAGCGCCTCCACGGGGCGGGAAAGCACGCGATGCAGCGCGGCGGAAAGGGGAACGCTCTCCTCCGGCATGTCCTCCTTCAGCGCATCGATATGGGAAAACCAGAGCTCACGGGCTTCTGCCGGAGTCATCATCGTAAGATAGGTATGCCTTGCCATACGCATCCTCATTCGGCGCAACCTGCGCCCCTGTCTCAAAAAAGAACGCCCCGACACATCCGCACAGCGGTCTCTGCCGGGGGCGTGAAAAAACGCTCTCAGGAAAAAGGCGATACCCTCACACAAAGCAACGTGAGGAGCTGCCGTTCCTTCTGCCTGCGCGGCATGCGCGCGAAGCCTCTATTCCAGAAGAAGCGCGAATACTTCCTGCCCGGCATACAGTCCTTCGCTGTTTTCCGGGCAGACCACGAGCGCATCGGCGGCCACCAGACCGGAAATCAGCCCCGACGGCGCGGTGACCGGCTCTGCCTCCCAGCCATTTCCGTTGCGCGAAAGGCGCACGCGGATATAATCCCTCCGGCCCTGCGCGGAGGCCACGGCGCGGGAAAGCACGGCCGTAACCCCCGGAGCGATGTTCTCCCTGCCCCCCTGAAGACGGCGGAGCAGCGGAAGAAGGAAGACCCGGGCGCAGACAAGGGCGCTCGACACATGACCGGGCAGCCCCATGAGCCATACGGCGCCCGAACGGGCGAGAATGAAGGGCTTGCCGGGGCTGATGGCCACGCCGTGCACCAGAAGGCGCCCTTCCGGCATGGCGCGGAAGATATCCACGGTATGGTCGCGCATGCCTGCGGAAGACCCGCCGGAAAGAAGTACCACGTCGGCACGGGAGAGCGCATCGCGCACGGCCGCTTCCAGCGCGGCCATGTCGTCGCGCACAAGCCCTTCCAGGCGGACTTCCGCCCCGGCGCTCCGGCAGAGCGCCGCCAGCGAATGGGAATTCACATCCCGCACCTGACCGGGCGCGGGCTTCTGTGTGAAGGGCACCACCTCATCCCCGGTAGAGATGATGGACACGCGGGGCCTGCGCGATACCAGCACCTCGCTCTGCCCGAGTGCGGCAAGAAGCCCTATTTCCTGAGAACGGAGATAGGTCCCTTCGGCAATAAGCACACTCCCGGCGGAGGCGTCTTCGTCGCGCTCCAGCACATGATCGCCCGGAGCCTGGGAACGGATGAGCTCCACCAGCCTTTCTCCCGCCGGGCGGGAATACTCCACCATGACCACGCAGTCCGCTCCCTCGGGAAGCATGCCCCCCGTGAGGATGCGGGCCGTCTGTCCTTCCCCCAGAGAAAAATCCGGCGCCCTGCCCATGGGGCAGTCGCCCACGCATTCCAGCAGTGCGGGCGAACCTTCCTGCGCGCCGAAGACATCCCGTGCGCGCACGGCGTACCCGTCCACCGTGGAGCGGGCAAAGCCCGGCAGATCCTCGGGAGACAGAAAATCCGCGGCAAGGCGGCGCCCCGCACATTCATCCAGCGGTACGCGCTCCGCGGGCAAGGGCGCGCCTGTCTCGACGAGGGACAATACCTCATCCACTGATTTCAGGGTAAGAAAGGACTTCATTCCGGCTCCTGCGTATAAAATGCTACTTCCTCAAAGTATAGCCTTTTGGAAAAAAAAGAAAAGATACGCCCCCGGCCTCCGTCATGCAACTTTTCCCTTTTTTCCCGGAATACATCTTTTTTTGTCTGTGATCCCGCCATGAAGGATAATGGTTTTGAAATAAGAAGCGCCTTGTAACCGTAACGTCAGGCCTTACGCATTGCCCCGCAGGATTTTTTCTGATAATGTGAAATGAGAATTTTTCTTCGGTAATATTGTAACATGGCATCTCAGGTACATTTCATAATTCCTGCGCCATGATTTTTATGCGTTTTCCCCTTCCCGTCTTGTGCCGCACGGCTTTGCGGATGCAGGGAGGGGAAGAAAAAACGGTGAAGCATACCTTGGGGCAGGAACACCTGGATAAGAACATGCTGGAGCAGCTCACGCTGCGCTGGGAGGCATGGGAAGCGGAAGCGACGACCACGGCGAAGAAAATCGTCCGCGCGCGCCTGCATCTGCTCTTTCTGCTCATCCGCTACGGGGGGCTGCGCCTCGGCGAGGCTCTGGGGCTGAACGCCAGAGAGGCCATAGACACCGTCACGGGCATGGTGCATCTCCCCTCCCCCGGCGGCCGCGACATTCTGCTTCCCCTTTCCTGCATGAAGCACATCCGGCGCATACTCAGCCTGCCCGAGGCGGAGGACGCCGCTTTCCTGCACTTCGATCAGGGCTTCGTACGCAAAAAATTCTACGCCGTGGCGCAGGGGCTGGGGCTTGCCCCGGGCATGGCCGGGCCGCGCGCCATACGCTACGCACGAGGGCTGGAGCTGCTCAGGCTCCATGTGCCCTTCAATGTGGTGCAGGCCTTCCTCGGTCAGCAGAAAACAGCACAGGTTGCCGAATTTCTTGAATTTGCCGGAGGTGAAGCCAAGGATATCGTGCGCGAGAGCGCCTCCGGCAGACTGCCGAAGGAGGAAGAAATCAACTCCTTCATCGGCATCATCACTTCCATGGAAACGGGCATGCGGGCCGCAAGCATAGAAGTCACCACCTTCTCCGACCTCGTCATCACGGCCCTGTGCGACATGAGCCGCTTCATGGACATGGCGCCGCACCTCAATCAGGTCGTCACCGTGGCCATCGACCCGGAACACATCGTGCTTTCCACGGAAAAGGAAACGGGAAGCCTGCAGGGCCCCGTGAAGGCAACCGTCGTTTCCCTGCATAAGGACACGGTGGAAAGCTTTCTCACCCTGGAACTGCCGGACGGAACCCTGGTGAGCGCCGTGCTGGAAAGCGCGCCTCTCGCAAGGCTCAGGCTCAGGCAGGGCAGTCAGGTCTACATGAGCTTTCCCGCAAGGGCCGTCCGCATCATGACGGACTGATCACCAACCGCCCCCTTGCGGGGGTGAAAACAACGAGGAGCATGTACATGAACCACTTCGGAAAAACGCTTCTGGGCGCCCTGTTCGCCCTCTCCTGCGCCGCGCCCGTTCAGGCCGCGGATACCCTGATGATGGCCACCACCACCAGCACGCAGGATTCCGGTCTGCTGGAATACCTCGCCCCCACCTTCGAGAAGGAAACGGGCATCGAACTCAAGTGGGTGGCCGTGGGTACCGGCAAGGCCCTGGAAATTTCCAAGAACTGCGACGCCGACGTTCTTCTCGTCCATGCTCCCGACGTGGAGAAGAAATTCATTGAAGACGGCTACGGCATCGACCGCCGCCAGATCATGTACAACGACTTCGTCATCGTCGGCCCCAAGGCCGACCCCGCGAAGATAGCCGGCAAAACCACGGCGGAAGCCCTGAAGAGCATCTATGACGCCAAGGCCGGTTTCGTGAGCCGCGGCGACAAGTCGGGCACGCATTCCGCCGAACTTGCCCTGTGGAAGAAGTCCAACCTGAACCCCGACAAGGAACCCTTCTACATTTCCGCAGGTCAGGGTATGATGGCCACGCTGGCCATTGCCGCCGAAAAGGGCGCCTACGCCCTCACCGACCGCGGCACCTGGATCAAGTACGCCAACAAGCAGGGCGACTCCAACCCCCTCACCATCGTGGTGGAAGGCGACTCCGCCCTGTTCAATCAGTACAGCGTGATCACCACGAACCCCGCGCTCTGCCCCAACGTCAAACCGAGTCTGGCCGGCAGGTTTGAAGACTGGTGGGTGAAGCCTGAAACCCAGAAGCTCATTGAAGACTACAAGCTGGAAGGCAAGCAGCTCTTCTTCCCCAACGCGGACAAGTAACCCTCACGCGGGCCGGGCGACCGGCCCGCCTTTCTGCAGGTATCCATGGGATATTTCAGCGACGGCATGCACAAGGCGCTCGGCCTTCTTCTGAATATGGACGACGCCACCTTTTCCGCGATACAGGCCACGCTTTCCTCCACAAGCTGCGCCCTCGTCATCGCCATGATTCTGGGCCTGCCTCTGGGCTTTCTGCTCGGCTACGCCTCCTTTCCGGGCAAAAAGGCGCTCCGGCTCATTTCCGATACGCTGCTGGCCTTTCCCACGGTGCTCATCGGCCTTATCGTTTATGTGTTCATCACCTACCGGGGGCCTCTCGGGCAGTTCGGCCTTCTTTTCACGCTGCCGGGCATGGTCATCGGTCAGAGCATACTGGCCCTGCCCATCATCGTTTCCTGGACGGCGCAGGCCGTGGAAAGTCTGGATAAGCGCTGCCGGGAAACCCTGCTCACCCTCGGGGCCTCGCCCCTTCAGGTGGCCTTGTACACCATCCGTGAAATCCGCTATGATCTCGGCATGGTGTGCGTTACCGCCTTCGGCCGCGTGGTGACGGAAGTGGGGGTAGCCATGATGCTCGGCGGCAACATACGCTATTCCACGCGCACCATGACCACCGCCATTTCGCTGGAAACCAGCAAGGGAGAATTCGCGCAGGGCATCGCACTCGGGCTCGTGCTCCTTCTCATCGCCTTTCTGGTGAACTTTCTTCTGGCCTGGTTCAGACGTATGGGGCGAGCATGAAAACACTTTTTGAGGCGCACGTTCTGTGCAGGCGCTACGGCGACCTGACCGCGCTTTATCTGCCCTTCTTCTCCATGGAAAAAGGGGAAACCGTGGTGCTCACGGGGAGAAACGGAAGCGGCAAATCCACGCTGCTGCGGCTCCTCGCCTTTCTGGAAAAGCCCACCTCGGGCACGCTTTTCTACGGGGGAAACGCCGCCGATCCGCGCCGCGAGATCACGCTGCTTCTGCAGGAACCCTATCTCATGAAAGCTTCCGTGTACTGGAACGTGACTCTCGGGCTGCGCCTGCGCGGAGCGGATGAAAAAAGCATGCGCGAAGGCTACAGGGATGCCATGCTGGCCGTGGGCTTCACCGATCCGGACAACATGGCTTCCCGGGGGCCGGGCGCGCTTTCCGGCGGGGAGAGGCAGCGCATTGCCCTCGCCTCGCGGCTCATTCTTTCCCCTGCCGTGCTTCTTCTCGATGAACCGACTTCCAATGTTGACGAAGCGAGCGAAAAAGCCATACTGAATGTTGTGCGTTCTCTGCACGAAAGAGAAGTGAGCGTCATCTGCGCCACGCACGACAGGGACATTCCCGCCGCTCTCGGCGCGCGGGAAGTTGGCATCGTCGGCAAAAGGCCCTGAGAGGGCACGTTCACCCGGAAACAAACCGTTTTTACCAGGCTTGGAGAACATCATGCGTATCGTTGCCGTATCCACCAGTGCCCGCAAGGGAGAAAAGAAAATCAACCAGCCTCAGGTGACGCTTGTGGCCAATCACGGCGTGGAAGGCGACGTCCATGCCGACGGCACGCACCGTCAGCTCAGCCTGCTTGCCATGGAAGACATTGAATACATGCGTTCCATGGGGGCCGACGTGCATCCCGGCGACTTTGCCGAAAACATCACCACCGAAGGTGTGGAACTGTATACCTGCCCCCTGGGAACCCGCTTCACCATAGGCGACGACATCGAACTCGTGCTTACCCAGATCGGCAAGGAATGCCACATGGGCTGCGCCATCCGCCAGCAGGTGGGCGACTGCATCATGCCCCGGCGCGGCGTGTTCTGCCGCATTCTCAAGGGCGGCGTGGTCAGGCCCGGCGACAGCTTCCGCATAAGCTTCCGCCCCCAGGTTCTTCCCACCGCGTGATGCCGAGGCTCCCATGTCCGAATTCTCCCATCTCGACGCCTCCGGCGCCCCCCGCATGGTGGACGTAGGCGCAAAGTCCGAAACGAAGCGTACGGCCATAGCCCGGGCCGTGGTGGAACTCAACGCCCATACGCTGGAACTTCTCAAGGCAAAGGCCCTGCCCAAGGGCGATGTGCTCACCGTGGCCCAGGTGGCGGGCATCATGGCGGCAAAGCGCACCTCCGAACTCATCCCCATGTGCCACCCCCTCGCCATCACCCATGCCGACGTACGCTTCAGGGTGCAGGACGAACCGCCTTCCGTACTGCTGGAAGCCTCTGCCAGCACCACCGGACGCACCGGTGTGGAAATGGAAGCCATCATTGCCGCACAGGTAGCGGCGGCCACCATTTACGACATGGTCAAGGCCGTGCAGAAGGACGTGGTCATCCGCGACGTGCGCCTCATTCTGAAATCCGGCGGCAAGAGCGGCCTGTTCAAGACCGACGATCCGCTGCTTTTCGAAGTGGAGGACAGCCCCCTCCCCGCCCCGCGCCCTGCGCCGGAACCCTGGACGGGCGAAGGCCTTGCCGTGGCCTGCATCACCCTTTCGGACAAGGGCTATGCCGGAGAAAGGGTCGATGAAAGCGGCCCTGCGCTTCTGGACATGCTCTCCGCCCTCAATCCTGCAAAGAAGGAACTCTTCCTTCTGCCGGACGACCCGCGCGCTCTGCGCAGACTGGTGAAGCAGCTTTCCGCCTCGGGATGGGGACTCATCGTCAGCACAGGGGGCACCGGTCTGTCCCCGCGCGACTTCACGCCCGAAGCGCTCCTGCCCGTGCTGGAACGCCGCCTGCCCGGATTCGAGCAGGTCATGTTCACCGAAGGCCTCGCGCATACGCCCCGGGCCGTTCTTTCGCGCTGCCTTGCGGGCACGCTGGGCCGGACCATGGTTCTCGCCCTTCCCGGAAGCCGCCGCGCCGCCATGGAAAACCTTGCCTCCCTGCTGCCCGTACTGCCCCATGCGCTGGAAAAGCTGAACGGCGACATGAGCGACTGCGGGAGGATATGACATGCCGGACGCCATGGAAGACAGGCCCGCCCTGCTCAGGGACGGGCACGGAAGAGAGGTGCGCTACCTGCGTATTTCCGTGACCGACCGCTGCAACCTCTGCTGCCGCTACTGCCGCGACGAGGATGTTCCCTTCATCCCCCATGAAAACATCCTGCGCTTTGAGGAAATAGAAAAACTCATCGGCCTTGCCGTGGAACTCGGCGTGCACAAGCTCCGTTTCACGGGCGGGGAACCCTTTGCCCGCAAGGGCTTTCTGGAGTTTCTCTCCGGTATTCACGACCGCTTTCCGCACACGGCCCTGAAGCTGACCACCAACGGCACGCTCCTCGGCCCGGCGCTTGACACCCTCAAGAAGCTCGGCGTGTCGGTCAACCTTTCCCTCGATACGCTGGACAGGGAAAAATACGCCGCCGTGACCGGCCATGACATGCTTCCCACGGTGCTCGACAACATGCACCGCATGCTGGACATGGGCATTCCGCTGAAAATCAACGCCGTGGCCATGCGCGGCGTAAACGATGTGGAGCTTCCGGCCCTGGCCTCCCTGGCCATGGACTGGCCCGTGGATGTGCGCTTCATTGAATTCATGCCCATGGGCGACACCACCATCTGGTCCAGGAACCTGTTCTGGAGCGCGGCCGACATTCTGGAAACGGCACGCCGCCACTGGAGTCTGGAACCTGTGGCCCTGCGCCGCAAGGGCGGAGAAGAAAGCGAGGGGAAAGCGGCGGAAGAGCGCGGTCCGGCCAAGCTGTGGAAGCTCAGAAGCCCTGACGGCACCCTTTCCCGGGGCAGTTTCGGACTCATCACCTCCGTCACGCAGAGCTTCTGCCAGTCCTGCAACCGCCTGCGCCTCACGGCGGAGGGGAACCTGCGCACCTGCCTTTTCGACGATACGGAATACCCCATCCGCGACGTATTGCGCGAAAAGGGGCTCGATGCCGTGCGCGCCGTCATGCTGGACGCCGTGGCCCGCAAGCCTGTGGGCGCGGAAATCCTCGCCGCCCGACACGGCCCCGTGGCCCATAAGCGCATGTCCGCCATCGGCGGATGAGCGCCTGCCGGAAACCATGCTTCAGAGCCTCCCGCCCCGGGCGGGGGGCTCTTTTTCTGCTCCCCCGACGCTTCCCCGGAGAAAACTACAGCTTCTCCTGCCGGTACACTTCCCTGAAACTTTCCATGACGGCCTTTTCCACAGGAGAAAGCCTGTCCTCGCGCGGGTAGACAAGGCAGTTCAGGCCCGGCATGGGATAATCATCCACAAACAGGCCCTTCAGACTGCCCTCGGGGATATTGGGATTGCGCGCAACGCTGACGGGAAACACGGCGGCCACCGTGGCGTCGCGCAGAATGAGGTTCAGCAGGCTCTCCTGCTTGGAACCGTAGTAGGGGGCGTGCTGGCGGGAAAAATGCTGGTATATCCCGCTGTAGAAAAAGGTATGATCGTCGTTGGGATAAAGCGCCGCGGTAAACTGCCCGAGATCCTCCGTTCTCAGCGTGCTCCGTGAGGCCAGAGGATGGCTGCTGTTGACGATGACCGCATAGTCGTCCGCTCCCATGACCTCCACCTGCATGCCGCCCTTTTCCAGAACAAGGCGACGGTTTTCCAGTTCCTCCGGCGGAAGCGCTCCGCAAAGCCCGATCATGGAATCCTCCATCACCATGTGCATGAGTTCATCTTTTTTCCGCTCATGCAGCTCAATGGCAACGTTGGGATACTTTTCCTTGAGCGACAGGACAGCCTTGCCCAGAATGAGGTTGATCATGGAACTTGTGCCCGCAATGCGTATGGGACTGCGTACCGTGCCTGCATTCTCCATGAACCGCGCCCATCCCGCGCAGATATCCACGATGCGCTGAACGTCATCAAGAATGGCCTCGCCCTCCGGGGTGAGGCTTACGCCGGATTTCGACCGGCTGAACACGGAAAAGCCCAGACTCCTCTCCAGGGAATTCATGGAGGCAAGCAGAGATTGCTGGGTGATGTCGAGCTGCAGGGCCGCCTTGTTGATGGAACCGCATCGAGCGATTTTCAAAAAATACCTGAACTGCCGTATCGTCATGCCTGACGCCGCTCCTCCCCTCTTCCTGACATCGCTTCAACGGCCACTCAACGCGCCCGCACGCTGTTCTTCCACGATGCTCCGCCCCGGACCGGGAAAAATTTCCCAAAAAAAATTCTGCCGGAACTTTGGCGGATAATAAATAAAAAACTGCGTTATATCAATATATTATATATGTTACAGCTTTTTATCTGTAAGGGGTCACAACATTCATCTTCTATGCCTCAAGGCCCGACATTGTTACCTAAGAAACAATGCTAGCAAAAGTCAGACCCGGTCTACCATTATTTTTGCCAAGGAGAGTATATCCATGAGTTCTCCGGTTTACAAGCAGCTCTACCCGCACCTGTTCAGTCCCATGACCGTCGGTCGCTCCACGTTCAAGAACCGTATTTTCGTCGCTCCCACGCACACGCCCTTTTCCGCGGGGGTGAACAATCTGATGACGCCGGAAGGCATGCGCTACTACGGCGGCTTTGCCAAGGGCGGCGCGGGCGCCGTCCATATCGGGGAATCGCTGCTGGACAGGGTCAACAGCGCGGCGCACGACAGCCATCTGAACATCATCGATGAAGAATGTCTGAAGAACTATAACACCTATAATGAATACTGCCATATCTTCGGCGCCAAGACGTCCATAGAATTCAACCACAGCGGGCACTTCGCCATGCCCGCCTTCGGCGACGGGCGCGACCCCATGTCGGCCATGGACATGGATATGCCGAGCGGTGTGCATGTACGCGCCATGAACGAGGACGACATGGACTATGTGGCGCATATTTACAGCAAGGCCGCCAACATGGCCAAGCGCGCCGGTTTCGACATGGTTCTGCTCCATTACGGTCACGGCTGGCTCATGGGCGGTTTTCTGTCCCCCATTCTGAACAAGCGTACGGACAAGTACGGCGGCAGCGTGGAAAACCGCATGCGCTTCCCGCTCATGGTGCTGGAACGCGTGCGCAAGACCGTCGGCAAGGACTTTCTCATCGAAGTGCGCCTGAGCGGGGATGAATGCGTGCCGGAAGGCATACAGATAGAAGATACCATAGAAAACGTGCGCATGCTGCAGGACTACGCCAGCCTCGTGCACATCTCCACAGGCAACCGTTTCGTGCCCTTCAGCCGTGCCATCATGCACCCCACGCATTTCATTGAAGAAGGGCACAACGTTCACCTGGCGGCGAAGGTAAAGAGCACCCCCGACATCCATATTCCCATCGGCACCCTGGGCGGCATCGACACCCCCGAATTTGCGGAAAAGGTTCTGGCCGAAGGCAAGGCCGACTATGTGCTCATGGCGCGCGGCTGGATAGCCGACCCCGACTGGGCCAACAAGGCCCGCTGCGGCAGAGCCGAGGACATACGCCCCTGCATCCGCTGCATGCACTGTCTGGACATTCCCCTGGGCAAGCGCAACACAAGCCTGCACAACATTGCGGACATCTTCGACGAATTTCCCACCACCACGCGGCGCGCGGAATGCGCGGTGAACGTCTACCACGGCAACGGACAGTGCCGCCTGGACCTGCCCCCGGCCGGAAGCAGAAAGAAGGTAGTCGTCATCGGCGGCGGCGTCGCAGGCATGAATGCGGCGCTCACGGCATGCGAACGCGGGCATGAGGTCGTGCTCTTTGAAAAGTCCCACGAGCTCGGCGGCCAGCTTTCCACCTATGCCAAAGCCATGTGGTTCAAGATCGACAACATGGAACGCTACCGCCGCTACCTGGAAATTCAGGTGCGCAAGGCCGCCATACGCCTGCACCTCGGGGAGGAGGCCACTCCCGAACGCGTGGCTGCGGAATCGCCCGACGCCGTCATCGTCGCCGTGGGCGCACAGCCGCTGCTGCCCCCCATCCCCGGTCTGGATGCACCCCATGTGTTCACGGCCATGGACATACTCGGCCATGAAAAGGAAAAGCTTCCCGGCAGACACACGGCCGTCATCGGCGGCGGCATGGTAGGCTGCGAAGTCGCGCTCCAGCTCTCTCATCTCGGCTACACGGTGGACATCGTGGAAATGGCTCCCATTCTGGCCCCGGACGGCATCTATACCGAACGCGTCCATACCCTGCACCTCATGGACAACGACCCGAACATCACTTCCCACGTTTCCGCCCGCTGCGTGGAAATCGGGAAGGACAAGATCGTGGTGGAAACGCCGGAAGGCGCTGCGGACATCAGGGCCGATGCTGTCATCATCTGCACGGGCATGAAATCCCTTGACGAGGAAGCCCGGCGCTTCGACGACCTGGCCTTCGACGTCATCCATGTGGGCGACTGCAGAAAGGTGGGCACCGTGGCCGACGCCACGGCGTCGGGATACGACGCAGCCGTGGTACTGTAACGGCATCTCTTCGTGCGTTGCGTCCCCTGCCGTACCGCACGGGACGCAGCGCAGCCCTTTTCCCCTCTTTCGAGAATACGGAGGTCTCTATGAACAAGCGCTTTCTCATTGCTCTGGCAGCCGCTGCGGCGCTCATCTTCACCCTTCCCGGAACCTCGCAGGCAAAAACCTGGAACCTTCGCTTCACAGGGTCGGACTTCGAATCCCACCCCAGCGTAGCCAACGGACTTCTGCCGTGGCTCAAGGAAATTGAAAAGGCCACCAACGGACAGGTAAGGATACGCTACTTCAACCCCAACACCATCTGCCCGGTCAACGAAATCGTCACCTCCATCGAAAGCGGCGCCATCGACATGGGCGCCATCGACCATGCGCGCAATACCGGCCGCTTCCCCCTGCACGACGTCTTCCTTCTTCCGCTCATCACGGGCAATTCCACGGCCCAGGGCGTGACGGCATGGCGCGTATTCCAGTCCTCTCCCCTGCTTCAGAAGGAAATGGACTCCGTCAAGGTCCTCGGCTACTGGGGCGGCGGCTCCATGCAGATCATGACCAAGGAAAAGCCCGTCACGAAGCTTGAAGACATGAAGGGCCTGCGCATGACGTGCATGAGCAAACCCTTTGCCGATGCCGTGCAGGCGCTGGGAGCCAACCCCATCACTGTTCCCCTCCCCGACATCTACATGACGCTCTCCCGCAATTCCGCCGATTCCGCCCTCTTTTCCCTGCTGGCCTCGGGTTCCATCAAGATTCAGGACATCGTCAAACACATCACCCTGGTGAGTCTCTGCAAGGACATCCGCTTCGTCGGCATCAACAAGGATCTGTGGGACAGCTTCCCCCCGGACATCCAGAAGGCCATTGAAAGCACCTGCTGCAGCGAAGCATGGGCAAGCCGCATGTCCGGCGTGATGGATGAAGGCGACATTTCCGGCAAGGAGCTCCTCACCAAGGCCGGAGCAAAATTCTACACTCTGGACGATGCCGAGTATGAACGCTGGGTCAAGGCCTGCGCTCCTCTGGACCAGGCATGGCTCAAAAAGGTTGTGGATCTCGGTATCCCCGAAAGCGACGCCAGGGCTCTGCTGGAACAGGTCCGCCGCGTGGGCGCGGAAGTGACCGATTCTCTGGAAAAGGCCCGGTAACCCCTTCTTCCGTCTTTTCTCCGCCCCGGAGCCCTTCCGGGGCCGGGAAAAGACAGGTTCAGCAGGCCGCAGCCAACACCAACACCACAGCAAGGGAGGATAATCATGAGTTCCGGTATCGAAAACGCTGCGCATCGCCTGGCCGTGCTTTCCAAAAGCGTCAACGGAGTCTTCTACAGGCTCTCCACGCTGGCTGCGGGACTCATGGCCATTCCCACCGTTCTGGACGTGCTCAGCCGTTTTCTGTTCAACAAGTCCCTCATCGGAGCCATGGAGCTTGTCGAGTTCTGCATGGTCGTCCTTGTGTTCAGCAGCCTGGGCTACATTCAGGACGACCGCTCCCACATCCGCGTAACGCTGCTGACAGACTACATGTCGCCGAAGGTCCGCGACATGCTGGAAGTGGTCTCCACGCTCTGCCCCTTCCTTCTTCTCTGCCTGGTGACCTGGTGCGTGTGGCAGAACGGCACGATGAAGCTGGCCAACAACGAACTGAGCGGCATGCTGGGCATCCCCCTTGCGCCCTTCATCTTCTACGGCGCCCTCGGCTGCCTCATCTTTTCCCTCGCCCTGCTTGCGAACTTCGTATCCGTCGCTGCGGATATGCTTTCCCAGCGCATGTATCTTTCCTTCCTCTGCGGCATCGCGCTGAGCATTCTCCTGCTTTCCCTGCCGTTCTTCGTCCGTGGAACGGAACTTGCCGACAACTACATGCTCCTCGGCTCCCTCGGCATGATCATTCTCATGGCAAGCATACTTCTGGGCATGCCCATAGGGCTGGCCATGGCCCTGATGGGCTACATCGGCATGCTGGTCATCTACCCCAACTTCAAGGCGTCCTTCTCCATGCTGGGGGTCAACCCCTACAACGTGGCCTCGAACTATACCTATACCGTGGTGCCCATGTTCATTCTCATGGGAGAACTTGCCATGTACAGCGGCATCAGCCGGGATCTGTTCAACGCCGCCAACGTCTGGCTCGGACGTCAGCCGGGCGGACTCGGCATCGCCACCGTAAGCGGCTGCGCGGGCTTTGCCGCCGTTTCCGGCGATTCCATGGCAACCGCCGTGACCATGGCCTCCGTGGCCCTTCCTGAAATGCGCAAAAAGAAGTACGACGCCAGCCTCGCCTGCGCCACCCTCGCCGCAGGCGGAACGCTGGGCATACTTATTCCCCCGAGCACCGGATTCATCTTCTACGCCCTCGTCACCGAGGTCTCCATAGGCAAGCTCTTCGTGGCGGGCGTCATTCCCGGCATTCTTCTCACGCTCATGTTCATATCCGTGCTGCTCTTCATCGCCTACCGTCACCCCGAACTTTCTCCCCGCGGCGAAGCCACCACCTTCCAGGAAAAAATCCGCTCCATCAAAGGGATTTTCGCCATGGTCGCCCTGATCTTCCTCATTCTCGGCGGCATTCTCCTCGGCTGGTTCAGCCCCAATGAAGGCGGCGCCGTCGGCGCGGCGGGCACGCTTCTCTATGCTGTGTGCCGTCGCCGCCTCAGCTGGAACGATTTCAAAAACGCGCTCAATTCCACGGCGCAGGTCACGGGAAGACTCCTTCTGATACTCATCGGTGTGAGTATTCTCGGCACCTTCCTCGCCGCCACCGCTCTGCCCTACGATCTGGCCGACACCGTGGTGAACCTCCACGTCAACCGCTATGTGCTGCTTGCGGCCATCGTGCTCTTCTACATCATCATGGGCTGCCTCATGAACGTCATCCCCATGATACTGCTCACGCTGCCCGCCATTTATCCCACCATCATCGAGCTGGGCTTCGACCCCGTATGGTTCGGCGTGGTAGTCGTCATTCTCATGGAGGCCGGGCAGATCACCCCGCCCGTGGGCATCAACGTCTTCGCCCTGAGCAGTGTGGCCACCGATGTTCCCATGGCAGGCATCTTCCGCAGGGTGGTGCCCTTCTTCCTGGCCATGCTGATGCTGGTGTTCCTGCTCACAGTCTTCCCGCAGATAGCCCTCTGGCTCCCCTCCGTGCTGTTCTGATTCCCTGCCTCCTGAGGATGAAGCACGAAACAGAGGCGCAATTCCCCGCCCCATGACAAACCGCCCCGCGGGTATGCTCCACAAGCAGACTCCGCCCCCTCATGCAGAAGAAGGCGACCCGGAAAAACCGGGCCGCCTTCTCCCTGTTCCGGCGGAAAGTATTCCTGAAAGTTTTTCTGAAATACTCCGGCACATCTGCCGCTTCCGCAGATACCGCACTCCGGAAAGCCCTCATGCTCCGGCAGCTTTCCCATCTTTCCACGGCCACGTCGGAAAGCGGGCACCGTTCCCGTCCCGGCATCCCGGAACGGCGGAGTCTCATCGCCACGGAGGGGTGGACTCCGGCGTCTGTACGGCATGATGCAGAGCCTGTCCCATGCCCGGTCTGCCCGGGCATATGCATGAAAAAAACAGTCCTGCCGCCCCTTCAGGTCCGGGGGCCGGATGCGCTCTTTCCTCCCGCCTCATTGTCCGCCTTGTCGTACCAGATGATGGAAAGCCTCTGACGGGCACGCGTCATGCCCACATAGACAAGAGCGTGGAAGGGGGTGGCGCTCTCCCTGTCCCTCCGGTCCTTTCCTTCCTCCCAGGCCGCACGGCGGGATGCCATGTTCTTCAGAAGCATACGCTCCCGCCCCTCCCCGAGTTCACGCGGCAGAACCAGCGTGACGCAGGCAAAATCCATGCCCTTCATGCTGTGTATGGTGGAAACGGTCACGGCATCCGTGGTGATGTCGTAACGGCGTTTGGCGCGTTCGTCTTCCGCAGGCCACAGCGTCATCATGCCGTTCCGGGCAAGGGCGTCCATGAGCAGGCCGGGCAGGTTTCCATCCGTGCGGGCATACAGTACGGCCATCTCTCCCTGCGGCAGGCCGGAACGGCGCATGGCCGCAAGATCGGCGGCGGCCATGGCGGCGGCCTCCTCCCGGCCGGAGGCATGGCACACCTGCGGCATCTCCCCCTCCAGCACGCCCAGCGTGCCGTCCGGGACATAGTGTTCCGCATTGAGCCATGCTTCCGCAAAGGCCGTGATCTGACGGGTGGAACGGTAGCGGCCTTTCAGGGAAAAGGTCTTCATGCCCGGTATGTCCAGCCACGTTTCAGGCCTGCTGTCGGCATACAGGTGCTGTTCCGTGTCCATGGCGGCCAGAAGCGGTGTGCTCTCCTTTAAAAGCAGACGCACCATGCGCACCATCATGGGCGTGAAGTCCTGCGCCTCATCCACCAGCACGGCATCCCAGAAGTCGTACCTGTCCCGGTTCGCTTCCAGCTCTTCCACGGCCATGGCCTGTATGGTCTGATAATAATCGGCACTTTCCCTCTCCTCCACCCTGTCGCCGAGAATGCGCGCCATAAGGTCGAAGACAGGCAGTACCTCTATCCCGTCCCGGCCCAGGGGCAGGGCCTTTTCCGACAGCATGCGCCGGATATATCCCGCCAGAGAAAGGTTGAAGCAGAGAATCAGGATATGCGCCGAGGGGCGGCTCTTCCATATTTCTTCCGCCCTCCGCACCAGGATCAGCGTCTTCCCGCTCCCTGCCGAACCGCGCAGAAGCCGTCTTCCGCCGGAAAGATGCAGCGCCTCCCTCTCCTGCTCCGCATCCAGCGCCACCAGCCTTTTTTCTCCGCTCCTCCAGTCTCTGCCGGGAAGTTCCACCAGAACGGCACTGCCCAGCTTCTGCTTCACGCTCTGCAGAAGAGGGGTGCTGTGCTCATAGAAAAACCGGCAGGGAAAATGCGCGTTGAGCACGCGCTGAAAAAGCTCTCCCCTGTCGGAGGCATGCTCCAGATCTTCCAGCTCATCCCGGAACAGGGTGGTCGAAGGATTCGTCAGTTCCAAAACCGCAGCGTCGCGGCGCAGACGATTCGCGTATTCCTCGCGCCGTATGTTGGGAAACACCACCCCGCACTGCAGAGGCAGCAGAAATTCCTTTCCTCCCGGCTTCTGGAACATGGCCTTCAGACGGTTCAGATAGCTCTGCGACTGCCCGAGCGGACAGGTCCGCTTCTCCTCCTTCCAGCCCAGACGCAGCCGGACCGCGTTTCTGTCCGCCGACACCACCTGATCCAGCGCCCAGTCCTTCACTTCCAGCACAATGAGTCCGTTCTTCGGGGTATAGAGCACGAAGTCGGCCGTCACCCCGTCCAGAGAGGGATTGATCCAGGCCGTGAAGAACACGGGGAGCTTTTCCAGAAAACGATAAAAACGCCTTTCCCCTTCGGTGACGTCTTCGGGAAGGGTTGCGGGAATCATGGTGGCCATACGTCATTCCTCCATACCGCGGAAGGCTCCTGCATACACAGCGCGGCATACGGCCATGCTATCCCCGCACCAGGGGGACGGCAAGCAGGCTTCCCCATAATGAAGCCGTACCTCTCCCCGGTAAGGACGAAAAGATCCGGCCTTCCCCGCCCTGCCGGAAAATCCCCTGAAAGAGAAAGGATGCCTTCTGTTTTTTCTTGCTTTTACGGAAAATTCACGCAACTCTCAGGCAGGAGAACATTATGGACAGCGCGCAAAAAATCCGGGAAGACGACTCGCCCAGAATCACACGGCTTCTGCGCATTGCGCAGGAAATACGCCGGGAACCGCATCAGACGCAGGAACACCTGTGGCAGAAATTCGGCATCAGCCGCAGCCAGTACTATAAGGACAAGGCCGCCCTTGCCGAGGTGGGGTTCCTCTTCGACTTTCAGAAAAACCGGGGCTTCCGTATTCTGGAAGACAGGCTGACTCCCATCACGGGGCTTACCTTCAGCGACCGCCTTCTGCTCATGTTCGCGCTGGAGCATCTCGCCGCAGAAGGGGACGGCACGCTGGCCGCTCTTGCCATGGAAACGGGCCGGAAGCTGGCCGGAGGGCTGGATTCCCCCTTCCGGGAACAGCTTCAGAAAAGTTTCGACTCCTGCGTCACGAAAGGCGCCTTCGGCGTCAGGCCCGAGGTGCTCGCCCCGCTTCAGGAAGCCGTCACGCAGGGCCGCCGCGTCCGCATTCTGTACACCAGAGCCACGGACTGGACCAGAAGCTGGAGGGAAATAGACCCCCGCCGTCTCTACATCCGCAGACGCGCCATGTACGTTTATGCCAGGACCGTGGACGAAACCCCTCCGGCATGGAAAATCTTCCGCCTGAACCGCATCGACGAAGTTCGCCCCACCGGCATTTTCTGCTCCTGGGATCCCATGGACGACGGCGGCTTTGAAGAAAAGCAGAAAAATGCCTTTTCCGGGGTCTTCGGCGACAGGCTCTATGACGTCACGCTGAGATTTACCGGCGGTGCCATGCGCTATGTTCTGGAAAAGACATGGCATTCCAGTCAGAAGATACGCCGGGGCGAACATGAGCTTATTTTCTCCGTGCGTGTTTCCGACCCGCAGGAGGTCCTGTACTGGGCCAAGCAGTGGGGCCGTGAGTCGGAAGTCATCGCTGTGGAGCCTGCGGAGGAAAAATAACCTCGTTTCTCCGCATCTCCCGGCATGCAGAACGGCCGTCTTTTCCGGAAGAAGTCCTGTTTCCGAAGGATCGTGCATGTTTCTGACGTTTTCTTCCGCGTTGCCGTCCACCCAGAGGTGGATAGACCCGCCATCTTTTCTTCCCTCTTTTTCTCCTGCTGCTATGGTGGCTTCTGAAAGTGAAGGAAGATCTTTCCCGTCCGGAATACTTCCGTCGGAAGCAGCAAGGAGAAAACATGTCTCAAATATGCCCCTGTCCAGGCCTCATGGCCGGAGAAAAAAATCATCGGAACGATATTATATCCATGCTCTGGGAAAAGCCGGAAAAGCTGGCCTTCCTGCGCGAACAGGATGAGGAACTCTGTCTTGCCGCCGTACAGACCGACGGCCTTGCCCTGCGCCATGTCCGCCGCCAGACACCGGAAATATGCCTTGCCGCCGTGCTCGAAGACGGAGAGGCCCTGGAATTCGTGCAGGAACAGACACCTGCGCTCTGCCGCGCAGCCGTCATGCAGAACGGCCTTGCCCTGCGCTTCGTGAAGAAGCAGAACGACGATATCTGCGAACTTGCACTGAAGCAGAATCCCGACGCGCTGGCCTATGTGCAGCACATGACAAAGAATCTTCTCTATCTTGCGGTGTTTTCCCCCACGGGCACCTCGTTTCTGCCCGAAGGTGTTCCGCCCGACCTTTTTCTGGACAGGGAAGCCTCCGCGCGCACGGCCCTGGCCCGCATCGAACATCCCACACAGGATCAGTGCCTGCGCGCCGTGACGGCGGACCCCGACGCGCTGGAACTTCTCTCCGAAGAGGAACAGACGGAAGAGGTCTGCCTTGCCGCCGTGCGCAAAAAGGGCGAAGCCCTGCGCCATGTGCGGAGCCAGACGGAAGAGGTCTGTCTCGCCGCCGTGCGGGAAAACGGCTTTGCCCTGCGTTATGTACGCCATCAGACGGAAGATATCTGTCTCACCGCCGTACGCGAGAACGGTGAAGCCCTGCGCTATGTGCGGAACCAGACTCCCGGCATCTGCCTTGCCGCCGTGCGCTGCGACGGCGACGCGCTGCTTTATGTGAAGGACAGGACCTTCGAGCTCTGCATGGAATCGGTGGAACAGGGCGGCACCTCCATACGCTTTCTGCCGGAACAGAATGAGGCGCTTCAGCTCGCCGCCCTGCGCTCAAGCCCCTACAGCCTGCGCTGGATGGTGCACCCCTCGCACGCTCTTCTCATGGAAGCGGTGTCCGACTGGGGGCAGGCCCTGCAGTTTGTGGCGGCACAGGATGAGGCGCTCTGCGCGGCCGCACTGGAAAACGACGGCGACTGCCTGTGCTATGTCCACACTCAGAATGAAGCGCTGTGCCGTCAGGCCTTTGCCTGCGGCAGCTGGGAAAGCGCCCTGCAGTGGGTGCGCATTCCTCAGACACCGCAGATCTGCATGCAGGCCGTACAGGCCAACGGCCTGAACCTGCGCCATGTACGCAGGCAGGAGGAAAGCCTCTGTCTCGAAGCCGTCCGGCAGGACGGCATGGCCCTGCAGTATGTGAACGAGCCTACGGAAGACATCCGCCTTGCCGCCGTCACCCAGAACGCGCAGGCGCTGCGCTTCATCCTTGATCCTTCGGAAGAGGTGCAGCATGCCGCCGTGCTGGAAACGGGCGATGCGCTGCAGTACATCCCCGAACCTTCGGAAGAAACGGCCATGCTTGCCGTGACACGGCACCGCTGGGGCGGAAGCCCCCTGCGCTATGTGAGAAAACAGAGCGAAGCACTCTGTCTCGCAGCCGCACGGCACTCTGAGGAGGCCCTCCCCTATATCCGCGACAGCGCCATGGCCGCACGGGTACGGGATGCGCTGGCCAGAGAAAAAAACGACGCTTCGCCGGAAGATAAGGCAGACGGCCGGCCTGAAGCCTGACCAGACTCAAACGCATGAGACCATGCCCCGCAGAAAGCCGCGCCAAATCCGGTGCGGCTTTCTTATTTCCCCTGCAAAGGACAGAAAAAAGCCCGTCCGGGGGAATCGGTACGGGCATGGATGGCGGCCGGAGCCGCCACGGCGTCTTTCAAGAACGGCGTTTTCTCAATCACATTCAAACGCTTCCACGGGGTCCTCGTTTCTGTCCCACAGATCGGCAAAACGCTCACGCAGGGCGGCATTCATGAGAGAGCCATGATTCTGATGCCCCTGCCACCGCGCGCATGTCCCCCGCCAGCCCAAAAAGGCGCTCTTCAGCGCATCCGTAAAGGAAAAACCGGTCTGCGGCAGACGATATTCCGCATCCATGAGCCGCTGTGCCGCCAGCTGATGGCGCAACACCTGCCCGTCGGCACGGATGAGCGCATAGCTCTTTCCGCCGCAGAGCCGGACCAGTCCGGCAAGAAGACGCTTCATGCGCGCCTCATGCCGCAGGTGAAAGAACACGGCAAGCACGGTATGCGCGGCGTTGTCCTTCTCTCCTTCCATTTCCAGATATTCCACATCGGCAAGCAGGAGCATGCGACGCACCCTCTCCAGGGCATCGCCGGGATCGAAAAGACCTGCCAGCGAAAAGGCGGCGGCCTCACGGAAAGGCTCGGCCCAGGTCTCCCCCGCCGTCCACAAGGAAAAATTCTCCAGCATCTTGCCGTCCTTCAGGATATCCACGGCATGGGTATAGTCCAGAATCTGATGCCCCGAAACGATATCGTGCAGATGCGCGCAGCCCTGCCAGAAGGCGCGGGCAAGGCGGCCGTCCAGAATATCGTCGCTGTCTCCAAGGAAAATATCCCGCCGGGGAAGCACCGTCTGCTCACGCAGGGCAAAACTTCCCTTCGCCTCTTCCTCCGCACGCAGGGACACTCTGCGCCCGCCCACGATGAAGCACGGCCCGGCCGCCTCTTCCCGGTCCTTTGCCCGGCGTTCCTCCCGGGCCCACATTTCATTGCGCCAGGGGCGCGGGTCGGGAGCCTGCGCGTAGGAAAGCAGCGTTTCCCGGGTGAATTCCCACGGCGTGCCGTCGAAAAAGCGCGTGTTCATCCCGAGAAACTGTTCCAGCTGCATGGCCGGAAATATCACCGGATTCCACGCGACCACATGCACAATGGCCGGATGGCGCAGCTGAAGCGCATAAAATCCCCCCAGCGAGGAACCCATGACGCAGAGGCGGTCGTTTCTCTCATCCACAGACTCGATGATCTGGCGGCGCAGTGAGGAAAGGCATTCGGAAAAAGGCCGGGCATAGTCGTACTCCGGGCAGATGACATCCGTGCCCAGCAGTCCGGCAAGTTCCCTGCCGGAGCGGCTCGACGCTCCGCTGCCAAGGCCATGAATATAGACAAATCGATCCATCTCTTCTCCCTGCCGGCAGATACCGGCCGTCATGACAAAAAAAGCGCCTCTTCTCCCGGATACCTCCCCCTGCATGAAAACGGAACCGGGTCAGGCCCCTTCCGGCAATGCCGGGCGGTGGAAGCATGCTGCGGGCAGGCCTTCCGGCAAAGACACCGCGGCTCCTTCCGGGAGGCACTTCTCATGCCGTACCGTGACTACGCCGCACAGCTTTCCGCCGAAAAGGGCACATCGCACAAAAAAGCATGGCAAAAGAGCGCTTCTTCATCTTCACACCTCAGGCGCCGCTTGATGGCCGCTCTCCCCATGAAGAGAATATATACCATAGATTCCGGCAGGGTACAGGTAAATTCCAGCCCCCGTCCACAGCTGGGTGGACAAAAAAACGCCTGCTTTTTCTTCCCGGAGAGAAAGGCAGGCTCCGCTGAATCTGCCGCCCGAAAATCCGGGGTGCCGCCCGGCAGGACTGCCGGGCCGTACCCCGCCGGAAGCATATCGCAGGTACAAAAAAAGCCCTGCTCCCGGAAAGGAAAGCAGGGCCTGCCGCATGGAGAACAAATGCAAAAGAGCCGCAAACGAATGCTTGCGGCTCTTACTTGCTGACTGGTGCCCAGGGGGAGACTCGAACTCCCACGCCATTCGGCGCTACCACCTCAAGATAGTGTGTCTACCAATTCCACCACCTGGGCACGCGAAATAATTGGATTTTTTCAAAGTGTTTCAAACGATTTCAATAGAAATCATTCGCAAAGCCTTAAAATACGTTTGTATGGTACAGAAAGAAAAATAAAGAAAAATTAGTTATATCAGATTATTATCACATTTCCCCTCGCTCCCTAATAAAAAATAATGAATTAATATAATCCATTATATACAAAAAATCACTGGACGCCAATAATAAAATTTGTATAAAAAAACTATAGAATAATCTATTGGTCTAATATCATTCAAAATGTGTAGAAAAATAATATAATTTCCGATTTATTGACATATTCTAATTGATCATATAGATCAAATTTACATCTTGATTTGAATGAATACATGAAAAAGGTGGTCACATGGAAATTTTATACGTTCGTGTTTCAACGGTTAGTCAAAATGTAGACCGGCAACTTGAACATATTTCCGCCGATAAAGTATTTTGTGACAAGATAAGCGGGAAGGCCATGAATAACCGGCCCGAACTGGCCGCCATGATGGATTATGCGCGTGAAAATGACATAGTTCATTTTCATTCGTTTGACCGCGCCGCACGCAATCTGAAAGATTTGCTCTCAATCATTGACACGCTGAACGGTAAGGGCGTCACCATTAAATTCCACAAAGAAAACTTAACTTTTTCGGGTAACGGGGAGGCAGACCCTATGTCTAGATTGCTTTGTGGCGTCTTGGGAAGTGTGGCCGAATTTGAGAGAAATTTGATAGTCAATCGGGTGCGCGAAGGGGTGGCGATCGCACACGCCGCCGGGCGGTACAAAAACGTTGGCAGGAAGCCCACGTTATCCAAAGAAACCGTCGCTGAACTGCGTGAAAAGCACGCGGCCGGAGCACGGCCAACAGATTTAGCCAAGATATACAACGTAAGCCGTGCCACAATATACAACTACTTGGCTGCTAACGACTAAAAAAGAAAAGCCGGATGGTTCAAAAAATCATCCGGCTTTCTTTATTGTTATAGTGCCCATTAATAGAATAACAATGAAATAGAAAAAAAGAATAAAATTCAATAAAACTAAATATTCATCATGATGAAACTAAAGATAAACTAAATTATTATTTTAGATTGACGGAACATGAACGCAAGTGAATGTTCCCGTCAAAAACGGATGGTGAACGATAGTGAACCCATCCGTTTTTTATTACGAATCAAATAAGTGATGAATAAAGTTCTTTATCGTAGTCTATATATATAGAACGGTTGAATATAGATAAAGATAGAGAACAAAAAATATCTATTGTTGTAGATAAATTTTTATAAGATGTATAGATTGCGTCAAAATTACATAAGTGTGGCATGTGTTGATTCATCATTTCTTGAGATGCTGTCTTCATAAAATCTGCTTCATATCTAATTATGGATTTACTCATTTCTGGATGTAACCATATTTCTTGAAAGTATGGTCTCTCTTCAATCATGTTTTGGTATATAGATTTGAATAATTCCATTGTTATAATGCTATTATAATTCTGTTTCAATATGTAGTTTCCGTTGTATGCTCTGAAAGCATCTAATAAAGATGAATTATAATTTAGACATTGACTGAATAGTTTTATATGTTCTCTATCTATAACATTTTGTAAAGACTCGTATGAATAAAAATCTTGTTTATTATCAATATCTTCATGATACGTTAGAATATAGAATTGTAGAATACTTGATTTTACATCTATACTAACTGTGTAATCGCCATTTATCTTCATTATACTATCTTTATACATTTTTGGTAATGAATCAATGCCATTACCATAAACTCTTCCCCAACAAAAATTCCCATCATCGTGATATAATCTATACGGATTATATGGTTTAGATAATCTCTTATTCAATAGTTCAATTTCTGTATATACATCATACTGAAACACATTAGATTCATCTTTATTTTCATACTCATATCTTTTTTTATTCAAATAATCTTCAAAAATTTGATTTTGAACGTTATTAGCATTTTGTAAATCCAACGATACGTTCATTTCTGAATACATACTTCTCAACTTGTTTATATATTCTATGTCTTCTTTGAATAATAAATCTATATTATATTCATTTGTACAATTTTTATAGTTACCGTCTATTTTCCGTTTTATTACTACTGGTGAATAATTATCTATTTCAACATCAAAAAGATTTAGTTTATCTCTGTATTCTGCGTATAATTCATAGAATTTCTGCCAATTGAATAGCCAAAAACCATTTTGAAATTTTGAATTATATCCCTTATTCATACAAAAGTAGCCATTCCGTCTAACACAATACCTTTTTTGTTCCATCTCATCTAATATTTTTGCTAACGTCCGATGATATATCTTTATATCACCGTACATATAATACTCGTTTTTGGTATGTGAATTAGAAAAATTTAATAATAATCCTGTATTTTTCATGTGTTTGTAAGAATACCAATTTTCAAATACCCATCTCCTTTTATCGGTATCTGAAAAAAGTTCTTTCTCACAACTTATAAATATCTTTATAAGTAACAAAGAAAGCGTATTAACTATAACTCGTTTCTTTCTATGTTCGTTTACGATATTTGAAAATTTATTGTAGATTATCTTTTCAATGGTTTCATTTCTCTTCTGTATGTTACATATCTTCCAATAAAAAATTCTGTTTCCATCATTTTCATATGTTTTCATAGTGTTTTTCCTTTAGTTCCATATATAATTTTTTCTCAAATATAGTTTTTTTCCTTGACAAATTATACAATAATAATCCTCAAAAATCAATTATATATGGAATTTTTATAAAAAAGCCTATGTGGAAATAAAACTCCACATAGGCTTTATTTTATTTTAGAATATCTTCTATCTTTCTTGTCATTAGGTAG
The DNA here is from genome assembly GCF_944324615.1 of uncultured Mailhella sp. GTDB lineage: Bacteria > Desulfobacterota > Desulfovibrionia > Desulfovibrionales > Desulfovibrionaceae > Mailhella. Next base: position 33,908 of record NZ_CALUWY010000022.1, read on the forward strand.
TCTAAATAGACTGATTCTTCATAAGTGTACGAATCATAAAATTCTTTTACTAATTTATTCTTTTCATCAAATAGCCTACATACTTTTTGATAGAACTCATTTAGTTCTATAACATCTAAATCATATTCAACCGCTTCATTCTGTTCCATTTATATATTCCTTTAATTTACTATAGTTGTAAATTTACTCAAACCCGAATAATCATCGGTTTTATGGTTATAACGTATTGTTGAATATATCTTTTTGTCAAAAATCTTTTGATGTAATAAATCAATTCCGTTGATTAGTTTTTTTACTTCATCCGTCATAATCGTGTAATCCACCACAATTTCACAAGCCTTCTCTTCTTTCATCGTTTTTATTCCTTTACAATCTTCAAAGTGTCTTTATCATTACCATTCAAAATAGAAAGATTACTCTTTTTTACTAACTTTACTATCTCATTCAATAGTCGCATAGTTTCATTTTTATTATTTTTTTTAGTAATTTCAATCAAATATTCCATCTTTTATTTCCTCTTCATCAACTCTGACATAATATCTTCTAAAAATTTTTTCACGGTATTTGATTTGATGTGTATCATTTCTTCCCTGATACATTCTATCACTTTCCGAATAGCCGCCGACTCGGTCTTCTGTATACCCACCCCGCCAATATCTTTTGCTTTTAGATTAATAAAATCGGAAAAACTAATCATATTTTTGCCCTACTATCTCAAGTAATTATTTTTATACAAACTGTCTTTTCTTTTCTGTATATGTAGAAAAGACAAAATTATGTATCTAATGAATTCACTTAGACACCTATGCTCAATTTGTAATTGTTCATCACGATTTACAAATACCTGAATCAATTTTTGATAATCTTGCTCTGTTAGTCTCAAAGTAATCTGTTTCTTCAACGCATCTGAATATAAACTGTACATATTTCACCTTCTAATATATTATATTTATCCTTTTTAGATTACAAAGGACTTCAACGTATTTCATTGTAATTCAAATATATATTGTTATATTGGCCTATTGAATTACCCTGTAAAACAAAAATAGAAAAAGTATAACCTTTTATTATAACACATTTTTATGTTGTCTGTCAATCTTGCTGATTAGATTAAAAGAAAAGCGAATCGTGATGATTCGCTTTTCTATCTGTCTATTTTTGGGGTTTAAGTCGGTTCAATTCGTCTATTTTACATATCGCTTCATACAACACCTTCAAAGGGTAGGGTGACCCGTATTCATCCCGACCGTAATTAAACGACACGGATTTGATGGAATGGCCTTGTATAACATCTAAAATAGAAATTTCTATGCCATTAGAGCGGCCCCATGCCTTCAAGGTGTGCCGGTAACTATGATAGCAAAGCCGCCTGTCGTCTAACCCAATTTTGGATAGCCATCGGGCGAACCATTTTGAAAATTGGGATGAAATGGAACCGCGTATCTGCCGGTTCGTGTTCAATATCGGAAACACAAATTTGCGGCCGTTGCGGCGTCCTATGGCGACGAATTGGGCAAAGCCCCAAACCTTCATCAGGTTTGGATGTAATGGCACTCTCCGGCGCGCTGACGCCGTTTTGACGGTATGCCCATCCTCATGTGGTCGGATAAAAATGAACGGTATCCCGTCTTCCTCGCCCACGTCGGCGATGTGTGATCTCGCCAACTCCTCCAAACGGCTACCTGTGTATAGCCCTAATAATATGATAAATCTATATTCAATGAACTTTTCGTTTTGTGATTTTGTAAATAGGTCGGACATAAGCATCTGTTCAATCTGGTTCATGCCGAACGGTAGCCGTTTTGGTTCGGGCTGTTCATGTGAAATGACTCTTACGTTTTCTGCTGGGTTCAAATGAATATAGTCGTTCAATACCGCGTATGAAAAAACTGTTTTTACTAAAGCAAGATACGAATCGTTGATAGATTTTATACTGATCTTACGCGAACTCTTATATTTTTCTATAACATCCTCAACCGATAGACTCTTATCATGTTCAGATATATAAACAGGAAAATTTAATAAAACATTTTTAAATTCTACAATATCAGATTTTCTATATAAAGAGATATCTTTATCTCCTATTACCCAAATAAAGCGGTTTATCGCTGTAGAAAAAGAACTTATAGATTTTGGCGCAGGTTTTCTTTCATTAATATACTTACTATAAACTTCACTAAACAACATATTTTTGCTTGTGTTTATATTTGTAAATTTATTTTCTGTAATAGTATTTTTATATTCACCAGTTGAAAATTCATACAAGTATTTTTGTATATACTCTAAAGATTTAAGTTTTGCCTCTACTTTATTGGTTGTTTGTAAAGATATAGTAATTTCACGTTTAGCATAAACAGCGGTCAATCTTGATGGAACAGATATTCTAAAATAATAGATCCCACCATTTCTTCTTTGGAGATACATATTCAGCCCTATACGTTTAAAAAAAGTCCAAAAAATGAACAAAAATCTGTTTTCAAATAAATTCAAAGGAATTCAAGAAACAGTACAGACGTACGATACAGGGCGAATGTTCTAAAAAATCGTTTGTTAAAAAAAGAAAGGCCTTGTAAAAACAAGGCCTTACTTCAAAAAATCGCTGACTGGTGCCCAGGGGGAGACTCGAACTCCCACGCCATTCGGCGCTACCACCTCAAGATAGTGTGTCTACCAATTCCACCACCTGGGCACGAGGTGCAACTTATAGAAATTCACTCCCCTTGGCAAGCATTTTTTTCCGCTTCCGGCAGAAAAAAATACGTTCCTCCCTTTTTTCTCTGTCGCAGGGTTCCCTCACGGGGGAAAAACCTCCCAAAGAAGCGGCGCTTCTTCCCCGGACAGGCGGAAGAAACCATTCCAGGTGCGGCATAAAAAGGTTCCGCCCCGGCGCATGTCTTTTCCTCACCGGAAGGCGTTCCGTCTGTCTGCCGGGGAGTGCGCAAGCGTTTCCGCACAAAAAAAGCCGGAACCCGAAGGCTCCGGCCCCTTTGTTTCTATACCGCCGCATTGAGCAGCAGGTTGTCGCGGTGTATCACTTCCGGGTAATGGGCATTGCCCAGAATGGCCGCCACTTCCAGCCTGCGGAGTCCCTTGATGCGCTCAAGGTCTTCCGAGGAATAGTTGGTGAGTCCCACGCCTATGTGATGCTCCCCGCACTGCACCCGCACCAGCGCTCCGGGTTCAAAGCTGCCCTCCACGGCGCGTATGCCGCCGGGAAGCAGACTTCCGCCCTTTTGTTCCAGCGCACGGGCCGCGCCCTCATCCACAAGAATACTGCCCTGCGGTTCCGACTGATAGGCCATCCAGTACTTGCGGCGCGACACGGCCTGTTCCGCCGGGCGCACCCAGGTGCCTATGTTTTCCCCTGCAAACACGGCGTCGAGCACGTCGGGCCTGCGGCCGGGCAGAATGAGCGTGGGCACGCCGAGCTGTGCCGCGCGCCGCGCCGCCATAAGCTTGGAACGCATGCCGCCCGTGCCCACACTGGTTTTCGCACCGCAGAGGGCCTCGATATCCAGCTCGGCAATGTCGTCGATGCACTCAAGGTAGGGAATGCTCTCCCCGGGAGCGGCGGTTTCGGGGTTGGCGGCAAGCACGCCGGCGGCGCTCGTGAGATTGATATACAGATCCCCTTCCACCAGATTGAGGAGAAGGCTGGCGAGCTGGTCGTTGTCGCCGAATTTCAGCTCCTGCACGGCCACGGTGTCGTTTTCGTTGACGATGGGCACCACGCCCCAGTCCAGCAGGTTCATGAAGGTGTTGCGCGCGTTGAGAAAACGCGTACGGCTGCGCAGATCGTCCCTGGTGAGCAGAACCTGCGCGCACAGAAGGCCCTGCGCGGCAAAGGCGTGCTCATACTCGCGCATGAGGCAGCCCTGCCCTATGGCGGCAAGAGCCTGCTTGCCGGATACGCCTTCCACCGTCTGCCCGCGGCCGGGCAGAGCCGTGCGCCCTGCGGCCACGGCGCCGGAACTCACAAGGCAGATGCGCCTTCCCTGGCGGGCCAGGCGGGCAAGCTGCTCCACAAGGTTATACAGCACGGAAAGGTGCAGGCCGTCGGCGGTGGTGAGCACCGCACTGCCTACCTTCACCACAAGAGTGTGGGCCGAAGCGAGTGTTTTTTCCCGGGTATCCATTATTCGCGCGTCCATATCACTTCAATGTCGGGGAACTCCTCATCCACCACCACTTCTTCCTGATAGTGCACCAGAGGATCGTTGAAATCCAGCTCGTCGCGCAGTTTCCACATGCGTTCCACCAGCTCGTCGATGCCGGTTTCCTCTTTGGCGGAAATGAAGAGAATATCTCTGCCGTCCGCTTTGGCGCGGGCCTTGAGCGCGGCAAGCTCCTCAGGGGTGCGCAGGTCCGTCTTGTTCACCACCTCTATCTGACGACGCATGGCAAGTTCCGGGTCGAACTGGGCAAGCTCGTCGTTGATGAGATCGAAGCCTTCCCACGGATTCTCCGCCTCAAGGTCCACATCCTCCACGCTGAGAATGTGCACGAGAAAACGCGTGCGTTCCACATGGCGCAGGAAGCGATCCCCCAGCCCCTGCCCTTCGTGCGCGCCCTCGATGAGCCCGGGAATGTCGGCAATGATCATGCGGCGGTCGGGATCGCAGTCGTCGATGAGCACCCCGAGATTGGGCGTAAGGGTGGTGAAGGGATAATCCGCGATTTTGGGCCGCGCGGCCGACACGCGGGAAAGGAAGGTGGACTTGCCCGCGTTGGGCAGGCCCAGAAGTCCGGCGTCGGCCAGAATCTTCAGCTCAAGGCGGAAGGTCTTCTCCTCACCCGGCTCGCCCTTCTGCGCAAAACGCGGAGCGCGCATGGTGGAAGACTTGAAATGTTCGTTGCCCTTGCCGCCCCGGCCTCCGGCCGCAAGCAGCACGGGCTTTTCCGTGTCGGATATGTCGGCGAAAAGCACTTCCCCTTCGCCCGTGCGTTCGTAAAGCTGCGTACCCGCAGGCAGTTCGATGACAAGGTCCTCGCCCTTGTGCCCGTCGCACTGACTGCCCATGCCGCCCTGACCGTTGGGGGCCTCGTAGATGCGCTTCAGGCGGAAATCGTACAGGCTGTACAGCCTGTTGGAGGCTATGGCGTACACATTGCCGCCGTCGCCGCCGTTGCCGCCGTCGGGGCCGCCCTTGGCCACGAACTTTTCCCGGCGGAAGGAAACGCATCCGTTGCCGCCCTTGCCGGCCTTCACCTGTATGGTGGCCTCATCCACAAATTTCATATCGATGTCCTCACGATTGGAGCGTCGCCGTCACTTTCGGCGGAAAACATCCGTGTCCCGGCGCAGGATGCGAAGCTGAAGCCTGCATCTGCCGCACAGCATCCTTTTCCGTAAAAAACACAAAGGGCGGGAAGAGCCATGGCCCTTCTCGCCCCATACGTCATACCAGAAGCACGCTTACGCCGCAGCTTCGGCGGGAACGATGCTCACGCGCTTGTGCACGCGACGCTTGCGGTAGAACTTTTCAAACTTCACCACGCCGTCGCACTTGGCGAAAAGGGTGTAGTCGCGGCCCATGCCGACGTTGGTGCCGGGATAAACCACGGTGCCGAGCTGACGGACGATGATGTTGCCGGCAAGAACATGCTGGCCGCCGAAGCGCTTCACGCCTCTGCGCTGACCTTCACTGTCACGACCGTTGCGGGAGCTGCCGCCTGCTTTTTTATGTGCCATGATGAAACTCCTTGGAGAAAAACGGTACGCCCGTTAGGCGACGATACCGGTAACAGTAAGAACGGTGTATTCCTGACGATGGCCCTGGGTGCGGCGTTCGGCCTTGCGGCGCTTGTGCTTGAACACCACGACCTTGTCGCCGAGGATGTGATCGACGACCTTGGCGGTCACCTTGGCACCTTCCACAACGGGGGTGCCGATCTTGGTGCTTTCGCCGCCGATCATGAGCACGCGGTCGAGGGACACTTCGCTGTCCTTTTCAGCGTTCATGAGGTCGACAACAACCTTGTTGCCTTCCTGAACGCGGTACTGCTTGCCGAGCACTTCAACAATAGCGTACATTAAAACCTCCGAAAAACGGGTCAGAATTGAAGCCTGCTTCCCATGATACAGGTACTCCGGAAACCGGAACAAGCCGCAATGCGGCGCACACTCCCTGAATGATGCTGGCAGGCATGACAACCTGTTCCCGTAGGTCGGTGCAGGTGCGCCTCTCCGTAGAGGGCGTCTTTTCCATTACAGGCAAGTGCATAGATGCCCTGTGCGGACATCCGAAGGATGGTCATACATGTTTTTTCCCCGGCTGGCAAGCATTTTTTCCCGCAAAAACATGCCCGCTGCCGGGGATTCCCGCCGGAACGGCAGATCCTCCCTGTCCTAACGGTGCAGCACCTTCTCCGCGCGGCTCAGCCAGTGCTCAAGCGCGGCGTCGGCCTTCGCGCGGGCCTCATCGTCCACATACATGGCCACCGCGGCAAGGGCCGCCGCAAGAATGCCGATATCGTCGGTGAAGCCGAACACGGGAACAAGGTCGGGGATGATGTCCGCCGGAAGGATGAAGTACCCCAGAGCGCCCAGAATGATGGCGCGCGTCCTGGCCGGCAGATCCTTGCGCCTGAGGGTATAGTAGAGGATCAGCGCGGAGCGCAGCCCTTCCTTCCCCACGGTTCCGGCAAAGCGCAGCAGCTTGGAATGAAAGGCATCGTCGGAATAGGCGCGCCGGTACTTTTCATCGGTCACAAGTTCCGGTTCCACCACTGTGCGGCCTTCAGCGTCATGTTCTTCCGTCATGGCATGTCTCTCAACAATGTCTCGGGAGGTTCCGGCAAGACACGGCCGTCTCCCCCCTGTTGCGGGCAGGGGCAGAGCCTGCGCCCTCATGCGGTGCACGGCCCACGGCGGGGAGCGTCCCTGCGTCCTTTTCTCCCGTTCATGAAAAAAAGGGGGAACCGCGTATGCGATTCCCCCTTTTTCAGGCATCGGCGGGCAGAAGCCCGCCGGGCATATCTTAGTACATGCCGCCCATGCCGCCGCCCATGGGAGCAGCGGGAGCCGCAGGCTCGGGCTTGGGCAGTTCAGCAATGGCGCATTCGGTGGTCAGCAGGAGAGCGGCCACGGAGGAAGCATGCTGCAGAGCGAAACGGGAAACCTGCTTGGGGTCGATGATACCGGCAGCCATGAGGTCTTCGTATTCGCCGGAGGCGGCGTTGAAGCCGAAGCCGTCCTTGCCTTCACGCACCTTTTCCACCACCACGGAGCCTTCAAAGCCGGCGTTGGCGGCAATCTGGCGCAGAGGTTCTTCCAGAGCGCGGCGGATGATGTTCACACCGGCCATTTCCTCTTCGGTGGCTTCGATGTCATCGAGCACGGGCAGGCAGCGGATGTAGGCGGTACCGCCGCCAGGCACGATGCCTTCGGCAACGGCGGCGCGGGTGGCGTTGAGGGCGTCCTCGACGCGGTCCTTCTTTTCCTTCATTTCGGTTTCGGTAGCAGCACCGACCTTGATCACAGCCACGCCGCCGACCAGCTTGGCCAGGCGTTCCTGCAGCTTTTCACGGTCGTAGTCGGAGGTAGCTTCGGCGATCTGAGCGCGGATCTGGGCAACGCGGGCCTTGATGTCGGCAGACTGACCGGCACCGTCGACGATGGTGGTGTTGTCCTTGTCGATGTGCACGCGCTTGGCGGTACCGAGATTGGCGAGGGTGAAGTTTTCGAGCTTCACGCCCATTTCTTCGGAAGCCACGGTGCCGCCGGTGAGGATGGCGATATCCTGGAGCATGGCCTTGCGGCGGTCACCAAAGCCGGGGGCCTTCACAGCCGCAACCTGCAGGGTGCCGCGCAGCTTGTTCACCACGAGGGTGGCAAGGGCTTCGCCTTCCACGTCTTCGGCGATGATGAGCAGAGGACGGTTCATCTTGGCCACCTGTTCGAGCACAGGCAGCATTTCCTTCATGCCGGAGATCTTCTTTTCCTGAAGCAGGATGAAGGGGTTCTCAAGGTCGCACACCAGCTTTTCGGCGTCGGTGACGAAGTAGGGGGAGAGGTAGCCGCGGTCGAACTGCATGCCTTCCACGGTTTCCAGCGTGGTTTCGAGGCCCTTGGCTTCTTCCACGGTGATGACGCCTTCCTTGCCGACCTTGCTCATGGCTTCGGCAATGATGTTGCCGATGGTGGCGTCGGAGTTGGCGGAAATGGTGCCGACCTGGGCGATTTCCTTCTGGTCGCGGGTGGGCTTGGCAATGTTGCCGAGCTCAGTGGTGATGGCGGCCACGGCCTTGTCGATGCCGCGCTTGATGGGCATGGGGTTGCGGCCGGCGGCCACGAGCTTCACGCCTTC
>NZ_CALUWY010000023.1 GCF_944324615.1 uncultured Mailhella sp.
TTCGACACCATCCCCGACGTGCCCGAATCTCAGGAAGTCATCGACTCCTGGCATCAGGTCAACATCGAGGAAGACGAAGACCGCCTCGTCTTCCACGGCCGCTTCGCCCGCGGCTCCCTGGTCATGGTGCTGCTCGAAGGTGAAAAGGAAACCCGCGGCTACTTCATCAACACCGCCGCCTCCTATCACCTGGCCATGTGCTCCGGCGCCTACCTCGAAGACGACGACCGCGTGATCAAGCAGAACATCAGCAAGGAAGGCCTCTCCGGCAAGTACGAAATCAAGGTGCTCGTGGAAGACACCAAGTACCAGACCGGCGTGTCCATCTTCTGCTAAGACTCTTCCCCGGGAAGGCTGTCACGGCGGCCTTCCCGCCCGCGACGGGGCTTCACTTTCCCACCCGGGCGCAGGCACTGAGGCGGAGGAAGCATATGCTTCCCCCGCCTCTTCCGTTTAATGCCCCTTATGTTCCCTGCAGCCGGAAAGCGCGGTAAAAAGCCCCGCAAAAGCCCGCATCCGGCAAAAGAAGCAGGCAGGGCGCGGAACGCCACTTCATGAACAAAAAAAAAACAGCCGCCTCCACCGGAAAAGGGCCTTTCCGGCAGAGGCGGCTGCGTCATACAGAAGAAAAAGCCTTTCCCTTACTTTTTCTTCTGAGAGTAGTGCAGACCCATGGAGAGGGCGAGATCCCTGTAGTAGTCGAATTCCTTCTGAAGAAAGGCGTCGGCCTCCTTCGGGGGAAGGTAGGCGAGGATCTCATAGTTCTCTTCTGCAGATTTCTTCATTTCCGGGCTTTCCATGGCCTTTTTCGTGGCTTCGGCAAGGATGTTCACGATGGCGTCGGGCGTATCCTTGTTCACCACCAGAAGCCGCCAGCTCGTCTGATCGAAATCATAGCCGAGTTCATGCAGCGTGGGCACATCGGGCAGCATGGCGAGGCGCTCGGCGTTGAAGGTGGCCAGAGGAATGAGATGGCCGCTCTTGATGTAGCGCATGATGTCCGGCGGATGGCTGATGAGCGCGTCGGTATAGCCGATGAGGCAGTCGATGGTACCGCGGATGGGCCCTTCGGGCTGTTCCACAAGCTTCACGTCCAGTTTCGCAATGTCACGGATGAAGTGCGTCATGCCCACCTGAAGAGAGCTCGGCGCGTTGGTCAGCCCTATGCTCGCCTTGCCGGGGTGGGCCCTGGCGTAGGCCTCGAATTCACGGAAGGTCTTGAAGGGCGCGTCCTTGTGCGCCACAAAGAGTATGGGCAGAAGCGTGGCCCGCGCCACACAGCGGAAATCCCGGGGTTCGTACACCGGGGCCGTCATGTTGGGCTTGAGCACCATGGGCCCCATGGCGGCGAAAAACACGTTGGCGCCGTCGGGCGGGGTGTCGAGCACGGCCTTTGCGGCCTTGCCCATCATGCCGTATTCAAAAAGAAACGGCACCCCCAGCTGCTTCTTCATCTGCTCGTTGTACACCTTGCTCAGGGCATCGTAGGGCGTCGGTTCAAAAGGATGCCATACCGTCACCGGTCCACTGGGGTATGTTTCCGCGGCAACGCCGGACCACGCAGGCAGAAACATACTTGCCGCGACAGCCAGGGAAACCATCCATCGTTTCAGCATATTCACTCCTTCCCGGACGCTCCGCTTCCCCCTTTCTCATTCCCAGCGGTTGAAGGAATGAAGCGTCACCTGTGCAGGATTGAAAAACACAAGGCTCTCACAAAGCAGCTCATCCTTCAGGCCGAAACTGCGCTGCGCCCAGAAAAGCAGCGGAGCGCCCTCCTCCAGTCCGAAGAATGCGGTCGTTTCCCGCCATGACCGGCATGCGGAAAAAGCCGTGATGGTATGTGAAAGCTCCTCCCCCGTCACCGCGCGGACAAGCTCCCCATAGGAAAGTTCCCGCACCTGCTCTTCCTTCAGCCGCCTTCCCCCGGAGGAAAAGATGTTGAAGGTGAGCACGGCCGGCATGTCGTTCAGCATGTGTTCCGAACGCTGCACCAGCCGGGGGCGCGGCGTCGTCACATGCAGCGAAACCTCCCCGGAAAGCAGGTCCTGTTCTTCAGGACGCGGCGCAAAGCGTATCGTCTTTGTCCTTCCGCCTCCGCTCTCCAGCATGCGGCGCAGATTGACTTCCGCATCAAAGCGCATGGTCGTGCGAAGAACGCTCGGATTGACGATATTCCCCACACCGTGCCTTTTGGTAAGGAACCCCGCACGGTCGAGCAGGCTCAGCGCTTCCCGCAGCGTTGCCCTGCTCACATCCAGTCTGCCGCACAGCTCCTCTTCCGAGGGAAGCCTGCGCTCGCCTTCGGGAAGCGCGCGCATAAGCTCCAGAAGCCTTTCTCCCACCGTGCGGGCCAAGGGTGATCGTTTACTCATCAGACGTCTGACCTCTTTTTCTTATCCGTGCAGACAGGCGCTGTCAACACTGTTTTCTTTCAAAAGATGCTCATGCGGCGAAAAGCTTGCCGCAGTTGCGGCAGCGGTAAAGATGCCTGCCGTGTCTGTTGTCCAGGGCATGCCCCGCCTTGTGGCCCAGGGCCGCACCGGAAACGGCCCCCGTCACCGCGCCCACAAGGCCGCCGGTGAGCGCGCCGATGGCGGAACCGAGCACGGGCACCACGGAGCCTATGGCCGCACCCGCAGCCGCTCCCACGCCTATGTTGGAAAGACCGGCGGCCGCGCCGCCCACGCCCCCCGCAGCAGTGCCGAGGGTGCGGTAACGATCGTCCTTCACCACGCGGAAACTTCCGCATTTCGGGCAGCAGATACTCATGCTTCACCTCCGGAGACTTCCTGCCGGATCATAGGGGAAAAGAGCCCCCCCTTCAAGGCGGGTGCGGGGCGTGCCCGCCATGCCTTGCGGCACAAGGGAAAACGGGCTCTTTTTTGGGAATGGATTTGATAAAAATATAACATGCCGCTACAAGAGTGTGTCGATACTTTTCCTGCCATGGCAGAGGCAACTGGCCGGCCTCAGCAAGACGGGTTTTCCCGTTTTCAGGAGTATGTATGCCTTCATTCCGTTTCGCCAAAAGCGCCCTGGCGCTGGTCTGCCTGCTCGCCCTGAGCGGCACCGCCGTCGCCTCGGAAAGCGCGGCCATGAAATCCCCCGCCACCGACGGCGCCTATGTGCTCAAAATGCTCGGCTTCACCAACAACGTGAAGATCAAGCTGCTTGACGGCAAGCGCAAGACCATCGACGACGGCGTGGTCATCCGTCAGAGCTATGTGAAGGACGGCAAGGTGGTCATTCCCGCCGCCGGTCTGTTCACCACTTCCCGCTGCAGCAACTGGTGGTCGTTCAACGACCATACCTTTACCATTGCCGGCAAGATGTATCACTTCATCACGGACGAATATCAGCAGGACGTGGTGAAGAACGTCACCATGAAGCCCGGCGACATCATCTTCGGCAATGAAGAAAAGACCAGAGGCTGGGAACTCAAGGCCATCGACCCCGACCCCTTCGGCATTGAAGGCGGCCACATGGCCTACTTCTGGCTCATCAAGACCACGGGCAACTACTACGGCAACCCCTTCATCGTGGTGGGCGGCAAAAATGTGAAGCCCTCCGCTTCCGACGGTTCCCTGCTCAAGAGCGGCTCCGGCCTCAAGGAAGGCACCACTTCCTGCATGGAACAGCCCGACATCCGCCCCTACCTCGTGGGCAACAACATCTCCACCAACTCCCGTTCCGTGATCTATGTGGATTCCATCGGTCCCAATGAAGCGAAGATCAAGGAATTCGTCACGGTGAGCACCTCCAGGGCGCTCATCTCCCCGAACGCTCCCATCATGGGCCTGTACGGCAAGGGCGACACCCTCAAAGTCGGCAAGGCCACCGTGGAAGTGACCGACATCACCGCCGACACCGCCACCGTGAAGATCACCGACGCCTCCGGCACCGTGACCAGGACGCTCAAGGGCGACAAGGAATCCCTCAAGCTCTTCCCCGCCTCCCGCGTGGTGTGCAAGGCCATGTACGCCCAGTCCAAAAGCGGCAGGGAACTTGTAAACCTCAATCCCCGCAATGAAGGCGGCATCTTCGTGAACGGCAAGGTCGCCCTCATGGCTCACAGCGATGTCATCACCGTGACCAACGGCGGCGAATGGGCGGCCGACAAGCGCTTCGTCACCCGCCCCGAAATCTGCGCGGAATGCTCCTTCATCCACGAAATCGTGCTGGAAAACAAGGAACCCATCGTTCTTGATGCCAAAAACAACACCTTCAAGGGTCCTGAAGGCTATTTCAGCATCGTGATCGACAAGATGAACGGCGACACCGTGGAAGCCTGGCATGTGGAAAACGCCAGGACCAAGACCGAGAACCTCGCCGGACGCGCCAAGGGCAAGCACATCGACCTCGTCATCGGCGCTGCCTGCCGTTCCACCGGCCACTTCTTCAGCCGCGTGTACGGACAGCTCTACAAGGAGGCCATGGGCGTGAAGTGATGCACGTCATTCATATCGACGTGTCGTTATGAACTCAAAGAGCCGCATGGGCAACCATGCGGCTTCTTTGCTTTAAAAAGAATACCCTCCCCGGCGGAAAGGTCCGCCTGACGGCATGTCCCCCGCCTTTTTCCCCGACATCCCGGCCCTTTTCCCGATATTCCCGCCTGATATCACCGCCCGACATCCCGGCCGCTGGCGCAAAAAAGCCCCCGGCATCCCCTTTCTGAATATTTTCTACCTTTATGTAGAAAATCACCTCTGCGCGCAGGCCATCGCACGGCCCCCGAAGGGAGAAAAAGGCCGTTTTTCCCGGAAGCGGCGGCCCGGGCAGGAAAAAAAACGCGCCTCTCCCGTGCCGGGCGCTCCCCTCCGGTCTCTGCGCTGCGTGCGGAAGCGCAAGGCTCCTTTTTTCCGCCTGCCGGAACATCCTTTCCCGGTATTGCCCGAAGCAGCACAAAAAAGGCCCGTGTTTTCCGCAGGTTCTGCCCCCTGCGGCGCAAGGTGCAGCCCCCGGGCGGCCCGTCATGCCCCCGGCACGGCGCTCCCCGGCGCCCTTTTCCCAAAAAATAAGCGCCTTCTGCCGTTGTGCGGCCGGGCCTGCCTTCCGGAAAGCCCGAAATCCACATTCCGGTAGATTTTACCTTCCTGTGCGCCAAGTCCCCGGTATCTCTTCCTTATTTTCCGCTTTTTCTCCTTTTTGTTACATTTTTGTATGATGTAGATACAGATTATTTTCTACCTTTTGGTAGAAAAGAAGAACATTCTTATCCCGCCTCTGAGCATAGGAAATTTTTTATTCCTGTTATTTCCATATATTATACTTCATACGCTTCTTCTGGCACGGTTCTTGCTTTTCTTCCGGCATGAAAACGCGGGAACCTTCTCCCAAAGGAGTTAACAAACATGTCAAATCCTGAAGCGACAAGGCATGACGACGAATATTTCGGCTGCGACGTCTTCACCCTGGACACCATGCGTCAGCATCTGCCCCACGACGTGTACGCCAACCTGGAACAGACGGTGCTGAACGGCACCCGCCTCGATCCGGCCATTGCCGGCACCGTGGCCAACGCCATGAAGGACTGGGCCGTATCCCGCGGGGCCACGCACTACACCCACTGGTTTCACCCGCTCACCGGCCTCACCGCGGAAAAGCACGACGCCTTTCTGCAGTGCGTGGACGGCAGGATGATTTCCTCCTTCTCGGGAAAGACGCTGCTTTCCGGCGAACCGGACGCTTCGAGCTTCCCTTCCGGCGGCCTGCGCTCCACATTCGAGGCCCGCGGCTACACCGCATGGGATCCCACCTCCCCGGTCTTTCTCATCGGCCGCACCCTGCATATTCCCACCATGTTCTATTCCTACACCGGCGAAGCGCTGGACAGGAAGGTTCCCCTTCTGCGTTCCGTTTCCGCCGTGTCGCGGCAGGCGCTGCGCATTCTGCGCCTTTTCGGCAACGATACGGCGCGCTATGTGACGGCGCAGGCCGGGCCCGAGCAGGAATACTTTCTGGTGGACAAGGCCCTTGCGGAAAAAAGGCCCGACCTTCTCATGACCGGCCGCACCCTGTACGGCGCCACCACCCCCAAGGGGCAGGAAATGGAGGACCATTATTTCGGCGCCATTCCCGCCCGGGTCATGGCCTTCATGGAAGATCTGGAGCACACGCTGTTCCGTCTGGGCATTCCGGCGCAGACCAGGCACAACGAAGTGGCTCCGGCGCAGTTCGAGCTTGCGCCCATGTATGAACAGGTGAACATCGCCACCGACCACAACATGCTGGTCATGAACCTCATGCGTCACATCGCGCCCCGCCACGGCTTCATGTGCCTTCTGCACGAAAAGCCCTTTGAAGGGGTGAACGGTTCGGGCAAGCACAACAACTGGTCCCTGGCCGATTCCGAAGGCAACAACCTGCTCAGGCCCGGCGACACGCCGCAGGACAACGCCCAGTTCCTGGTCTTTCTCGCCGCCGTGCTGCGCGCCGTGCACAAGCATGCCGCCGTGCTGCGCCTCGGCACCACGGGCGCGGGCAACGATCACCGCCTCGGCGCCAACGAGGCCCCGCCGGCCATCATTTCCGTGTATCTCGGCGATCAGCTCGCGGAAGTGGTCGATTCCTTCACGGGCAACGGCTCCTGCTCCCGCAAGACAAGGCCCACCCTGAACATCGGCGTGGACGTTCTGCCGCCCCTGCCCTGCGACTATTCCGACCGCAACCGCACAAGCCCCTTCGCCTTCACGGGCAACAAGTTTGAATTCCGGGCCGTGGGTTCCTCCCAGTCCATCGCTCCGGCCAACATCGCCATCAACGCGGCCGTGGCCTGCGCGCTGGAAGACATTGCCGACCGCCTGGAAGCGGACACCGCCGCTGGCACGCCCCTCAACGACGCCGTGCAGCGCCTGCTCACCGACCTTTTCACCGAACACGCGCCCATCGTGTTCAACGGCAACGGCTACACCGAGGAATGGCCCCGCGAGGCCGCGCGCCGCGGCCTGCCCAACTACGCAGGCACGGTGGAAGCCCTTGAGCACTACAGCGACCCGGACGTGCTCGCCACCTTCTCCCGGCAGGGCATACTCTCCGAGCGCGAATGCCTCTCCCGTCAGGAAATCCTGCTGGAGAACTATGCCAAGACCATAGGCATAGAGGCCGCCACCGCAAGCCGCATAGGCCGCACCCTCATTGCTCCCGCGGCCATGAAGGCCCAGAGCGCCGCCGCCGACATGGTGAACCGCACCCTGTCCGCCCTCGGCAGCGTGCCCGAAGCGGAGGAAAGCTTCCTCGCTCAGCTTTCCACCCTTACCGGAAAGCTCCTGCTGGCCCTGCGCAGCCTCGATGAAAAGCGCATGACCCTTGCCGGAACCGAAGGCGCGGACGCCTGCGCCCGCTTCGCCCGCGACGCGGTGCTTCCTGCCATGAACGAATGTCGCTTCCTGGCCGACAGCCTGGAAGCCATGATGTCCTCCTCAGACTACCCCATGCCCGGTTACGCCGCCCTCATGTGGACGCACTGAGCATCACCGGCCGGGCCTGCCCGGCCGGAACCTGAACCCTGCCGGAGGGCGGGCCGTCGGCCCGCCCTTCCGTCGGAAGGCCCGGTACAAATACGCATCGCGGACCTCTCCTGTTCCACCGCGCGCACGCGCTCCACGAGCCGTGACACCATTTCAAGGAAAACACCATGTGCAGAATAGGGTCCATAAAAAGCATCACGCCCGTGGGGCCGAAGGCGGCCCTCACCCTCATGCTTCCCCAGCAGGAAGGACACGACAATTCCGGATACGCCATGGTCATGCAGGACATGGCCGGGGTGTTCGGTGAATGGAAGGACAAGCCCCTTCTTTCCGCCGCGTGCACGCGCGAAGGCATGCGCGCCGTGGACGACTACATGGCCGAACACCACTTCACCCTGCTCTTCAGCTGGACGCCCAAGTACGACGCAAGGCCCGGGCTGAACATACGGCCCATGGAACGCTACCTCTTCCGCGTCTACGACTACCCGCCCCATTACCGCTACAGCAGCGAAGAGGAGAAGGCCGACCTTCTGCTCGACACGCGCCTTGCCCTGCGCGCCATGCTGGAGGAAAGAAACGGCGGCTTTGTCTATTCCTTCTGGCCCGACGTGCTCACCCTCAAGGAAATAGGCGACCCGCGCGACATCGCCGCCTACTTCCGCCTCTGGGACGACACCTGCCCGCTGCTGGCCCGGAACATCGTGACCCAGTGCCGCCAGAACACCAACTACGACATCGTGCGCTACGCCGCCCACCCCTTCTTCCTTCAGGGCTATACGGTGTGCGTCAACGGCGAAAACACCTTCTACACCAAGAACAAGGAATTTCAGAAGTCCCTGCACCGGGGCTACACCGGCTTTGAATCCGATTCCCAGTGCCTGCTCTACAGCCTGCACTATGTGCTGCACGAACTCAGATGGCCGCCGGAATACTTCAAGCACGTCATCACCCCCCTGCCCTTTGCGGAAATCGACGGCAGGGAAGACGCCGACGTTCTGCGCATCATCCGCGAAACGCTGGCGCATCTGGAAATCAACGGGCCCAACGCCATCATAGGCATGCTTCCCGACAGCCGCATGATCTGCTGCTGCGATTCCAAGAAGCTCCGCCCCGTGGTGGTGGGCAGAACCGACGGCATGCTGGCCGTTTCCTCCGAAGTCTGCGGCCTGAACGCCGTCATGCCGGAACGCGACCCCGCCCTCGACATCTACCCCGGCGAACGGGAAACCATCATCATCGACAATGATCTCAGGGTACGCATATGCAGGCAGTAAACGCTCTCGACATCTGTTCCGAAGACCTGCGCTGGGTCATCCGGCACGATCCTTCCCGCTGCACCATGTGCGGCAGCTGCGTGGCCCAGTGCGCGCAGAACGCCATTGAGGCGGTCATGCTGCGCTGCGACGTCACCGTTTCCGAAAAGCCCGTGCCGGAACCGGAAAAAAGGCACCTTGCGCGGCCCGTCATCCGCCAGAAGACCGACCTTGCCCACCTGTGCGTGGGCTGCGGCTTCTGCGCCAGGGTATGCCCCAACGGGGCCATTCATCCCGAACGCAACCCGGATCAGCGCTTTCCCCTCATCGGCCGCGCCCACGGCCCCATACGGCGCGGCGGGCGCACCAATCTGAACACGCAGCGCACCCTCGACGCCATCGTGGTGGGCCGCATCAGCCAGATGACCGACCCCGCCCTTGATTCCGAACGCCACACCTTCGACATGCGCGCTCCCCTGGGCCGCGTGCTGCCCACCAACGCCATGCCCCTTGAGGTGAGGGACGGACGGCTGGTCAGAACCGACCGCATCCCGCCGGTGAACTGGATCTATCCGCTCCTTTTCAGCGATATGTCCATAGGCGCCCTCTCCACCCGCGCATGGGAGGCCATAGCCATGGCCGTGGCCTATCTCAACGAGGAATGTTCCCTGCCCGTGCGCATGAGTTCGGGCGAAGGCGGCATGCCCGTGAAGCTTCTGGAATCGGATAAGCTCCGCTACTTCATCATACAGATAGCCTCCGGCCACTTCGGCTGGGACCGCATCGTCAAGGCCCTGCCCCGCATGAAGACCGACCCGGCGGGCGTGCTCATCAAGATCGGTCAGGGCGCCAAGCCCGGCGACGGCGGCCTTCTGCCCGCCTCCAAGGTGGCCCCGCACATTCAGGCCATACGCGGCGTGCCGAAGTCCACCCTGCATTCCCCGCCCAACCATCAGGGCCTGTATTCCATCGAGGAATCGGTGCAGAAGATGCACCTTTCCCTCAACGCGGCCTTCGGCTTCCGCGTGCCCGTGGCCATCAAGTGCGCGGCCTCGGCCACGTCGGTTTCCGTGTACAACAACCTTCTGCGCGATCCCTACCGCATCTGCGGCGGCTTTTTCATCGACGGCATACAGGGCGGCACCGGCGCGGCCAACGAGGTTTCCCTCGACCATACCGGCCACCCCGTGGTCTCCAAACTGCGCGACTGCTACCTCGCCGCCGTGGGACAGGGCCTTCAGGGCCAGATTCCCCTGTGGGCGGGCGGCGGCGTGGGCCTTACCGGCAATGCCGCGGCCGACGCCTTCAAGATGATATGCCTCGGCGCCAACGGCGTGTTCATCGGCAAGCTCCTCATCCAGCTTCTGGGATGCGTGGGCAACGAGAACGGCCGCTGCAACAACTGTTCCACAGGCCTGTGCCCCAACGGCATCTGTTCGCAGGATCCGCGCCTTGTGGCGCGGCTCGACGTGGACAGAGGGGCGCAGGCCATCGTGGACTACGTTCTGGCCTTCGACAGCGAAATGCGAAAGCTCATGGCCCCCATCGGCAACAGCTCCCTGCCCGTGGGCCGCTCCGACGCCCTCGTGGCCACCGACCGCGCCGTGGCCGACAAGCTCGGCATCGCCTACGCCTGCTGATCCCGGAAAAGCCGAAAGGCCTTTCCGCAACGGAACCTCTTCCTTCAAAGGCAATACCATGTTTTCCATAGATACGCTCATCCGGCACGAACGCATGTCCACGCAGAGCCTGCTGCTCGCCATTTCCGAAGCCGTGAACCGGGGGGAAACGGAATTTCTCATCCACGCCTCCGGTCAGCACGACATAGGCGGCCCCCTGTGGAACAGGGAAGGCCGTCCCCTGCACTTTCATGTGACCAACCCCGGCCAGAGGGTGGGCTGCATGGGCCTCGACAACACCGACATCGTGGTGGACGGCCCGGCCCCGGCCGACGTGGGCTGGCTCAATTCCGGCGCGCGCATCACCGTGAAGGGCGATGCGGGCGACACGGCCGGGCACTGTGCGGCCTCGGGCGTCATCTACATCGGCGGCAGGGCCGGCACGCGCTCCGGCTCCCTCATGAAGCACGACCCGCTCTACCCCGAGCCTGAGCTGTGGATTCTGAAGTACACCGGCTCCTTCCCGTGCGAATTCATGGGCGGCGGCAGAATGGTGGTATGCGGCCTCGATGCCGAAGACATGCCTTCCGTTCTCGGCGAACGCGCCTGCGTGGGCATGGTGGGCGGCGTGGTCTACTTCCGGGGCAATCCCGGCTCCTATGCGGAAAACGACGTGGCCGTGCATGAACTTGATGAAGAGGACATCGCCTTCCTTTCCGGCGGCATGAGCGCCTTTCTCCATGCCGTGGACAGAACAGACGCACAGGAGCGCCTCTCCCGCTGGAGCGAATGGAGAAAGCTTCTGCCCCTGCAGAGCGGCGAACACATAAGGCATCCTCTGTCCATGCGCGAATACCGCAGGGAAAAGTGGGTGAAGGGCGGCATATTCAGCGACGTGGTCAGCGACAATTTTTCCGTGAACGGCCTTGTGGCGCGCGGCAGATTCCGCCTGCGCGTGCCCTCGTGGGACAACGCCGCCACGGCCGCGCCCTGCGAATACGCCTGCCCCGCGCACATTCCCACCCAGAGGCGCTTCAACCTGCTGCGCCAGGGCCGCACGGAAGAGGCCCTGCGCCTTGTGCTCGATTATTCCCCCTTCCCCGGTTCCGTATGCGGCCATGTGTGCCCGAACCCCTGCATGGACGCCTGCACCCGCGGCAGACGCATCGACCTGCCCATGCAGATAGGCGCCCTCGGCCGGGAATCCGCCGCTCTGACCGTGGAACAAAAGGCGCAGTCCAGCGGGAAGAAGGTTGCCGTCATCGGTTCCGGCGCGGCCGGACTGTCCGCGGCATGGCAGCTTGCCCGCAAGGGGCACGACGTCACCGTATACGAGGCCGACCATGTCATCGGCGGCAAGATGGAACAGGTCATTCCCCGTGAAAGGCTCGATCATGCCGTGCTGCAGGCGGAAATCGCCCGCATTGCCTCCATGGGCGTGAAATTCGTGACCTCCTGCCCGGTGGACAGGGAAAGATTCGACGCCCTGCGCAGGGAAAACGATGCCGTCATCGTGGCCGCAGGCGGCACGAAGGCCCGCATGTTCCCGTGGAAGGGCAGAGAGCGCGTGGTGCCCGGCATCGAGTACCTGAAGGCCGTGAACCGCGGCGAACACCCCGCCACGGGCAGGCACGTCATCGTCATCGGCTGCGGCAACGCGGGCATGGACGTGGCGGCCGGGGCCTATGCCGAGGGAGCGGAGCACGTCACCTGCATCGACGTGCAGAAGCCCGCCGCCTTCGACAAGGAAATCGCCCATATCGAGAATCTGGGCGGCACCATACTCTGGCCCGTCGTGACGCGCGAAATCACGGATAAGGGCATCATCGACGATCAGGGCCGCCTCATTGCCGGCGACATGGTCATCGTGGCCACAGGCGAGGAACCGGACATTTCCTTCCTGCCCGAAGGCGCGCCCACCTTCAGGGAACACTGGCTCGTGCCCGGGGAAGACGGAAGCGTTCTGCCCGGCGTGTTCGCCGCAGGCGACGTGATACGGCCCGGGCTTCTTGCCGCAGCCATCGGTTCCGGCGCACAGGCGGCAAGGGCGGCCTGCGCCTTTCTGGAAGGCCGCCGTCCTGAAAAGGAAAAG
Organism: uncultured Mailhella sp.; assembly: GCF_944324615.1. GTDB lineage: Bacteria > Desulfobacterota > Desulfovibrionia > Desulfovibrionales > Desulfovibrionaceae > Mailhella. The sequence continues at coordinate 12,437 of NZ_CALUWY010000023.1, forward strand.
GCCCGGCCCATGGCCTCCGCCCGCCTCAGCCTGGAATATTTCAGCCGCGTGCACAAGGCGGACATGCCCGCCCCGGCAGGCGACCATGCGCGCTGCATCAGCTGCGGCAGCTGCCGCGACTGCGGCATGTGCCTGCATTCCTGCCCGGAAGGCGCTGTTTCCCGCGTGGAAACGGAAGAAGGCTTTGCCTACGTTTCCGACCCGGAACGCTGCACAGGCTGCGGCATCTGCGCGGGCGTGTGCCCCTGCGGCGTATGGACCATGAGAAACAACGACCCCATGCTCTTCCCCGCAGGGCGCACGGTGGCATAACTCTTTCCTCCGGCACGGCCGGAGAACGCATCCGGAGCTTCTCCATGACAAGCATCAACAACGCCTACGCGGGCCTTTCCGGCAATTATCTCTTCAGTGAAGTGGCGCGCAGGGTTTCGGCCTTCAGAGCGCGGAACCCGGAAACGGAAGTCATCAGCCTGGGCATAGGCGACGTGTCCCTGCCCCTCATCCCCTCCGTCATCCGCGCCCTGCACAAGGCCGTGGACGAAATGGCCTGCGCCGACACCTTCCGGGGCTACGGCCCGGAACAGGGCTACGCCTTTCTGCGCGAGGCCATACGCAGGCACGATTTTCTGCCCCGCGGGGTGAAGCTCGACGCGGATGAAATCTTCATCAGCGACGGAGCCAAGAGCGATATCGGCAATTTTCAGGAACTGTTCGGCGACGATGCCGTCGTGGCCATCACCGACCCGGTCTACCCCGTGTACGAGGATTCCAACGCCATGGCGGGCCGCGCGGGCGTCAGGGAAAACGGCCGCTGGAGCCGCATCGTGTACCTGCCCTGCACCCGGGCCAACGCCTTTCAGCCCGACCTGCCCGACACGGCCGTGGATGTCGTCTACCTGTGCAGCCCCAACAACCCCACAGGCACCGTGCTCGACCGCGCCTCCCTCACCGCCTGGGTGAACCATGCCCGGGAACACGGAAGCCTCATCCTCTTCGATGCGGCCTACGAGGCCTTCATCCGCGACGATTCCCTGCCCCGCAGCATCTACGAAATCCCCGGAGCGGACGAGGTGGCCGTGGAATTCCGCAGTCTTTCCAAGACGGCGGGCTTCACCGGGCTCCGCTGCGGCTATGCCGTGGTGCCGAAGAAGCTCACCGCCCGCACGAAGGACGGCCGCACCCTTTCGCTGCACGACATGTGGCTGCGCCGCCAGTGCACCAAGTACAACGGCTGCCCCTACATCGTGCAGCGCGCGGCCGAGGCCGTGTTCCAGCCCGGGGCGGAAAAGGAACTGGCCGCCGGTCTCGCCGTGTACCGCAACAACGCCGACCTCATGCTTGCCTCCTTCCGCCGCATGGGCCTTTCGGCCTTCGGCGGCGTGCATTCGCCCTACATCTGGCTTCAGACGCCGGACGCCATGCCCTCATGGGACTTCTTCGACCTCATGCTGGAAAAGGCCGCCGTGGTCTGCACCCCGGGCGCGGGCTTCGGCGCAAGCGGCGAAGGCTACGCGCGCTTTACGGCCTTCAATTCTCCCGAAAACACGAAAAAGGCCCTCGAAAGGCTGGAAAAAGCACTGTAACGGCCCTTCCCGCGCCCTGCCAAAGCGGGGCGCCTCAACTTCCACCCGGCGGGCATCCCCGCCCTGCGGACCACTTCCATGCCCGAGTCCACCCTCTCCCTGCCGGAACCCTACCTTGAAGGCCTCTGCCATGTGGTGCAATGCCTCAGCCCGGGACTTCCCTTCCGGGAAGCGCTCCTGCGCGTGCTTGACTCCATTTCCCGCGACATGCCCTTCACCCGGGCCCATATCATGGTGCAGCACCCGGAAAACGGCAGTCTTCACCTTTCCATGACCGAGGGAAAGGCCTGCGTGCCCCACCTCACCTATGCCCCGGGCCGGGGCATCACCGGGCAGGTGTTCGCCACCGGAAAGCCCATCATTGTGGAATGCATGAAGAATCACCCCGACTTCCAGAACCGGCTTTTCGAGCGCAACGAGGAGGAAATGCGCCATCTGGCCTTTCTCTGCGTTCCCGTGATCCTGCAGAAAAGCCGGAAGGGAGAGGAAGAGGCCGGAAAAAGCGTCGTGGGCACGCTGAGCGCGGACACGCCCCGGGCCGATGCGGCGGTGCTGCGCCGGCTCTGCCGCTTTCTTGAGGTGGTGGCCTCGCTGGTGGGGCATCAGGTGGCCTGCCTGCAGGAAGACATGCTGCGCGAAAGCGCCCATTACACAAGGCAGGACGACAGGCCCCTGCCCTCCGCGCTGCAGAGCATGCCCTCCATCGTGGTGCTTTCCCAGAGCATGAATCATGTGCTCCACCATGTGGCGCAGGTGGCTCCGGGCAACACCACCGTGCTGCTGCGCGGGGAATCCGGTTCCGGCAAGGAACTCATGGCCTCGGCCATCCATCAGTGCAGCAGCAGGGCGAACAGGCCCTTCATCAAGCTCAACTGCGCGGCCCTGCCCGCCGATCTTGTGGAGGGCGAACTCTTCGGCTGGCAGAAGGGGGCCTTCACCGGGGCGCAGCAGCAGAGGCGCGGCGTGTTTGAACAGGCCTCCTCCGGCACGCTCTTTCTCGACGAAATAGGCGATCTTTCCCTTGCGGCGCAGGCCAAGGTGCTGCGTGCCGTGCAGGAAGGCGAAATCGTGCGCCTCGGCAGCGAAAAGGTCGTGAAGGTGGACGTGCGCCTTATCTGCGCCACCCATCAGCCCCTGGAAAAGCTGGTGGAACAGGGCCTTTTCCGCGAAGACCTCTATTACCGCATCAACGTCTTTCCCCTCTTTCTGCCGCCCCTGCGCGAAAGAGCGGACGACATCCTGCCCCTGGCGGAGCATTTTCTGCACCTTTTCGCCCGCAGGCACGGCCGGAGCGCGAAATGCCTCTCTCCCCAGGCGGCGGATGCCCTGGTTGCCTGGCGCTGGCCGGGCAACGTGCGCGAACTGCAGAACGCCATGGAACGCGCGGTGCTGCTCTGCGAAGGCGACACCGTGCACCCCTGCCACCTTCCCCCCTGTCTGCGCGCCTCCGAAGGCCGTGCCGCACCCGGCGGCAGAAACCTCGGCTTTCACGAAGAGGTGGGCCTTCTGGAAAAGACACGGCTGGAAGAGGCCCTCACCCTTTCCGGCGGAAACATCCATCAGGCCGCGCGCAACATCGGCATCACCTACCGCATTTTCTATTATAAAATGAAGAAATACGGCATCGACTACCGGCGCTTTCTTGCGCGCTGAATTTCCCTCCTCCCTCCGCGGCAGGGGCGCTCCCCTGCGCTCCTGCCGTCTGTTCCCCGCGTCCCCGCCCCGGCTTTTTCCCCGCCGGGGCGGGGACGCCTTCCGCATTGAAAAAGCTCCCGGCACGGCGTATAGAAGGGGCATTGCAAGGGAGCGTGTCCATGGCGGAGAATTTTCTGCATTTTCTGGCAAACCGGGCGGAAAGGCGCATTCAGGAAGCACAGAAGGAAGGCGCCTTCGATCATCTTCCCGGAGAGGGCAAGGAGCTTGTTCTGGAAGACGATTCCGCCGTGCCCGCAGAACTCCGCATGGCCTGCAAGGTACTCAGAAACGCGGGCTATCTTCCGCCGGAACTTGCCGACCGCAAGGAAATCAACACCCTCCTCGACCTGCTCGAACACTGCGAGGACGGCGCGGAAAAACTGCGCCAGATGCAGAAGCTCGACGTCATCCTCATGCGCGTGCAGAACCGCCGCGCCCGCTCCGTTGCCATAAACGAGAACGATCCTTATTATGAAAAAGTGGTGCGCCGCGTCACGTTGCTGAAGAACGGACGGCGCTGATTCTTTTTCCGGCGGCGTCTGCCGCCCAAGCAACAAGGAACAGCATGAACCTGCCCAGAAAAATCACGGGGCCCTGCATCCATATCGAGGGCGCCCGGCAGCATAATCTTAAAAACGTCGACGTGGACATTCCCCGCGACGAACTCGTGGTGGTATGCGGGCCTTCCGGCTCGGGCAAGTCCACCCTGGCCTTCGACATCGTGTACGCCGAGGGGCAGCGCCGCTATGTGGAATCGCTCTCCACCTACGCGCGCATGTTCCTGCCCAAGATGGACAAGCCCCTGGTGGACAAAATCGAGGGGCTTTCCCCCGCCATATCGCTGGAACAGCAGACCACGGCGCACAACCCCCGTTCCACCGTGGGCACGGTGACGGAGGTGTACGACTTTCTGCGCGTGTTCTTCGCCCGGCTCGGCAAGGTGTACTGCCCCCACTGCGGCGCGCCCATCGAGGCCCGCGCCTCCGATGAAATCATTGCGGACATCATGGCCATGCCCGAAGGCGAGCGCATCATGCTCATGGCTCCCCTTGTGGAACTGCAGAAAGGCACCCATGCCGACCGCTTCAAGAAGCTGAAGGCCGAAGGCTTCGTGCGCGTGCGCGTGGCCACGCTGGGGGAAGAGGCAGCAATCTACAACCTCGATGAGGTTCCGGCCCTCGACAAGAACAAAAAGCACAGCATCGACCTTGTGGTGGACAGGCTCGTCATCAAGGACGACATGCGCACCCGCCTTGCCGACTCCGTGGAACTGGCCCTGCGCTACGGCAAGGGCCGCGTCATCGTGAGCGTGCCGGGCAAGGCCGACATCGTGCATTCCACCGAATCGGTATGCCCCGCCTGCCATGTGAGCGCGCCCATTCCCTCGCCGCAGCTTTTTTCCTTCAACAGCCCCCAGGGCGCGTGCCCCCAGTGCCTCGGCATAGGCACGGTGGTGGCCTTCGACGAATCCCTCATTGCGCCCGACGAAAGCCTTTCCCTCCGCAAGGGCGCCCTCGCCCCCTTCTCCAGCCCCTATTTCATGGCCAAAATCGGCAAGGCGCTGGAGGCTCTCGGCGAGAGGCAGGGCTTTACCATGGACACGCCCCTCAGAGATTTTTCCGACAAGGCGAGAAAGGCCCTGTTCAACGGCGAATCGGGCGGCATCACCCGCACGGGGAGCCTGCGCCGCAACTTCATGGGCGGCACGAGCCTGAACCATGACGAAGGCGGGGAAGCGCTTTCCACCGCGCACTGGCCGGGGGTCATGTACCTGCTGGAACAGCGCATGAAGCGCGGCGATGCCTGGAGCGACATTCTGAGCCGCTACAGCTACGAGGTGGAATGCCCCACCTGCCACGGCACGAGGCTCAGGAAGGAAGCGCTTTCCGTGCGCGTGAACGACCTCAACATCGAGGAATTCTGCAATCTTTCCATAGAACGCGCCCTTTCGTGGGTGAAGGGCCTCTCCTTCACGGGACGCCACGCCCTCATTGCCGAACCGCTCATCAAGGAACTTTCCTTCCGCCTGGGCTTCATGGTCAACGTGGGCCTGGAATACCTCACCCTCGGCCGCTCCATGGCCACGCTCTCCGGCGGCGAGGCCCAGCGCATACGCCTTGCCTCCCAGCTCGGTTCCGGCCTTGTGGGCGTGACGTATGTGCTGGACGAACCGTCCATAGGCCTGCACCCGCGCGACAACGAACGGCTCATCCGCACCCTCCGCAGCCTTCAGAAGCGCGGCAACACCGTGCTTGTGGTGGAACACGACGAAGCCACCATCTGCGAGGCGGACACCGTGCTGGAAATGGGGCCCGGCTCCGGCTCCCAGGGCGGGGAACTCGTGTTTGCCGGCACGGTGAAGGACCTTGTCAGAAACTCCGATTCCCTCACCGCGCGCTACCTTCGCGGCGACCTTTCCATCCCCGTGCCGGAACAGCGCCGCAGCTCCGAAAAGTTCCTCACCCTGCGCGGCGTGACCACCAACAACCTGAAGAACATCGACTGCGCCATCCCTCTCGGGGTTCTCACCTGCGTCACCGGCGTTTCCGGTTCGGGCAAGAGCTCCCTCGTCATCGACACGCTCTACCGCCGCGTGGCGCGTCACTGCGGCCTGCGCACGGAACAGCCCGGCCCCATGAAGGGCGTGGAGGGCCTTGAGCAGATAGAACGCATCGTTTCCATCGACCAGACGCCCATAGGCCGCACGCCCCGTTCCAACCCCGCCACCTACACCAAGGTGTTCGACGACATCCGCAAGATCTTTGCCATGACGCCGGATGCGAGAAAGCGCGGCTACACCGCAAGCCGCTTCAGCTTCAACGTTTCCGGCGGCAGGTGCGAAACCTGCAAGGGCGACGGGCAGATCCGCGTGGAAATGCACTTTCTGCCCGACATCTTCGTCACCTGCGACGTGTGCAAGGGCCGCCGCTTCAACCGCGAAACCCTGGAAGTGCGCTACAAGGACCTGAACATCTCCGAAGTGCTCGACCTCACCGTGCACGAGGCGCGGGAATTCTTTTCCAGCTATCCCGCGCTGGAACGCAGGCTCGGCGTGCTGGAGGATGTGGGGCTAGGCTACATACGCCTCGGCCAGGCGGCCACCACCCTTTCCGGCGGCGAAGCGCAGCGCATCAAGATTTCGCGGGAACTCGGCAAGAAATCCCTGCCGCGCACCCTCTACATTCTCGACGAACCCACCACCGGCCTGCACATGCACGAAGTGGGCAAGCTCATCGGCGTTCTGCACCGTCTGGTGGATCGCGGAGCCACGGTGGTGGTCATCGAACACAACACCGACGTCATCATGTCCGCCGACCATATTCTGGATCTCGGGCCCGGCGGGGGCGAAAACGGCGGCACCATCATCGCTTCCGGCACGCCCGAGGAAATCATGAAGAATCCCGCCTCCATCACCGGCGCCTTCCTTGTGGAGGAAAAAAACAAACGGCGCGATTTTCTCACCCGCATTCTCAAGGAGAACGACGCATGAAGCACGCCCTTCCCCTTCTGGCGCTCCTTGCCCTTGTTCTGCCCGCACATGTGCAGGCAAGGCCCGTTGCCGCCACCCTCAGCCCCTCGGGAGCCATGGTCACGGAAGAAGAGACCTTCCGCCCCGAACAGGGCCGCGTCACCCTTGTTCTGCCCGCAGGGGCGGACGCGGGCAGCCTTTCCTTCTCCCTGTCCGCAGGTTCCGTGCTGGAATCGCATCTCAGCACCCGGCACAGCCCCTCCCCTGCCGCGGCCGCGCTGCAGAACGAGAGGGAAACGCTGCAGAACGCCCTTTCCGGCGTGGCGGCAGAGCGCGAAAGCATCGCCTACGAGCGCCTTTTCTGGGCCGATCCGCCCCTGAACCCGGCTTCCGGAGACAGTAAGGCGCTGGAGAAGCTGGCAAAGGACACACAGAGCCGCCTTGATGCCCTGGCCCGCAGGGAAGTGGAGCTCGACGCACGCCAGAGAGCGCTGGAACGCGACCTCCGGGCGCTGGAAAAACGCATGGAAGCCCTCGGGGAAAACAACGACACCGTGCAGATGTGCGTGCTTGTGCTCAAGGACGAAGGCCCCGTCACCGTGCGCTGGAGCTACTATCTGCCCGACGCCGCCTGGCGGCCCCGCTACCGCGTGCTTGCGGATGAGAACGCAGGCAGGGTGCGCGTGTTCATGGATGCCGAACTGCATCAGACAAGCGGCACGGACTGGAAGGACGTGGACGTCACCCTCTCTTCCGGCGAGAATTTCCGGAGCGTGAATCCGCCCTCCCTGCCGGACTGGATCATCGGCGAAGCACGCCCGGCGGCCCTGCGCTCCATGAACATCATGGCCGCCAAGGACCCTGCGGACGAAAGCGCGGCCGCGACGCAGCATTCCGCCACGGGCACGGTATGGAAGCTCGGCGCCATGAACCTTCCCGCCGAAGGCACGGTGACGCGGTCCGTGGCCTCTCATGAATGTTCCGCCTCCTTCATGCGCCTCGCCCGCCCGGCGGAGGATGAAAGGGTGTGGCTCTCCGCCGACATCGACGACAAGACCATGCCGTATCTGCCTTCCGGTCAGGCCGTCTTCTCCGTGGACGGCGTGGAAAACGCCCGCGGCGTCTTCCGCTTCGGCCCGGGGCAGGAGGAAATCTTCTTCGGTGTGGACGCCCTTATGGCCGCCAGGGTGCAGGATCTGCCCGCCAAGGCGGGAAGCGACGCCGGCGCGGGCCGCAGGACGCAGCAGTGGCGGCGGAGCATGACCATAGTGAACGGGCACGACAGGGAAGTGGCCGTGCGCGTGGAGGCTTCGGCCCCCATCGTGCGCGACACCTCCGCCCGCGTGACAGTCACAGGTTCCCCCGAGGCCGTGTACGAGCATGAAGGCTCCCGCTGCGTCTGGATGCTGGATGTTCCGGCAAAGGAAAGCTCCCGCATCGTCTATGAAGTGACGGTGACGGAGCCGGACCGGAAGAACGAGCTGCAGCGCGGGCAGTAATGCCCTAAAGATCTGCCCGGCGCGCAAAAGCGCCGGGCGAACGCCCCGCGCCTTCTCTTCTGCGGCCGCCTTTCCCCGTGCGGAGCGGCCCGGGGGCGGCCTTGGGCATTGACAAGAGTTTTCCGGGGGGGATATCGTCCGAAGGTTATGCTTCGCGGGCAGAACCCGCCTTTTTTGCCATGTTTCACGACGTGAACTCCCCTTCCGGGAAATACGGCATCACCCCGCCGGCAGGGCCGGGAACAGGACTTCCGCCTTTCCGCACATGCCCCGCACGGCCGCGGGCCGGACGCGGCATCGGCCGTGATGGAACCATATAAAACTTCCCTCATACTTATGAAACAAACGATAGGCATACGCTTCAGCCGCTACGGGCAGGTGCTCGCCTGCCTGTACGACGCCGAAGGCGACACCCCCCTCACCGTGGGCGAAAGCGCCATGGTCATGACGGAACGCGGCCTGAACTGCGGCCAGGTGGTCTGGCAGAGGCCCTGGCAGGAAGAAATGGAACAGGCGCTCAAGGCCGCCAACGCCGCCGTGCAGAACATGAACGGCAACACGGAAACGGAAGAGGGAGGCGAAGACGCCGCCCAGACTCCCATGCCCTCGGCCCGCCGCGCCAGCGAGGAAGAAAGGCTCGCCGCGCAGGACAACGCCCTGCTTTCCCGGGAAGCCTATCAGTTCTGCCGCCGCTGCATTGCGGAACGCAGGCTCGACATGAAGCTTGTGGACGTGGAAATTCTCTTCGACCGCAGCAAGATGGTGTTCTTCTTCACCGCGCCCACGCGCATCGACTTCCGCGACCTGGTGAAGGATCTGGTGCGGCAGTACCGCACCCGCATCGAACTGCGGCAGATAGGCGTGCGCCACGAAACGCAGATGCTCGGCGCTCTCGGCAACTGCGGCATGGTGTGCTGCTGCCGCCGCTACCTGCACAAATTCGCGCCCGTGACCATCAAAATGGCCAAGGAACAGAACCTGTTCCTCAATCCGGCGAAAATTTCCGGCATCTGCGGCCGCCTTCTGTGCTGCCTGAGCTATGAACAGGAAAATTACGACGCCTTCCACCGCAGCTGCCCCAGACTCGGCAAGCGCTATCAGACCACGGAAGGCCCCATGCGCGTTCTTCGCAGCAACATGTTCCGCAATTCCGTGGTGGTTCTGCCCGACGGCGGCCAGGAAACGGAAATGAGCCTCGACGAGTGGCAGGCCCTCAAGCCCAGCCGCAGCGAAGGCCCATCCTCCCCTGCGGGCAAGGAACAAAAAAGCCAGCCTTCCGCGGGCATGATGGTCTTTTCCACCGCACCCGACACGCTGGACGACGACCTTGCCGACCTTGAGGTGGGGGATGCCCCCGCCCCGGCCGTGTCCAACGAACCCAGCATGATGAATTCCGAAGAAGCGACGCACCGCCGCAAACGCCCGCATCACCACCAGGAAAACCACGAAAGAAAAGGCCGCCCCCGCCCCGCGCGCGAACAGAAGGAGCACCCCGCTCCCGAAGCCGCCCGGGATCAGGACGCCGACGCCAGGTAAACAGGAGTTCCCGTGAAAAGCTACTACATCACCACGCCCATTTACTATGTCAACGCGCGTCCCCATCTGGGGCATGCGTATTCCACCATTGTGGCCGACACGCTCAAGCGCTTCCACCGCATGCTCGGGGAAAACGCCCGCATGCAGACCGGCACCGACGAACACGGCGACAAAATCGTGAAGGCGGCCACCGCCGCCGGCGTGTCTCCCCAGGCCTTCGTGGACGACATTTCCAGCATTTTCCGCAACCTGTGGCCCAAGCTCGGCATTGAGAACGACGGCTTCATCCGCACCACCGATCCGGACCACAAGAAGGCCGTGCAGGTGCTTCTGCAGCGCCTGTACGACAAGGGCGACATCTACTTCGGCGAATACGGCGGTCACTACTGCTACGGCTGCGAACGCTTCTATACGGAAAAGGAACTGGAAAACGGCCTCTGCCCCCAGCATCAGACCAAGCCGGAATACATCAGCGAGAAGAACTACTTCTTCAAGATGTCCAAGTATCAGGATGCCCTCAGGCAGTACATCCTCGATCACCCCGACTTCATCCGTCCCGAACGCTACCGCAACGAAGCCCTCGCCATGCTCGAAGGCGGCGTGCTGGAAGATCTGTGCATCTCCCGCCCCAAGTCCCGCCTCACCTGGGGCATCGAACTGCCCTTCGACAAGGACTATGTGAGCTATGTGTGGTTCGACGCCCTGGCCAACTACATCACGGCCCTCGGCTGGCCGGAAAACGAAAACGACGAATCCGGCGCCTACAGAACCTTCTGGCCCGGCGAACACCTGGTGGCCAAGGATATTCTGAAGCCCCACGGCATCTTCTGGCCCACCATGCTCATGGCCGCGGGTCTTCCGCTCTACAGGCACCTCAACGTGCACGGCTACTGGCTGGTGAAGGACACCAAGATGTCCAAGTCCCTGGGCAACGTGGTGGATCCGCTCAAGGCCGCCGAACACTTCGGCCTGGACGCCTTCCGCTATTTCCTGCTGCGTGAGATGAACTTCGGTTCCGACGCCTCCTATTCCCCGGAAGCCATCATCACCCGCGTCAACGCCGACCTCGCCAACGACCTCGGCAACCTGTTCAGCCGCGTGCTTTCCATGAACGCCAAATACTTCGGCGGCAAAATCCCGGCCCTCGGGGAACAGCTTGAGGCCGACGACGTGCTTTCCGAAGCCACGGACAACGGCGCGGCAAACTATGTGCAGCTCTTCGGCGAACTGCGCTTCTCCCAGGCTCTGGACGCGCTCTGGGCCCCCATCCGCGCCATGAACAAGTATGTGGACGAGCAGGCCCCCTGGACGCTGGCCAAAAACGGCGAAACCGAACGCCTCGGCACCGTCATCCGCACGCTGCTGGAGAACATGTACAAGGTGGCCTACCTGCTCTGGCCCGTCATGCCCGGCGCCTCCACCGCCATGCAGGCCCAGCTCGGACGCCCGCAGCCGCCCCTTTCCGAAGACGCGTTGAACGACGTTCTGCGCTACCGCATGCACCTGCGCACCGGCATGGAAATCGCCTCCTCCTCCAACCTCTTCCCCCGCCTGGAAATGGAAAAGAAAGAAGCTCCGGCCAAGCCCAGGAAGGAAAAGAAGGCTGCGCCCAAGGAAGCCCCGAAGGAAGAGCCCAAGGCCGAAGCCAAGGCCCCCATTGAATTTGCCGACTTCCAGAAGCTCGATCTGCGCGTGGGCCACATTCTGTCCGCCCGTCAGCACCCCAATGCCGACAAGCTGCTCTGCTTCGAGGTGGACCTCGGCGAAGAAAAGCCCCGGCAGATCGTGTCCGGCATCGCCGCCCACTTCAAGCCTGAAGAGCTGGTGGGCAGAAATGTGGTGGTTGTGGCCAACCTCCCGCCCCGCAAGCTGCGCGGCGTGGAATCCCAGGGCATGATCCTCACCGCTGAATTCGAGGGCGGGCTCTCCCTGCTCACCGCCGACGCTCCCGGCGGCTCCTCCATCGCCTGAGCCTGATTCACACCGTAGAAAAAACGCCGCTTCCCCGGAGGAGGCGTTTTTTTCGCATAAGGCACAAAAAAAGGGCGGAGGGGCCGCAGCCCTTCCGCCCTCAGTTCAATGCGTGAGAACTACACCTTCATGTAGGCAAAGCCCGAATTCTGCAGCTGCACCAGATCCAGCGTGGCGGAAGGCACCACTTCCACGCAGGACCAGATCATGCTCTTGTCGAGCTTATAGGAATCCATGGCGCACTGGCCCACATGGATCTTCAGGCCGTTGGCCACGGCTTCCTGAGCCTTGCCCAGAAGCTCCGTATTTTCCTTGACGAGCTGCTGCACGGCAGGGCCGTTGACCACCATGATGAGCTTGAAGGTTTCCACCTCGCTCAGGGCCGTGAAACCGGCCTTGGTCGCGATATCCAGGGCGGAAATCTTGTGGCGCTTGAGCATGGCTTCCTTCTTGTAGTTGGCGGCCTGGCTGAAGGCCAGCTTGAAGATTTCGGCGTTATTGGCGTTCACATGGATGACCAGATCGTATTTCATGATGTTCTCCTTGAATCCGGAATTGTCCGCCTCCTCAGCGCTTCGCCGAGGGCGGAAAATCGCCCCCTGAAAGAAGGGCGCATGTGAAAAGAATCTCATTACTCAGGCCTTCTGTCAATGCTTTTTCCGCCCTTCCGGCCCGGAGAAAGCTGCGGCACAAGGCTCTGCCGCGCCCCTTTCTCCCGCCGCCGTATCCTGCCCGCCCGCTGCGGAAAAAGGGGCGCTCCCGGCCTGCATCTCCCGGCAGAAGATGCGTGAGGCCTCACCTTCTCCCCCCTTCGGAAAAGCATAAAAAAAGATAAATCATCTCAATAAGATGAAAAAGGCAGCCCGCGGCCGCAGCTTTTTTCCGCCCGCCTTCCGGGGCACGCTGCACGTTCTTTGCAAACGCGCTGCAGAGGCTCTCCGCCTCCGCCTTCCGGCACAAAAAAACACCGCAGCATCTTCCGCCCTTCATGGGCGAAGAACGCTTCTTTCCGCCCCCGGAAGGGGCGGCCATGCAGCATCATGCTGATTCCGGCACAAAAAAGTATCAAAATAAAGTGTTGACAAATCCCCCCGGGCAGGAGCAATGTGCATTCCCTGTCCCGCCGAGGAGAATTGCGGTTCCGGAATGCAGGACAGACGTGGAGCAGAGGAAAACTCCACATATCAGGACCAGAGCGGAGCAGATGAAAACTCCACTCGCACGGACACGAGGGCGAAGCACGCCATACAGAACATGCCATCTTCCAGGCCGCGCGGCAGCAACAACGAGGGAAGGGCATTTCACCGGCGTTCCGCTCTCAGGTAGAAGCGGCCTCGCAGAATACGAGCCCGCTGCCCCGGAAGGGGCAATCTTCACCCGCCCGATCGCGAAAACCGCCCTTATTGGAGAGGGCATGGAGGGCCGGCTACGGCCGGATCTGTTATGTTTGGCACCCTTTATTTCTTCGGCTGCTGCGCGCTGCTTGTGGCCGGTTATGCGCTGTACGGCGCTTTTGTGGAACATGTCTTCGGAGCAGACGGCTCCCGCGAAACTCCCGTCATGACCAGAAGGGACGGTGTGGACTTTGAACCCATGCCCCTCTGGAAGCTCTATATGAGCCAGATGATCAACATTGCCGGCCTCGGCCCCGTGATCGGCACCATTCTGGGTGCGCTCTACGGCCCCGTAGCCCTGCTTTGGGTGGTCTTCGGCTCCATTTTCGCCGGAGCGGTGCACGATTACATCGCCGGTATGATTTCCATCAGAGAAGACGGCATAAGCTACCCCGAGATCATCGGCCGCAACCTTGGCCGGGGCGCCCGCGCCTTCATGGAATGCTTCACCATTCTTTTCATGGTGATGGTGGGTGCCACCTTCGTGCTGGCTCCTGCGGCCCTGCTTGCCGGCATCTTCCCCCATTTCCTTACCGACCTGTTCCCCTCCGCGCCCACGCTGGCCTGGAGCGTCATCATCTTTGCCTATTATTTCGTTGCCACCATCATTCCCTTTGACCGCATCGTCAGCCGCTTTTATCCGGTGGTGGGCGTGCTGCTCATATTCATGGCCTTCGGCCTGATCATCGCCCTCTTCACCCAGGGCTACGAGATACTGCCGAACACCGACTTCTTCACCAACGTGCATCCCGGCAAGCTCCCGGTGTGGCCGCTCCTGTTCATCACCATCGCCTGCGGCGCCATCAGCGGCTTCCATGCCACGCAGTCGCCTCTGCGCGCCCGCTGCATGACCAGTGAAAAGCAGGGCCGCCGCGTGTTCTACGGCGCCATGATCACCGAAGGCGTGCTCGGCCTCATCTGGGCGACGCTGGCCCTTTCCTTCTACCCCGACGCGGCCTCCCTTTCCGCGGCCATGGGTCCCAAGGGCGCGCCCACGCTGGTGGTGGAACAGATAGCCACCACCCTGCTCGGCCCGGTGGGCGGTCTCTTCGCCCTGCTCGGCGTGGTGCTTCTGCCCATAAGCACCGGCGACACGGCCTTCCGCGCCGCACGCTCCATGCTGGCCGACCGCTTCCACATCGACCAGAAAAACGTGTACCGGCGCGTGCTCACCGCTCTTCCGCTCTTTGCCGGAGGCGTGGCCCTCACCCTGCTCGATTTCCCCATCATCTGGCGTTATTTCGGCTGGGCCAACCAGACCATGTCCTGCGTGAGCCTGTGGGCCTTCTCCGTGTGGCTCGCCCGTCACGGCCGTCTGCACTGGATCACCACCGTTCCTGCGCTGTTCATGACCACGGTGTGCACGGCCTACATCTGCTATGCCCCCATAGGCTTCAGCCTTTCCATGGAAACCTCCACCATCGCGGGCATGGTCGTTTCCCTCGCCTGCCTTGCCCTGTTCCTGCATTTCTGCAGATCCGAACGCCATGCGCCCCTGAGCGCGCAGGCTGCCCGCTGATCGCCCGAAAGGCCCTGATCTGAACGAAAAAGGCCCCTTCAAGGAGGGGCCTTTTTCGTGCCTTCCGCAAAAAGCTTGTGTATGCAAAAGAAACATGTATCTTTTTCCCATGTTTTCTTATGATACATGGCAGATTTTTTTGTGTAATAAAATCAAGCCCATTCTCTGGCACGAATATTGCTGGTGGCGGAAATGATCTGACATTCCGCATGACTCAGGGAGAAAGCATCTATGGCGGACATCGCATTCTTCGGCCTCGGCACCATGGGCCTTCCCATGGCCCTCAACCTGCTCAAAGCAGGGCACACGCTCCACGTCATGCCCTTCAACGGCATCATGGAAGGCCCCCGGGAAGTGGAGCGGCACGGCGGCGTCATTCACCACACGCTGGAAGGCATGATGGAAAAGGCGGAATTCATCATCAGCGTCGTGCCCGACGATGATTCCGTGCGCGACATCTACCTCAACGAAGCCATGAAGAACGCCGTCCGTCCCGGCAGCATCATCATAGAAATGACCTCCTGCTCGCCGGAAGTGGTGCAGGAGGTGGAAGCCTTCTATGCCGACAGAAACGTGGGCGTCATCGACGCGCCCATCACCGGCGCGCTGCCCAAGGCCATCGACGGCACCCTGACCATCATGGGCGCAGGAAAGGCGGAATATTTTCAGCGTGCGGAACCGGTGTTCGCCGCCATGGCCGAAAAGGTGTTCCAGCTCGGCAACGTGGGCAACGGCAAGCTCATCAAGGCCATGACCAACCTTCTCGGCGCGGTGAACCTCGCCGCCGTGGGCGAATTCTACCGCTTCGCCTCGGCCATGGGCCTGAACATGGAAGAACTTGCGGAAGTGGTGAAGAAGAGCGCGGGCGGCTCCACCCAGTTCGACAGGAACTTCTTCAAGATGGTGGAGGAAAACTACACGCCCACCTTCACCCTGGCCCTGCTGCGCAAGGACATGGGCATTGCCCTGCAGAGCGCCCGGAAGCATCCGGAACTTTCCCTGCCCCTTTCCCGCCTGGCCTATGATCTCTACCGTCAGGCCTCGGCCTACGACAGGGACGACTGCAGCTCCATAGCCCGTCTGGACGGCCGGGAAAAGTAAAGCCCCGGGTCTGACCAGGAAGCCTCTCCACCGGAAATGACGGGAGCCGCAGGCCGCCCGCCCGTCTCTTCGCCGGCGCCTCCGGCATGCGCAATGCCCTCTCTCCTGCATACGAAAAGGCCCCGGAACCGCTTTCGGCGGAACCGGGGCCTTATGGCTTCCCTGAAAGGAAACGCTTACTTCAGCTTGGAGAGCAGATCTTCGCGGATGGCGTCGATGGTGCCGCGGCCGTCCAGCTCGATGTAGCGGGTCACGCCCTTGGCGGCCAGATCCTTGAAATAGTAGGCCGCGGCCAGGGTGCCGTTCTTGTCGTCGTAGTAGATGTCGTGGCGCTTGTTGATGGCGGCCTCGTCCTGATCGTCGGGACGGGTCTTCAGCGCGCCGCCGCACACGCGGCAGACATTGCCGTTGGGCTTGATGGCGTCGATGTAGATGTTGTTGGGATGATTGTTGTTGTTCACGCAGAGGCGGCGGCCCATGATGCGGTCACGGGCGATGTTGCGGGGCAGAAGGATTTCCACCACATAGTCGAGCTTGAGTCCTTCCTTTTCCAGCGCGTCTTCCAGCTTGCGGGCCTGCTCCATGTTGCGGGGGAAACCGTCCAGCAGCCAGCCCTTGTCGCCCTGCGCCTCCAGAATGTCCAGCACCATGGGGATGGTGATGTCATCGGGAACAAGCTCGCCCTTATCAATGTAGGCTTTGGCCTTTTTGCCCAGTTCCGTGCCATTTCCAATGTGCTGACGGAAAACGGCGCCGGATTCGATGTGCTGAATGCCGTACTTTTCCATGAGAAGAGCACCCTGGGTACCCTTGCCGCTGCCGTTGGGGCCAAAAATCAGAATATTCATCAGAATCCTCTGGCGCTTTCGCGCGTGAACGCCCCCGGGGTTCCTTCCCGGCGGGCTTCCTGCGTGGATGCTCCCGGCATACACGCGGAGCGCAGGCATCACAGCGACGCCCGCTCCCATGGTTAACAACCTCATGCCGCGCCAGGCGCGGCCTACCCCAGTCTGCCGCCGTAGCGGCCCCTCCCACCGTGCGGGAGGGAAATATCAGCCCCCGTTCCGGGGCAGTTCCTCTTCCTTCACCACAAGGGCGCGGCCTTCGTGCAGAATATCGTCGGCCAGAAGCCTGTAGTCCTTCAGATAGCGGTAGCCCTCGCGGGCGAAATCGGCATGGGAGACCTCGCGCAGAATGCCGGGGCAGTCTTCCCTTGCCATGGCAAAGCTCACCTCATCCACCAGATTGCCCCGGAAAAACGGCCATGCGCGGCATACCGCAGGCCGTGCGGGATGGATGGCGCAGCCCCTGCCCGCCCGGAAAAAGAGGCAGAAGCCGTCGTCGCCGCATTTGAGCGTGGGCTTGCCGCCCAGATTTTCGGTATAGCGCGCGAGCACCTCTTCGGCCGGAAGGCCGAAATGGGCGCACAGGCGGGGCAGGTCGCGGGGGCCGACCACAATGCCGCCGCGGCCTTCACAGCACTTGCCGCACATGCGGCAGGAAAAAGCGGGGGAGGATTCGTCGAAAAGCGCGGCGTGCACCGTCTGAAGGCAGCGGTCTTCCACCACCTTCACCCCGGCCTGCGCCATGAGCATGCCCGCCTCGGGGCTGCGTATGCCCTCCTGCATCCAGAAGATGAGGGGAAGGCGCGGCAGGGAAAGGGTTTCGCGAGCGTGTTCGGGGCAGTACTGCGCCGCCCGGAAAAGACAGATGATGTCGGGCTGAAAGCCTCTTTCGGGGAGTTCCCTGATGTTGTGCACCGTGGGAATGCCCCATGCCTGCCTGCGTACGGGGTGTACGGGCATGACGTTGAAACCGGCATTGAGAAGGTAGCGCCCCACATGGTCCACAGGAGAACCGGGCTTGTCCTTGGCGCCTACGATGGCGATATTCCTTGCGCGGCCGAGCAGGGCGCGCAGATCGTCGAACAACATGAAAACTCCGCAGAGGCATTCGTCACAAAACGAACATAGTGTAGCCTGCACAGGCATTCTTGGCAATGGCCTTGTGC
The DNA here is from genome assembly GCF_944324615.1 of uncultured Mailhella sp. GTDB lineage: Bacteria > Desulfobacterota > Desulfovibrionia > Desulfovibrionales > Desulfovibrionaceae > Mailhella. Next base: position 30,215 of record NZ_CALUWY010000023.1, read on the forward strand.
GGGGAAAGAGGCGAAAAACCTTGCGCCGGAACAAAAAAACCCCCGTTTCTCACGAAACGGGGGCCTTTTGAACAAGATACGGCACCCGAAGCGTCTCAAGGTCGTCCGTTCCGGCCCGGAGCACCGGCCGTCGCGAAAAAACGCGGCCTTTTCCGCACTCCGGCCCGACGGCTCAGGCCTTGTCCAGCCATGCGTTCAGGCGCTGCCCGTATTCCTCGTCGCTCCAGAGCCTGCGCTCATACATGCCCGCAAGGGAACGCTGGCGCGAGGCTTCGGCCAGCATGAGCGCGGAAGCCACGGACACGTTGAAGCTCTGCACCATGCCGTACATGGGGATGTACACCTCCCCGTCCACCATGGGCACCAGTTCCGGGGAAACCCCGGAGTGCTCGTTGCCCATGATGATGGCCGTGGGCCGCGTGAAATCGTACTCGGTGAGGGGCTTCGACGCGGGGGAACAGCTGGTGGCAAGTATCTGCATGTTCTGGCCGCGCAGGCATTCCATGAGCTCTTCCTTGCTGGCATGGCGCACGGTGTCCACCCACTTGAAGGCCGAAGCCGAGGTTTTGCGGCTCAGCTGCGGGAAGGCGCAGCGCGAATAATACAGATGCACCTCCGGCACCCCGAAGGCGTCGCAGCTGCGGTATATGGCCGACACGTTGTGCGGGTCCCACACGTTGTCCATGACGAGGGTCAGGCCCTTCTGACGATGGGAAAGCACCCTTTCTATCTTCGCCCTGCGGCGTTCGGTCATGGCGCGCATCAGAACTCCAGAGAACCCGTGGTGCGGGGGAAGGGAAGCACGTCGCGGATATTGGAAATACCCGTGAGCAGCATGATCATGCGTTCAAAGCCCATGCCGAAGCCGGAATGGGGCACGCTGCCGAAGCGGCGCAGGTCGAGGTACCACCAGTAATCCTCTTCCTTCTGGCCCAGTTCATGGATGCGGCCCACAAGGCGGTCGAGCCGCTCCTCTCTCTGACTGCCGCCCACCAGCTCGCCGATGCGGGGCACGAGAAGATCCATGGCGGCCACGGTTTCGCCGTCGTCGTTCATGCGCATGTAGAAGGCCTTGATGTCCTTGGGGTAGTCGTACACCGTCACGGGAGCGCGGAAATACTCCTCGGCAAGGAAGCGTTCATGCTCCGTCTGCAGATCGGTGCCGAAGGACACGGGGTATTCAAACTTCTTTCCGCTTTCCTGCAGAAGCTTCACCGCGTCGCGGTAGCTCACGCGGGCGTACTTCTTTTCCATCATGTCCTTCAGGCCGTCCAGCAGGCCGGGAGAAACGAACTTGTCGAACAGGGCCACGTCGTCGGCGCAGTGTTCCACGGTATGGCGCACCACATGGCGGATCAGCCCTTCGGCCAGTTCCATGTTGTCCCACAGGTCGTTGAACGCGGCCTCGGGTTCCACCATCCAGAACTCGGCGGCATGGCGCGGGGTGTAGGAATGTTCGGCGCGGAAGGTGGGGCCGAAGTTGTACACCTTGCCCAGCGCGCAGGCCAGGGCCTCGGCCTCAAGCTGGCCCGACACGGTAAGGCTGGCCTGCTTGCCGAAGAAGTCGTTTTCAAACACGTTGCCCGATTCCGGCTTCGGGCCGCCGTCCACCGGAAGCGTGGTCACGCGGAACATCTCGCCCGCGCCCTCGCAGTCGGAACCGGTGAGGATGGGGGCGTGCACATAGTAGTAGCCGAGAGAACGGAAATAGTCGTGCACCGCAAGCGCCGCCTCGGAACGGATGCGGAAGGCCGCGCCGTACTTGTTGGTGCGGGCGCGAAGGTGCGCGATGGTACGCAGAAATTCGTCGGAATGGCGCTTCTTCTGGAGGGGGAACACGGCCGGGTCGGCCAGGCCGAACACCGTCATTTCCTGCGCGTGCACCTCCCACTTCTGCCCCTTGCCGGGAGATTCCACAAGGTCGCCGCGAACGCTCACCGCCGCGCCCGTGTTCACGCCCTCAAGGGCGCTCCAGGCCTGCGTGCCCTCGTCGATGATGCACTGAAGATTCTTCAGGCAGGAACCGTCGTTGAGTTCAAGAAAGGCAAATCCCTTGGAATCGCGGCGGGTTCTCACCCAGCCGCATACGGTGATGCCGGCGCGCGGTCCGGCAGAAGCCAGAGCTTCGCTGATGCTGGTACGCTGCATGAAATATCTCTCCAGAGAAGGCATGGCGGTTGACGTTGAACATGCAGAGCGGAGGGCCGCGCCGCCGGAAAAACGTGCCTTTCAAAAAGGGACGCACGTTCCGGAAAACGAAAAGGGCCGCAGAAACGCCCCGCATCCTGACGGGGTGCAAGCATACGCCATAGAGGCACGCTCTGCAACCGCCGCCCCTCCCGGAAAAACGCGCCTCCTGCACCCGCGCCGGGCGCCGGAGGCAAAAAAAACGCGCCGACCGCCCTCCCCGCCCACGGCCGGGGCTTGCGGGAGAAGGAAGCTGCCGCTATACTCCCCTTCCGCTCCGGCCCCTGACGGAGCGCGCAAGAAAATATGAGGAAAACATGAGCGTTATCGGAAACATTCTCTGGGTCATCTTCGGCGGATGGCTCACGGCCCTGCTCTGGCTTCTGGGCGGGGTGCTCGCCTGCATAAGCATCATAGGCCTGCCCTTCGGCCGGGCCTGCTTCGTCATGGCGGGCTTTGCCTTCATGCCCTTCGGCTACGAAGCCATCTCCCGCGAGGTGCTCTACGGCAGGGGCGACATGGGCACCGGGGCTCCGGGCATCATCGGCAACACGCTCTGGTTTCTCCTTGCCGGGTGGTGGATAGCCCTCGGCCATGTGCTCACGGCCGCAGGACTCGCCCTTTCCATCGTGGGCATTCCCTTTGCCTGGCAGCACCTCAAGCTCGCGCAGCTCGCCCTCTTTCCCATAGGAAAAACCGTGGTGCCCTGCGACACCGCCGCAGAGGCGCACCGCCGCCGTGCCGCCGAAGATCTGGACAGGAGAAGAAACCCATGAAATGGATCACCCATCAGAGCGTGGCGCTCATGGCCGCCTTTTCCGCCGGTTTCCCCCTTGCGGGCATTGCCGCCGCATGGGCCGGTTCCGTGGTGCCCGACATGCTCGACCAGCGGGCCGCAAGCCGCGCCTGCTTCAAGCAGAGAAAATTCAATCAGGTGCACCGCCGCTCCTCGCACTGGTTCGGCTGGTGGCTGGCGCTGTGGGCATGGGCGCTCACCGGACAGCTCGGTCCCCTGCCCGACGCCCTGGTGGGGGGCTTCGGCTTCGGCGCGCTCACCCATGTGTTCCTCGACATGTGCACCTCGCACGGCGTTCCCCTGCTGCCCTTCGGCAAAAAACGCTTTTCCCTGAAAATATGCAGCACCGGAAGCTTCGGGGAATACGCCATACTCATCATGTGCGTGCTGGTGTTCTGGATAGCCAAGAGGCCCGAACTTCTGCATTTTCATGTGCCGCTGTATTAGCGCCCCTCCCTGCCGGGCGCGGCAGGCCCTTTCCCCTGCCCCCTTTTTCCGGGAGACAGGCCTCTGGGGAAACGCCGTGCCCTGCCCCATTCCGCGCCCCTGCGCGCCCCCCTTCAGGGCGGATGAACGGAACCTGTTCCGTACCTCCGCCCTTTTTCTCAACTTCTTCTGAAAAAACAGCCGGTACCCGCAAAAAATCCATGCTGTTTCCGGCCGCGCACACGCTCTTTTTCCCTGTGCTGCGACATGCGCGCGCCTTTGAAATATGATATAAAAATAATAAAAAAATATTAATAAAATGTTAAAACATTCTGAAGTTCAGAAGAACTTCGGCACCTGAGAAAAAGCAGGATTTCCCGGAAAAAACGCATGGCCTTCCCCTTGTGCGGAAATCACGTTCCATGCCCATAATACATGTATTCCGTGCATAAAAATTCTCATACATGACATGCATCCGTGCACAACAGTGCTTGTGCAGCCGTTTTTTCTCAATATATATGATCCATGCATCACCTATCCGTTTTTCATGATTAATACTGCAATTAATATCATATTTATGTTGATTACTATTCCTGCGATAGTATCAATATATTTCATACAAACAACATAAATAAAAATACATGACTCTTTTTCATGAAGACATATTGACAAAACAGTATTTAAAAAAAATAATCCTGATTCTCTTCAGCGTCATAACCATATACACAGACATGCAGGGTAAACCATGTTCAGCATAAGCTATGTTGGAGATGACAGGAACAACAGAACTCTGTTTCATATCAGAAATGAAAACTCACTGGACTGCTGTAAATGCTTTCTGACCCTGTTCGGAAAAACATTCCAGATTAAATACTCATCAAAATTCAACTATTTTTATGTTGCCCAGCAGGTGCGCAGAGAGCGTCTTATGCTTGACACTCTGACGGAATCCTTCATTCATCAGCTCATTCCCGAAAGAACAAGAAAAACACTGACCTCTCTGGAGCGCATCTCCACCGTGGGATGCAGCGGAGATCTCTATCTCCGGGGAAAGCTGGACGGCGAGGATGTGTTCATCAAGGTCACGCTGACCCGCGTGCAGACGGATTCGGGAAAAGGCGGCGCCATGCAGAACGAATATGAAAAAGGGCTGCTGCTTTCCCAGGAGTGCCCGTATGTTCTCCGGCCGCTCTATTACATTCAGTGTCTGCCCTGCGAAGTGCTGATCACGCCCTTTCTGCACCATCTGCGCCCCCTGAGCGAGGTCATGGCCGCCGAGGAACCCGCCCCGACGTGGCTTCGCGGACAGCTTGAGAACCTCATGGAGCATCTCCGGGCACGGAGGCTCGTTCACCGGGACATCAACGGCGGCAATCTGTCCATCGGCAACAGGACAAACGGCCCCACCCAGCTCTTTCTTCACGATCTTGCGTACATGACGCAGCTCGACGAAGAGGGACATCCCGTTCCCCTCAACATTGAAGGCAAGGTGCAGAGCGACATTCAGCCCGTGGAGCGGCAGAACGATGCGCTGTGCTTCGCCGCCCTGCTGCGCACCCTTGACGAAAAACTGGCGGCGGACGCAGAAAAGGCCGCGTCCCGCTGAAAGCGCCCCGAAGGTCCTCTGCTTCCGTACCCTGAGGGCAGACCGGCTTTCCCGGAAGAGGCCTACGCCTTCTCTTCCCGCTTTTTCCGTGCCGTCTTCGGAGTGCGCTCGTACATCCCGCTCATGGCGCGCACCCGCGCGGCCACTTCCTCCCTGAGCCATGCGGGGGAGAGAATTTCCGCCGTTTCCGCAAAGCTCATCACCCAGGCAATGACTTCCGCCGCGCTCCGGGCCGTCATGGTCAGGGTGACGCCGCCGTCCCTGTGCCATGTCAGCCTCTGGTCGCGGCTCCAGCTGCGTTCGGCGGCATAGGTGGCGGCCGAAGGAGCAAAGCGCACGCGCACGGTGAAGGGCTCATCGCCCATCAGGCCGAAACAGCCTTCCCCTTCGTCCGGCGCATCGGGAATATGGGCGGAACTTCTCCGCGTCATGCGGACTTCGGTCATGCGGTGCACGGCAAGACTGGTGGAGGAGGGAAAAAGCGCCTCGGCCCGCCCCTTTTCCGAAACCAGCCTGCCGCGCGCATAAAGGGCCTCATGATAGGCCACAATCTTCATGGGAGCGAAAAAATGCCGTTTCACCTCGCCGTTCAGGCTGGGACGGTACCGCACCTCGCATACCTGCTTCAGGCGTATGGCGTCCATGAGCGTCTGCAGGATTTCCTGAAAGGGAGAATAGTCGATGACGCCCTTGGTCTGAGCCTGCCCCATCTCCTCCATGGCGCACGATGATGCGCCTTCGGGCAGATAGGCCGCGGCATGCTGCAGCGTGACATCCACCATGTCGCGCATGTTTTCCGGCAGAAGGTGCAGCATGAAGGCCCGGCACAGGGCAAGCTGACGCAGCCCTTCCGGGGAAAGGCTGACTCCGGGAAGATGCCGGGGCCTGTCCAGACGATACGCCACCTCGCGGCCGTGCATCTCGCGCAGAAGCGTGCCGAAGCGCGCGGCCTCCATCTGATCCATGACTCTCCGCACCGTCTGCTTGGAACAGTCCAGCCTGCGGGCCAGTTCCGAGAGACTGACTTCCCTGCCGCTGAAAAGAAGCAGCGTGTACACGGAAAGCAGCCTTTCCGCAGGCGTCATGTCCTGATTCCATTTTCTGCCCATGGCATCATCCCCCCGTGTTCCGGTATGCCCTGCCCGGAGGCGTACCTTCCGCATGAGGGTAGAAAAAAAACGGAAGGCGGACAAGGCGGCGGAAGAAGCGCACACGGCCCCTAGCGGAGAAAGCCCACGCAGTGTCTGGAAGATTCCGTCCTGAGCGCCGCTTCCCGGGCAAGGGCCTCTATCAGTTCCTTGTGGGAAACACTCCCCGGTTCCGTGAAAAGCGGATCGTAGCGCGTGCGCACGGCGTGGAAATCCCCGGGAGTCAGGCGCTTCATGGCCAGAAGCTTCCGGCCGAGTTCCTCCGGCAGGGCCTCCCTGCACAGCGGGGCGAGCATTCCCGCATACAGCGTGTGCTCCTGAGCGCTCCCGGCATAGCCGAAGGCCACCTTGAGCGTGAAACGCCGCATGGCCGCCGCGTCCAGCCTGTCCCGGCGGTTGGTGGTGCAGATGCAGAAGCAGCGGCACTGCTCAAGGGAGGTGAGGAACTCGTTGACCATGGCGCCCTCCCAGGAATGACGGGCCATGGTGCGGGAGAACAGGAAGCTGTCCACCTCGTCGATGATGAGCACCGCCCCGGAATGCTCCGCCTCGCGGAAGGCTCCGGCAATGCTCTTTTCCGTCTCCCCCACAAAGGCGTTCATAAGGTCGCTTGCGCGGCGGCACAGGCATTCGCGGCCGAGATGATCCGCCATGTACCGGGCCAGCGCCGTCTTGCCCGTGCCGGGAGGTCCGTAGAAGAGCATGGTGCCGCAGCCCGCGCGCAGTTCCTTCCCCCGGCGCATGGCGGCATCCACGCGGCGGCAGCGCTCCAGAAAGGCCGTGACATCGCCTTCCATGCACACGCACTCCGGCATGAATTCCTTTTCCTCGGGGAAAAACGGCGCGGGACGGAAATTCCCGCCTGCCTGAAGCTTAAGCTGCGCCTGAAGAATGCGTTCCAGCGCGGCATGAAAGTCCTGCGGATACCGGTACAGGCTCTGCGCCTGGGACACGGCCTCCTGAATCACCGCCGCTTCCACCGGGTACCTTGCGGCAAGCTCCGTGATGCGCGCCTGATCGCACCTGCGGGAAAGGCCGTGCCTTTTCATGACCTGCCGCCAGACCCTCACACGGTCTTTGCGGCTGAGGCATTCAAAATGAATGCTGAAGGAAAAACGCCGCCGCACGGCGGGATCAATGTGCTCCACCTCATTGCTGATCCAGATGACGCGCTGCCCCGGCCTTTCCAGAACACTGTTGAGCCAGGCCTTGTCCTTGGTCTGACGGCCGAAGATAAGATTGGTATCCAGCATCCTTTCGGCTTCATCCACCACCACGAAGGAACCCTCATGGCCGGCGGAGAGGTGCAGACATGCCGTGAGCGAGGCGCGCCGGTTGCTGTCGTCGTCATCTTCACGGCTGGTCACCGCCCAGGCCTTCACCCCGCAGGCCCGCGCCAGAGCCAGGGCAAAGCTGGTCTTGCCCGTGCCGGAAGCGCCGTAGAGCAGAATATGCACGGCCTCTCCGCTCCTGCGCCGCAGAAGATTCAGGGCATGGCGGGCATCCGCCTCAGGAATGCAGAAGTCCTGAATCGGCAGACCTTCCCCTTCCAGCGGATGGTGAAAGAAGGCGTCCTGCTCCGCCTCCCCGGCCTCCCAGAAGACAAGTACCGAATCGCCGATCCTGAAGCTCCCGTTGTAGGGAGCATACAGAATGCCGAACTGCTCAAGTTCCTCCATGACAACGTGCAGCCGGGCATGGGAAACGCCCATCATGTGGGCAAAGAGCCGGCGCCGGCAGAAGTGAAACACCCTGAGGCTGTCTTCAAAATAGTTTTCCACAGGGGAAAAATGCTGAAGGATGAAGACGAACTCACAGATGGCCCGCGCCTCCTCCCCGATGCCGAACACGCGCTCAAGCCCTGCGGAGGCCCGTGCATACACGCTCCCGTCCACCTCTTCCGCCAGGATATTCCGGCAGGCGCTTCTCACCCGGGAGGAAAACACCTCTTCCAGACAGCGGTGATTTCTGACGAGTTCCTCGCATTCGGAAGAAAGATGCTGCATCTGCCCGTTCTCCAGCGTTTCCCGCAGAGCCGCACGGGCGGCAGGCACGCCCGCGCTGTTCTTCATGGCATCAAGAGCACGCAGCACATCCTTCAGCATGGATTCCGCACGGACGGCAGGCACGGCCGCGCTGCTCTTCATGGCATCGAGGGCACGCAGCTCTTCCTGCAGCACGGATTTCCTTTCCCCCAGAACCCAGAACAGACAGCGGAAAAACTCCTCATCCATGGCCACGCGCATGTCCAGCGCACGCATAAGCCATGATGCGACCTTCTGCCGGGCATAGTTGAGTTCCGCATCACTCTCAGACTTCGGCGTCACCGGCCCGCTCTTTCTTCCTCTCATATCGTCTCCTTTCATGCAAAAGGAGCATACGGAACGACCGTGCCAGATTCCGACCCATGTTTTAATATTTAATCATCATATATTTCCCTAAGATAGCGTACTTTCCACAAAAAGTGCGCTTTTGCCCGCACAGGGGGGCCGCACGAAAAAAGCGGGGAGGACCGGAAGCCCTACCCGCTCTGTTCATGACGGAATATTCGGACACCTGCCCGCGAGGGGCTCGCCTACACGCCGTCCCTGAGCGCCACAAGAGGCCGCGGCGGGCGCGAAACGCAGAGTCCCCTGCCGGTACGCGTATCCACAAGCACAAGGCGCGCAAGATCAAAGCCCGCGCCGAGGGGATCCTCATCGGGCACGGTCATGTGGCAGAACACGGCAATGCCCTCATCGCCCGTTTCTTCCGCACGGCCGAGAGCCGCGCGCTCCTCTTCCGAAAGAGCGGGAGAAAAACCGGGAACGATCAGGCGCACGTCGCCGAGAAGCAGGCAGTCCTGCGCACACGCGCTGCTCTGCAGCAGCACGGCCTTTGCCTCCGGGGAAAAGCGGCGCAGAACGCACCTGCGCGCTCCGTTCAGCGCCTCGACGCCGAAGGAAAAATCAACTTCGTATTCCATGGGCAGAATGTTGCATAAAACAGGGCGCCCGGCAAGAAGAGGGCTCTGCCGCGGCTTCACCGCCACAAAGGGCAAACGCTAGCGGCTCCGTTCGTGCCCGTAGATGCCGCCCGCCAGCGCTCCTATGCCGCCGCCGATGAGCGCACCCATGGTGCCGCTCCCCCCGGCTATGGCCGAAATGCCCGCCCCGGCCAGAGCGCCCACGCCTGCGCCGGAAAGCGCGCCCTGCTGGGTTCTGTTCATGTTCGTGCAGGCCGTGGAAGTAACAACCAGGGAGGCGCAGAGAAAAAGCGCCGCCCCCGCAGCCATATATCGCTTCATGCCAACTCCTTCTTCCGCCCTCTCCGGGCGTCTGTGTTCCGTACATCCTGCAAAGGACGCATTTTCTGCGCACCTGAGGGCCCGTGCATCCGCTTCAGGGCCGCGCCTTCAGCCCGGGGACGACCATTTCCGTCCATATCACATCAAAGACATGGCGGTTTTTCTGATCGGGGTTCTTTTCATAGAATGCGTCGATGCGGCGCACCAGCTCCGGCCTTGTAACGCTGCCGAGAGCCGCCTGCCAGCCGTCGGCAAACAGGGAAAGCGTGACGCTCTCCCCCTTGTTCTGCGCAGCCTGTGCCAGCGCCGATTCCATGGCCAGGGCGCATTCCACCCCGAGAAGAAAATCCAGCCGGGACTGAGGGGCCGAACGTTCCCACACATAGCCGTTCAGGGAAGCCACGCCCGAAGGCTCCGCCGCGCCTGCCGCTTCCGCCCGGCCGGGAACGGTCCCCAGCAACAGCAGCAGAAGAAGCACCGCGCTTTTCCATGATGCTCTCATACCATCCTCCTCACAGTTTTGTTCCATGCTGGAAGAGGCCTCATGAGAGGTCAATGACAATAACAGGCCGTTTTTCCCGGAAAGGAGCGCTCCTCCCTGCTCCGGCCGGAGAGTACCGCCGCGCATTCCGCCGTTTTCCGCGCAGCCGTCTTCTGCCGAGACAGCAAAAAAAGCCCCGGAAGGCGAAAGGCCTGCCGGGGCTTTTTTACCGCAAGGGATGCGTCAGCGCTTTTTCTCTTCCATGCACACCACGCGCACGCCGGGATGTCCTTCCGTGCGCGAAGCCTGCGCCTTGAAGGTGGAAAGCCAGTTCTTGCCGAGCAGGGTTTCGGCCAGCCATTCGGCATTGTGCAGCACCGGGCGGTGCGTGTCGATGACGGGCTTGTCCTCCCTCGGCTTGTCCTTGCCGCGCGCAGGATGGCTCATGTCCATGGTCATGAGCGTGCGGGCGATGCCTATTTTGCAGGAAGGGCAGCCCACGAGAATGGGCGCGTCGGCCTTGTAGCCGGCAAGAGCGCTCTGCAGGCGTTCGCGCTTGCGCTCGCGCAGGGTGTTGTAGATGTCCGGGCAGGTGTAGGCGCCCGTGCCGGATTCGCCGCAGCAGCCGGGATTGATGAGTATGGATGCGCCGGTGATGCGCTCAAGGGCCCTTGCCACCTTGCCGCCGTCCTTGGTGGCCTTCACCCCGGACCAGGCCGGATGGCAGGAGGAATGGTAGATGATACGCTCATCGCTCACTTCCACGCCGTGGGGCAGGCGGTCCACCAGAAGCTGCACGATGTCGTTGTGGGCCAGCACGTCGCCGTTCAGGCCGGTGAGGCCGTGGCGCATGAGCGAATCGCGGCAGGAGCCGCAGGCCGTGATGAGCATGTTCACGTCGAAACCGGCTTCGGCCGCAGCCTGCAGCGTGGCGGCGATGACCTGCCGGTTGCGTTCGAGGTTTTCCTCGTACTTTTCGGCCCCGCCTGCGGCAAGCAGCGGATAGCCGCAGCAAAGGTGCCTGCCCGGAAGCACCACGGGCACGCCCGCGTACATCATGAGCGCAATGGAGGCCAGCGCAATGCGGCGATAGAAGAGACTGCCGCCGCAGCCGGGGAAATAGAGCACCGCAGGCACACGGCCTTCCAGCACGCCCTGAGCGGAAATGTCGCCGCTCACGGGCAGGAAGAGATGCGCCGGGGCGTTTCTGTCCAGATGCAGGCTCTCATAAATGCTCACCATGCCCAGCGCCGGGCCGCGGGCGGAAAAGAGCGGGCTGCTCATGCGCCTGCGCCAGACGCGGGGCACCAGCGGAATGAACTGGTTCATCACGTTCTGGCCGAGGGCCGCCAT
>NZ_CALUWY010000024.1 GCF_944324615.1 uncultured Mailhella sp.
CATGGGGGAGGAGCCGCCCCCGGCGCAGGGGGGAGAAAAGCCCCGCAGGGTGGGAAAAAGGGGAGGGATTCCGTTCCAGAGCGCGGGGTACATCCTTAAAAGGCACGTCTTCGTTTTTTTCCGGTCCCTGAGCGGTGGGGAAAAAGGGAGGGCGGCGCGGAAAACGTTTCCCCGGAGCCGCGGCTCTTCCGGCGATATGCCGCGGTACGGCAAAGAAGGCGGAGGCTCTATTTCTGCGGCAGTTTCTGGCCGCATGTTCCCGGAAAAAGGGTGCATCGCAGGGGAGGGCGCACCACGCCCGGGCGCGCGCCGCGGCCGCCTCCGGCCTGCGGGGGATTGACAGCGCACCCTCTCCATGATGTCATGAGTGAAGCCCTTTGCCTCTCGACTTTTTTCCAAAAAAAGGGCAGACTGCCCGAACAACGACGGACGCCGGGGGAATGCGGGTTTTTTCCTCACAGGACAAGTCTGTCATTCGTTTTTTAAGGAAGTGCATATGCGTACCAAAATTGTTGCCACCATTGGTCCTGCCAGCTGCGAACGCGAAAAGATCGCTCAGCTGGCCGAAGAGGGCGTTTCCGTCTTTCGTCTGAACTTCTCCCACGGCGATCCCGACTTTTTCCGCAACGTGGTTGCCAACATCCGCGATGTGGAAAAGGAATGCGGTCGTCCTCTGACCATCATGCAGGACCTGCCCGGTCCCAAGATCCGCATCGGCATTCTGCCCGAAGGCCGCATTGAACTGCACCGCGGCGACAAGCTCATTCTCGGCCGCGAACGCAAGGAAAAGGAAGAACTTCCCTTCATTCCTTTCGATCATCCCCGTATTCTTGCCGCTCTCGTGCCCGGCGACACCCTCGTGCTTGCCGACGGCGGCCTGCGCTTCTGTATTGAAGAAAAGGTGGAAGAGGAACGCTTCGTCATGGTGGCCCAGGAAAGCGGCGCCATTTCCTCCCGCAAGGGTCTTGCCCTGCCCGGCAAGTCTCTGGCTCTGCCCGCCATCACCGATCAGGACCGCGAAAAGCTGGCTCTCGGCATGGAACTCGGCGTGAACGCCGTGGCCATTTCCTTTGTGCAGACTGTGGAAGACGTGCATCAGATCAAGGCTCTGCTGCATTCCTACGGCCGCGACGACATCCCCGTGGTGGCCAAGCTGGAACGCCAGAACGCCGCTGTGGAAAACCTCGACGCCATTGTGGAAGCCACCGACGTGGTCATGGTGGCCCGCGGCGACCTCGGTGTGGAATGCCCCATGCCCGAACTTCCCGCCCTGCAGAAGCATATCATCAACACCTGCAACCGTGCGGGCAAGCCCGTCATCGTGGCTACGCAGATGCTGCTTTCCATGGTGAACACCCCCGTGCCCACCCGTGCTGAAGTGACCGACGTGGCCAACGCCGTGCTCGACGGCGCCGACTGCGTCATGCTGTCCGACGAAACCGCCGCCGGCAACTACCCCATCGAGGCCGTGCGCTACATGCGCAAGATCACCGATGAGGCGGAAAGATACATGTTCTCCACCCGCAAGCTCGAAGCTCCCAAGGACGAGAAGGACTCCTCCCGCTTCCTTGCCTACACCGCCTGCCTGCTTGCCCAGACGGAAGATGCCTGCGCCATCGTGGCCCACTCCGTGAGCGGCGGCTCCGCCCGCATGCTCGCCGAATGCCGTCCCATCCAGACCATCTACGCCCTGACCTCCAACTCCCGCGTGGAACATGCGCTGAACTTCGTGTGGGGCGTGCAGCCTTACTGCATCCCCGTGAGCGACAGCAGCATTTCCCACCTGCGCCGCGTGCAGAACTTCATTGCCACGAGCAACAAGTTCCCCATGGGCAAGGACGTGGTCATCACCGCCGGCGAATATGCCCCCGGTGAAATGCGTCGTCGCACCAACCTGGTGAAGATCTACCACAAGTAGTTTTTCCCTCGTCGTTTTCAGAGCCGGTTTCCTTCGGAGAGCCGGCTCTTTTTTTGTTTTCTTCCGCCCGGCCCCGCGCCGTATGCGCAGCTTCTCTGCATGCGGCCCGGCGGGGAGGATCAGGCCATGGACTCCGGCGGAAAAGTGGCGTATCATGAGTATTGATGATATTTGCAATCTGTTTCTGCAAACGCGGCGCCGCCCGCCTGCCCCGGAAAAGAGGCGTCTGCCCTTCTGCGGCGGGCGCGGGCATGCGTTCCCGCATCGCCTTTGCGTTCATGTCGTCGACGGGGAACGTGCTCCGGGCCTTTTTTCCGTCCGGAACATGCGGCATGGGCGCCCTTGGAGTGATGTTCCGCAGGCGCGGCCTCCCTTTTTCAGCCTTCGGGGAAGCGTGACATGGAAAAACATACCGATACTATCGACCTTGCCGTCACGGCTGCGGACATCATGCCGCCTCTTCCGGATTCCGCGCCGCCCGAGCTTTCTTCGGAAGACAGGCTCGTTCTTCTTCTCGCCTCCGCCGCGCAGGACAGGGGCAGGCTTTCCGCCGGGGCGTGGAGCCGGGCTTCCGAGGCGTTTTTTGCCGTGTTCTCCCCGGATTTCGATCTTCTGGTGAGCGAATACGCCAGAGCCGGGGCGGAGCGCCGTTTCTTCGAGCTGCAGACGCGCTTTCATGCCGCGCTTCTGGCCGCGCCCCTTCCCCCGGAACATTTTGCCGCCGACCGTCAGCTTGCCGCGGACATCGCCGCCTTGGGCCCGGAAAAGGCCGCGCTGTACCGTGAGGCCGTGTGTTCCCTTTCCCCTGCCTTCGCCTCCGTGTTCGACCATGTGGGGAGCGTGCCGCCGCCGCAGGAACCTGCCCCGAAGCACAGGGGCATGCTCAACATGCCTTCCGTGGAAGGGTGGCAGATGCTCTTTTCCTCCCGCAGGGGGGAGGACGACTCCCGCGTGGTCATGGAAGGGGGCGTGGCCCAGCGCGTCACCCGCCGGAAGGGTTTTCTTTCCCCCACGCTCAACGCCGTTTCCACCCTGCTTTCCGAAGCGGGCGCGGTCTGTACGGACATGGCCTCCCAGGCCCTGAACCAGTACGGCGGGGCCGCGCGCTATCTGCGCGAATTGCGGGCGCAGCGTATTTTTGCCCTGTTTTCCCCCCGCCGTGAGGATTTTGCCGTGGCGGCGGGCTTTGAAGGGGCGGAAAAGGCCTCCCTTGCCCTTGAGCGGGATGCGCTGGAATCGGGCGCGCTGGAAACGGCCCGCGCTCTTGCCGATTTCCGCCACCTCATGGCCGAACAGCCCTTCACCGTCGTGGTGGTGGGCGAGGGCAAGCGCGGCAAGAGTTCTCTGGTCAACGCGCTGCTTGCCGGGGAATATTCTCCGGTGCGCGAATCCGTGCCCGAAACGGCGGCCGTGGCGCGTTTCTGCTGGGGCGGGGAATTTTCGGGCATCGTTCATTTTCTGAGCGAGGAGGACTGCGCCCGCATGGCGGCCTATTTCTCCTCCGAAGGGCATGAGGATGCCTTTGTCGAACGGCTTGCCGCGCTCAGAAACGGCGCAGGGCAGCAGGGGGAACAGCATCTCCGTTCCGCCGGGGAACTGCGCGCCTTTCTTTCCGCCGAGGAAAAGGAGAGCCTTTTTTCCGCCCGCGTGGATGTGGAACTTCCTTCGGACATCCTGCGTCACGGCATGGTGCTGGTGGATACCCCCGGGCTCAATGCCACCGATCCGGTGCAGAACGTGCTTGCCTTTGAGGAATGTCTCGGTGCGGACTGCCTTGTCTTTGTCATGGATGCGCGCAGGCCGGAATCGGCTTCGGAACAGGAGCTTCTGCGTCAGCTTGCCCGTCACGGCAGGGCCGCCTCCGTGGTCGGTGTGGTCACGGGTGTGGACAGGCTGAACGAGAAGCAGAGCCGTGCCGATGCCATGGCGCGGGCAAACCTGCTCATGCAGAGCGCCGCCTCTTCCGGCATGAAGGTGCTCGGTCTTGTGGAGGTGAACGCGCGCGAGGCCATGGAACGGCGTATCGCGGGCCAGAGCGCAGGTGATGATTTTCAGAAGCTCTGCGCTCTGGTGGAAAAGGCCGCTTCGGCAAAGAAGAGAAACGTTGCCGAACGCGAGGAGCGCATCCGTGCCCGCGGGGCGGAAATCGCCCGCGCCGCCCGGGAAGAGGCCGCACGGGTGCTGGAACGGGAAACAGGCCGCCTGCCCGATATCCGCCACGAGGAGCTTCTGCATACCCATGTGCAGCGTCTGGAAAGCGTGATGCAGAGCTGCTCTTCGCAGGCCTGGTCCGTGGCCAGCGCCGCTTCCGTGGATATGGATGCCTGGCGCAAGGAACAGGAAAGAGCCCTGGATTCCTGGCAGGAAACCATTGTTCTGCGCATCATGGACGCCGCAAACCGCCATGCCGACACCCTGGGCTATACCGGCATGTTCCGCCAGAAGAACTGGAAAAGCTTCGATGAGGAGGAAGTGCCCCGCATTGCCCGGGAATCCCTGGAAGAGCTGCTTGCCGGCCGCCGCGACGTGCAGAAGGACTGGAATGAGAAACTGCGCCAGTTCGGCGAACGCATGAGAGAAATTTCCGTGCTCTGCCTCGAAGCCGTGGCCGTGGATGACGTGGATCTGCAGTCCATGGGCGAGGTGCCCTTCAAGCGGGAACGCTGGCTCGTGAACGCTTCTTCGTTGATGAAGAAAATGGGACTCGTCGCCGTGGGCCTTGCCATACGCCGCGGCGGCGGTCTCGGCCTCGGCATCGTGCTCGGAAACATGGGCTGGTGGGCCGTGCTCCCCGTGGCCGTGGTGGGAAGCCTGGTGTGGACGCTCATGAAGCTGGGCAACCCTTCCCGCTGCCGCCGCATCTTCATGGAACGCAAGGAAGAGGCCGTGCGTAAATGGGTGAAGGAACAGCGCGGACGCCTTGAGGAACTGCTCAACCAGAATATGGAGGAACTTACCTCCGCCTACGGCAAGGCCGTGAGCGAAGGCTTCGTGCCCGCCCTCGCCGTGCTTGCCGAAGAGGCTTCCGCCCTGCGCACCTACCTCGATGTGCTCGGAAAAATCCGCTCCGGCGTGTCCGCCCGGGCCGAACATACCCTCCGCCTCGCCCAGAACCTGGAAAAGGCCCTCGCCCTCCCGCCGGGCGGCGAAGCCCCGGCCCGGAGCTGAGGCGGGAAGTGAGAAAAGGCGGGAAAGGCAGGGCGATGCCCCGCACCCGCCGGAGCGGAGGGAAGAAGAAAGCGTTTTCGGGGAAGATATTCTCCCCCGACGTCCCGTGACGGCAGGGCAGCCGCGAGCCGTGGGAGGAGAGGCAGATTTTTTCCTCCGGGGGGCTGATTTTGGTTGCTGTCTGGCGAGGAAGCACGGATCTTTCTTTGTTTTTTTCGTCGTTCTGTTGCTCTTTGTATACAAAGTCCGTCCAGAGAGCCTGATTTGCATCGGAATGGGAGAGGGCTGGCCTGTTTTTTCTGTCGCACTGGGGCACCGGCTTAGTGAGAGCGTGTTCTTCGGCTCCGTATACACTTTTTTGCCAACGGAGTTTGTCTATAAAAGGCAAATGCAGCTTCAGCATGTATCTGAGTAATGGCTAGGGATAGTACAGTGAGAGCTTTAAGCGCTCCCCTGCTTTTCTTCGATGCAGAAACAGGCAACGTCTTCTATGTACGGTACTTTAAAAGGAAGATGGAATTTTTCCAGCTGGTTGGAAAGACATTGTTTTGCTTGTTCAAAATCTTTTTGGGATGGATGAACTGCTGCCGTCGACGAGCTGTTCAGCTGGCGCGATTTATTGGCAAACGTGTTAAGAAAGAGGAGCAGTTCCCAATCCTTATAGATTTTCCACCCGGACGGAGTTTTTGCCACACCATAGATGTGTTGCCGTGCATGGCTTTTCTCTGTTGATCGATCCTGCACTCGAAGAATGAAGATAGGCTCCGTAAGACCACGCAAAACACTATAGTTAGCCTGGAGCAGGATACCTTCTTCAACAGCTCGATTGATGGGGGCTAGCCCCATACCGCCCCTGTCTTCATCATCTTTACAAGGAAGTTCGCGAGAGAACACAAGACGGTACTCGTCAGCAATTCCAATAGCGGAAGTCCATGCTTTTGGAGTTTTAAATGTCATCCGGTCGCCTTCCGCTTTCCATGCCCTTTGATGGCGGGTTAAGGTAAGCTTGAGATAAGGGCAAAGATCATGAAGTTCGACTTGCGGTAAATTGGCTGCAACCGTTCCGAAATCAAAACGATGTACGGTGCCGAACATGCGTTTTACTACTGAGATGGCGTCGTCACCGCCGAAGGTCACAGTCTGACTGTCGAACCATTGACGTAAGCCTTCACGGTTTGCAGACGGAGCGGCACTAAATAGGTTCGCATAGAAAGAAGGTTGTTTCATGCCGATAACAGCCTGGCACATATCCTCCGGATCTTCCATGGAACCTTGAAAGGCAAGGGTGATGCGTTGGAGTTTTTCTTCCAAGCATTCCCAAATACGGCTTTCAACCGTTTCGGGATTGCGGAATACATGCACATGAACGGGGTGCTTTTGTCCATAGCGATGCAGACGGCCAACGCGTTGATGCAAGCGCATGGGATTCCATGGTAGATCTATATGAAACAATACATGGCAATGTTCCTGGAGGTCAACACCTTCTCCTGCTGCTTCCGTAGAAACCAAAAAACGTACTTTGCCTTTATTGAAATCTTCAGCCGCCTGCTGGCGACATACGGTTTCTATATTCTTTGATCCGGTTTTATTTTCAAAAATAAGACATTCATCGCCATTAATAAATGTGGCACATGACGATCCAAATTCCTGACGTAGTGCTTTAATAAGTAAAGTTTGTGTTGCCTTATATTCTGTAAAGAAAAGAATGGATTCTTTTGGATAGTCGGTACGGATTTTTTGGATGATAGTGCGTATTTTTGTTTCTTGCTGAATCGGCTCCGCCAAATCCATCAAAGTCTGGAGTGATGTTATCTCATGAGGAAGTCGGTATGAGGCATCTGTCGTAGCGTAGGCTGCCGCCTGTTCTTCTGCATTATCTTCGCAGGCTTCAAGAGATTCTTCCAAATTGCCGGGAATGGCTGCGGATGAAGTTTCATCGCCTGATGCTAGAAGAAGATCACGTCTTCTCTGCAGGGCATGGCGAACGGCTTCAATAGAACTTGAGGCCAATTTCTGCAATGTCATCAAGACAAAAATAAGAACGCGCTGTTTCTGGCCTTGTGCATCTTGTGCGTAGGCTTTTCCTGAAAGAATAAAATTTGTAAGCTGTTCATAAAATAATGCTTCTTTTTCAGAATAGGTATAGTATTCTTTATAAATATGAACAGTATGGAATAGTTTGTTCCCATGCATATCTGTAACTTTTTGTTTATTGTTGCGAATCATTATTTGTGAAAGACTGTTAAATGCAGATTCAAGAGTTTGTCTTGGATAAAAAAGATCAGATCGTAATAATGACAGAAGAGATAAAAATCCGTAGTCTTTTCCTCTATGAGGAGTTCCTGTAAAAAAGAGCATGGATTTGATTTTCTGATGTTGTTCAAGTGTAGATATTAATTCATATCCTAGCGTCGCTCCACGTCGTTCATCGGCATTGAGGCGGTGTGCTTCATCCACAAGTACAACATCCCAGCCTTCGGCATCAAGCAGGCGTTGCCAGCGCTGCTTCGTATCTGATCGCAGAGTCTCCAATGAAGCGATAATGGCACGACTTCCATGCCAGAAGCCTGATTTTTTAGTATCGTTTTCCGAACGATAAATGTCAAAACGCAGGTCAAACATATTGAACATACGTTCTTGCCATTGATTAACAAGACTGGCAGGTGCAAGGATAAGGACGCGACGCAGGCGACCTGAAGCCTGCAAGGAGGACAGAATGAGTCCGGCTTCAATGGTTTTTCCAAGACCGACATCATCGGCGATGAGCCAGCGCATGGGAATTCGTTCCTGTACTTGGCGGCATACCCAGAGCTGGTGAGGCAAAAGAGTGATGCGTGAAGAAGAAAAGACCCCCCATTCATCATTGACGGAGCGTATGCATGCAGCCATGGCATGGGCAAGTGCTTCTAATGGCGGGTCAAGATGCCGTTCCTCCCCTTTCTCTTCGATACTGGCAAGGCGGGTAAGTTGAGACAGGAGACACTCTTGCAGCTCTCCAGATTCAAAGCGAACGATGGCGGTACTTTCGTCAACCATACGAACTCGTCCTTGCCCAAACTGCGGATGGTGCACATAATCGTTTTTATGAAGGAGCATAGGTTTATTCCTTTTCTTTGAAATATGCTATATTGAACCAGTAATCAAAATGATAGTCGAGTTTTTTGATCTTTCTCAGCTCTTCAACAAGAAGCTTTTGTCGACTGTCTGCATCCTCTGTGTTGTATTGTATGTTCAGATAATTAAGAAAATCCTGAGAAGGAACCCAGCATAATTCAAAAAATGATGGGGATGCCGTGTTTTGGCAGTCATTGACGTTTAATCGTGCCAATTCTCGGAGGACCCAATATTTTCCGATGCGCAGAGGTAAAGGAGGAGCATCAAAATTTTTTCCTGCACCATGGAGTGCATCGTCTGCACGAGGTGAAAAAAGTGAAAGCAGACTATTTCCATCCCAATTTGTTTTCATAATTGTGAAGAAAATATTCTGATACTGTAGTAGAAAACGTCCAAGTTGATGAAAAGCTGGAAAACACTTCATAAATTCTGCATAAGAATTCTTCTCTATATTGTTATCCTGCCAAGCGGTAAGAGGATGAAGCCATTCAGGATCATGTTTCTTTTTTTCTTCTTTAAAGATAGGCGTGTAGTTATAATAAAGCTTGGATGCAAAATTACGACAGGCTTCAGGAGTACTTCTTCCGATACTTCGCAGATAACCAAGAAGTAACAACATAAGCCAAGATTCACGCTCTTTGTTCTCAAGAGCTTTTTTTAATTTTTGACTATCTCGAAATTCAGCAGGCCAAGTTTTTTCGAGATAACGTTTTTGTATATTTTTTTTATTTTTTTTCCAAACAGTAACAAGTTCTTCAAAATTATCCCAACTGTTACAAAAATATGCTATGTTATTTTCTATATGCGTATTATCGTTGTTACGATGATACGCATCGGGAAAGAGATACCTAATCAACTGTTCATGACTTTCTACTGTTTTTTCCTTCATATTCTGAAGTAAATTTTCTACAGTAGGAAGTTCTCGAATCCAGCCTGAGTATGATTTACAAAGGGTAGAGATAAGACTGAATCGGAGTTCTCCTTCCAAAAGATAGTTCAAAGCAAGTTTTTTTTGTTCTGTATCATCAAGGTTGAGAATCCATATTTTTAATGTTTCCGTCGTAACTTGATGTCCACTACGTAAAAGAATATACATTTCAATATCTTGTTTGTCGTGAATATATTGTTCATCCAGCAAGGCTTCTTGAGGAGCAAAGGAAGCACGGAGCATCTCGTCGGCAATACCAGGAATATCTCCCAGTTTATGCCGAAGTGAGGCAGGAAGAAGAACCTGTCGTATGTCTTGAAAGGAGCCAGCCTGAGTCTGGACGGTGAAGGGATAGGAAAGATGCTGGGGAATATCATTTTTTATTTTTTTTAAACAGCCAAAAAGATCGGGGGATAGCTCTTTTTGAGGCACAATATGTGTAAAGAGTGCAGTAAAAAATTCCTCCGAGTGTATTTCTTCTACACTAAAGCCTAGAGCTTTTAAACGGCGTCCATACTTTGAGGAAACAACTGGCCAGTACGACAATGTTGATGGGTATTTTTTATCTAAAAATATTTGTATCATATCGGAAAAACGACGCTTAGATTCATCTGAAGAAAATGTATATGATTTCCATTTAGTTGTATAATTGGCGTGTAAAGGCCATGACCATCGTTCAGGTACACCATTTCCAAGTACATTACTATGTTCTATCCAATAAGAAAGACCCTTACCATTAGCATGAAGGCGGAGGAGAATCTTTTTTTTCAAAGAATCTTTTTCGTTATCAGAATTACTATCTTCAAGACCTGTGCTGAGAGTTTGCCAAAGCTTATGATAGTATTCATGTTTATTAATATCTTTAGGGATGAATTTACTATGATCACACAGGCTCTTTCCAAGAAAATGACCGAATTTATCGAGATCATTAAAGTCTTTTTCTACCAGTGCAATGTTGCATCGTCCTGCATCCAGAGAGAAGGGGCCATTCATGGCATATCCGAGTCCCCACTCTGTTCCGCTTACAGTAGGCATGGTATGCCATAGCGGTGGTGTTCCCGAAGGAAAGGAGGCCGGTAAATGATTTTTTAAGGCAAGCGCTAATTGGATTTTTGAATCTGAGTCTGAAAAACACAATACCTGAGCATTGGTATCAAGAGCCCAACCTTGCCCTTTCTGATCTGGTTGAAAAGAGAAAGATTGTTCTTTTCCATTGATACGAGTAATTATTTTTCGTACTTTGTGAGTAAAGACAGGAAGTAGTTGTTTTGCTTCAGAAAATCGTGAAAATATTGATTCTTCAATTTTATTATCAGGAATGGTATTTTTTATGTTGATTATGAAAGTTGTACTTTCATCAATAGAATATTCTGAAAGATTTTCTTCAGGGAACATGCCATTTTTTATGACAAAATGAAGATTTTTGCTTTTTATTTCAGGATTATCACACAATAAGAAGACACTTTTGAATCCAAGTCCGAGTTTTCCTGTTGAAGAATGTTCATTTTTTTCACTTCTATTCAATATCAGCATACTGTACAGGTCATTTTTTGAGGCGTTCGTATTATCAAGACAATCATTAATGGCTCGTCCATGATGAGAAAATGACAAAGTGCGCTTGTCCAAGGCTATGGTTACTGTCGTATCATTAGGATGTTTTAGATCTCGTAATGCGTCATCGGCATTTTGAAGCAATTCAAATAGTACACCATTCTCACGATAACCGTAGTCTACTATTTTTTTAAGAATTGCTTCGTAAATTTCAGAGGTATCTTTGGCAATATTCCAAAGCTTATCTTTTGCCTGTGATATGGCTTTATTATTTTTTTCAGAAGATTGTATCTCTTCACGAAGTAACTTCTGCTGTTCTTTTAATTGGTGGTTTTCAAGATGCAGTTGTTCAAGGATAGTTCGTAGATCTTCCTTTAAAAGTTTAATAGTACTGCTTAAGGAAAGTTGTGTTGGAGAGTGATTATTCCATATATCATCAAGTTTATCTTGTTCTATATCAATACATTCTCCCCATTGATAAAAGGATTCTTTGAGAAGTGCTGTAAACTCTTCTTGACTCGTAGCAGGGCATCTCCCCTCTTTGTCAGCGTATAATTTGATATCATAATACTCGATATCATGATATTCGTAGGGGCGTTTGATTTTTTTTTGGAGGGTTGGGAGTTCGACAAAAAAACTTTTTATTTGTTTTTTTTCTGAAAAAAGGCTGCCCGCAAGAGTTTTTATTTTTTCCTGAGGATAATATATAGTTATGTTTGTACATTTTCTAAGATTTTCCTGTTCAATATCAAGATCATTATCACCGTTAATTTTACTTATTTTTATTTCTTTTTTTCCTATGTTTTGAAAACTTTTATATGCTTTTTCTTCAAATTCTTTTGCCAATGACAGTATTGACTCATTTTTTCCTGATATAAGAAGTAAAAACCAAGCAATTCTATAATATTCAAATTTACAAAAAGGTGTGTTAAAGTATTTTTTAATATTGTATTTATTTATTTCTGCACTATTTAATAATATTTCATTTTTTATATGAGCATGGTAGATCTCCCATATATATTTATCTGGGAGATACTCAGGTTTATGATTGCAGTTTGTTGCCGCAATTTGATTGCCATGTTTCCATACGCTGGGCTTTTGTGTAGGAAAAGTGTAATTACGTGTAAAGAGCAACGGATCGTGTGTGAAGACGGCATCAACGAAATTCGCATAGTGCTTCATGACTGGGCGAATCCGTTCACCGGCTGAAGATGCCGCATTTAGGATAAGGTCGTAGCGGCAGGAGCGTGTATCAAATTCCGAGGATGCTTGAAATTTGATCAGGATTTCCGGGGAGAGTTCTTCCAGAGAGAGTAAATCCTTGAGCAGAACGCCTTCTTCGGAATCGTCCATAAAGCTGGCAAGAAAGCTCAGGTGCTTTACTGTGGAGACGAGGTCTTGCAGGTGCGGCGGAAAGAATTTGCAGGGGGGGAAAAAATCACACTCTTGAAGAAGGGCGATAAATTGTTTTTTTCCTGTATCCAGATGGACAGAACTTTGGAGTTTGCTCAGAATGTCGACGATCCATTCTCTGTCTAAATCTGAAAGCTGTGTACGGAACTCTCCCAAAAGACGGTCTTGTGTTGTCCAGGAGGAGGGTAACCGAGATTGTATTATAGAAGGAAGTTCTTTGATGAAAATATGGCACGGAGCATATCCTTGGGGTTCAGATAAGGACGGTACCCATGCTTTTTCTCTGAAAGCCTCTTCAAGACCGTCGGGAATTTGTTTATATGAGCTACATAATTCTTTTAATTTTTTCCATGATTCCCATGGCTTTTCACTGAGAAGAATATGCTTGATTCTGTCTGAGCGGATATCATTTTCATTGATAATATTGAGTTTTGTTTTTTTTGTTTCGGATATATCAGAGTACTCTTGACTATTGATAAAAATATAGTAATGACTAAGATCTTCTTCTTCTTCTTCTTCTTCTTCTTTTAATGATAATACAAATTTTTTTCCTTCAATAGGTATATTCCCAGCGATAAGCTTTTTTAATGCATCAATATAATGGTGGAATTCTTTATATTTTTCATATATTTCATCTTTTATGAAAGTATCAAACAGCTGTTTATGGATATTGCGGTTGTCGGAAAGCTCATTGGATGCTATCGCGGAAAATAAGGCCTCCTTTCCTGTGGTACAGACAAAAGCATATTCCTTACGAGAAAGCCATACATCTTCAGAGCGTAACGCCAGGGAAATCTGCTCCAGTATGCTGTCTGGAAACAGATTTTTTTCAGAAGCCAAGAGTAAGTTTTTTTTACTCTGTTCCTGCAGAGCCTGAAAACTTCGGGCAGCTTCCTTCTGCGTGCCCTGAGAGAAGAGTTTTATGCGGTAGATGGGCAGATTGAACAGATCTGCAGAAGGTTGTTTCTGGAGAAGGTGATCGGCCAATACGATATCTGCTTCAGGTTGTCGAGCAAGATCATGCAACCTTTCTTTTCCCAGAAAAGTAAGCAGCTCTTTTCGCTGATCATCGGAGAGTATATCCTGTTTGTTGTCGGGGCGCGGCAGCAGAAGGCAGGGTTCAAGAAGGGAAGGGTTGTCATTAGCAATATCCCGTAACGCCGCTTCTGTTTGCATTGGTACATAGGAAACATATCCTTGCAACCATGTATCTGCAAGCGCATAAATATTGTTCCGTATCTGATTTTTTGTACTGCTGTCGATGTTTTTTGATATTTTATCTGAGAAAAATTTATTTTTTAAAAGGCGCTGAAACCAAAGCTTCAGACAGCGTCTGTGATTTTTTTGAAAGTCAATACTTTTAATAAATGTTGTAATCCAATCCACGTCCGATAACGTAATTGCACCTGGAGCAGAGGGCAGGGAAGAGCATAGATTTGAAAATATTTTTTCATCCCAATCGTGCACGTGTTTTTGCTTATGATATATTCCCTTATTCAAAAGGGCAAAAGTTTGCTTTTCTTCCAGCATCCATGCTTTTAGTTGAGGGGGAAATTTTTCAGGAATCATATACACAGCTTCTTCGTGTAATTCCCAATGATTATCCAATGCAAGCTTTACAAGACATTTTGATGTTAATGCCTCATAAAACCTTTGAAAGCCTTCCCATCTGGATATTGCACTGATGATTGATTCATATTGTGGATTTTGATCAATAAGCTGCTTTATGACTTCGGGCAATAGAGGAAAAAGAATGCGTTGGGCTAAAGTGGTATTCCACGTG
This sequence comes from uncultured Mailhella sp., assembly GCF_944324615.1. Lineage (GTDB taxonomy): Bacteria > Desulfobacterota > Desulfovibrionia > Desulfovibrionales > Desulfovibrionaceae > Mailhella. The sequence goes on from NZ_CALUWY010000024.1 coordinate 13,876, forward strand.
GCTTCTATGCTTTGATTTCCTTCTTCAGTAATGCCAAAAATGTTTTTTCTATCGCTGGAAAGAAAAAAATACCCGTGCAATAAGACTTCCCATGTTTCATTAATGGAGGAATCTGCAATGGTGTAGCGGAGATGTGAACCTAGTTTTGTCTCTTCAGAATGAGAGGTGGGCGTAGACATATGATCATCGAGAGGCAAAAAACAGGCCCAGCGCAGAGAAAGCGGAGAGGGATTTTTTTTGTGGAGAACCGTAATAGCAGCATGAGGCAGCGCTTTTTCCGGTATTTCTTCAAGTCCTACTTTAGGCCAGTCATTTTTGTTTTGAAGTTCTGTGATGCTATTTTTGGGGTCAAAACGACTTATGCCAAGACAATCCCAGTGCTCATTTGTATCCTTTTTGATAATATCAATGCTACTGGAAAAGATCTCTTTAAAATCGCTATCTTGTCTATTGGGCCTGCGTAAAGCATTTTTTCTTTTGATATCTGCGCGATAAATAGGTTTTAAATTATCTAATGAGAATAATGATGTGGAAGAACAGATTTCTATCTTTTCCAAAGAAGTGCATTGCGACAGAGATAACACTATTCCATTTATAATATTATCCAGAATTTTATCTTTAAAAGATTCTTGTGTAAAATATTCTTCTCTTATCTTTATAAAATTTGAATCAAAATCAATATTTCTTAATGGTATATATATAAAAAAGCAATTTTTAAATTTATCATTAAAAATACTTTCTAAAGATTTATGTATAAAATTTAATGCATTGTTTACTTGATCGTTATTCCAATGTGGCAAGCGTTGTTCAAATCGACGCGTATTGCGGATATCAATCCAAGGATCAAAAAGTTTTCCTTTTAATGTAGAGTCTTCAGGCTTGTATGGAGCAAAGAAAAAAGATTCACAGATATGAAAGAGACTTTTTAGACCTAGGCCAAAACGTCCTATCTTAGTAGTATCTTCTTTTTTAGTTCCTCCAATAAGTCGAGTGATACCTTTTACATCATCTTCTTTGAGTGGACCATCATTAAAGATTAGAATAGCGGGATGCCGCAAAAGCGGATGAATGCCGGAGCGTTCACCTTCCTGGAGCAGGAAGAAGAAAAGTTGCCGAGCTTCCGCATCATCGGCATTTTGTATAATTTCTCGTATGATATCTTCAGATTTATATCGTTTCAACGTGTCTCGAAGTTGGTGAATAATGGCTTCAGGATCTATACTGACGCCGGTACTATACGAATAGTCTTCCTGAAGATTGGCCATATTTTTTCCTTTTATGCTAAGGGTATTTACTACATGGATATTTTTATCGCAAAATATTTTTCTGTTCAAGAAAATTTTCTGGTGCTGTTTTTCATCTGCACAGAATTTTGATAATGGAGATAATATGATACTTCTCAATATTTGTGAGTGAGAGCAATATTTAGTGTGAAAAGTACAATTTCAGTTTGACAAGGTCACATTGAACGGGGAAAATGTGAGTCTAGTTCTTTGCCGGAGCAGCGGGCGTGCCCGATGTTTTCTCCTTCACCCACTCATAGCCTTCCAGCGTTTTGTCCCGCGTCCATTCGTAACCGGAAACCACGCCGTCCTTCACTTCCCTGCCTATGGCGCGGGCGGTGTCGGCCGTATCGTTGGTGCGGGTGCTGTGAACCTGCGTGGAAACAGGGTCGCCTGCGGCGTCGTAGTCAACCACGCTGCTCGTGGTTTTCGTACTGCATGCGGCAAGGCAGAGAAGGGCAAGGCAGAAAAGAGGAAGGTGCTTCATAAGAAGGCTCCGGAAAAAGGACGCCCGCAGATCATGTCTGCGGGCGGAAGCGTTATATGCCGGATTTGGTCAGTTCTATGAACTGCTTGGCCACACGGGGGCTGCGCCCGCCGTTGCGCGTGGCGTGGGCTTCGGCGCGGATGTCGAGCTGAGCCTGCGGAATGTCGATGCCGTACTGGGCGGCCAGCTTGTGCACGATGTCGAGATAACGGTCCTTGTCCGGCCGGAAGAAGGTGACGGTAAGGCCGAAGCGCGCGGAAAGGGACATGAGTTCCTGCCGCGTGTCGCCTTCGTGCAGGTCGCTGCCGTTGCGGTCTTCCCAGCTTTCCTTGATGAGGTGGCGGCGGTTGCTCGTGGCGTACACGGCAAAGTTGCCGCTGTGCCCGTTCACGCTTCCTTCCAGAATGGCCTTGAGCGCTGCAAAGTCGTTGTCGTTGCTGCTGAAGCTCAGATCGTCGATGAACAGAATGAACTTGAGCGGGTTGCGGGAAAGCGCCTCGGTGATGTCGGGAATCTGGTAGAGCTGATTCTTCTTCACTTCCACAAGGCGCAGGCCCTTGTTCCAGTAGGCGTTGACAATGGCCTTCACCGTGCTGCTCTTGCCCGTGCCCGCGTCGCCGTACAGGAGCACGTTGTTCACGGGCCTGCCCGCAAGCAGGGCCTCGGTGTTGGCAATGACCTTGGCGCGTTCTCTCTCGTAACCGGGGAGCTGGTCCAGCGTCTGCGGGTCGGGGTGGCGCACCGGCACAAGATGGCCGTCCTTCACCGTGAACATGCGGTAGCGCGCGAACATGCCGTAACCTGTGATGTGGATGCCCGCAATGCGTTCATGGTAGGCCTTGGCAAAGTCGAGTTCGCTCGTCTTCCAGCGGGGCAGAAAGCCCGTATAGGCCAGGCGGCCGCGTATGGCCTCGCCGTTGAAGGTGGAAAGTTCCTGGAGGAACTTCAGTTCATGTTCCAGGCATTCGGAAAGGCAGGAGGAAACAGGCGTGCTGCCGCAGCTGGCGCGCATGTAGATGTTTTCATCCTCCAGAAGAAGGTTGAGCAGGTAGGCGCTCCAGTCGTCGTTGCGGGCGAACAGCTCGGAGGCAAAGGCGCAGTAGGCGTCCACGCCGGAAGAGGTGTCGGCCACATCGGCGTCGAGCAGGGCCTGAAGGCGGGAAACGACGGGGTCGGAAAGGATGTTGCGGAAAACAACGAGACTGCGGAGCTTGAGGCTGTAAAGAGGCAGGAAATTCATGAAAGGTCACCTTCAAAAAGTTTGGGCAAGTATAGGACAGCAGCACAAGCCATGCAAGAGGAGAAAAAGCGCTCTTGCCCCCGGGCCGCGGCTGTGGCACAAGCAGAAGAGAAGGTTTTGTGTTCCGCGTCGCCGGGCGGCGCGGAATGTCTGGTTTTTTTCTGCCCGTGCACAGGTCGCCTTCCGCGGGTCCGGCGCTTTTGCCGGGGCTGTGCGGTGCCTTGCGGGGAAACAGGTACGCAATCCAAGGAGAAGCGGTCATGAACATAACGGTATTGGACGGCAGAACATTGCAGGCGGGCCTGCCTTTCCCCTGGCCGACGGACGGGCCGGATGTGTGGACGTGCTTTGAAAGCTCCACCCCCGAAGAGGTGCGGGAGCGCGCGGCAGGAGCAGAAGTGCTGGTCATCAATAAAATTGTGATGGATGCGGCACTCATGGACGCGTTGCCCGACCTTCGCTGCATTGCCGTCACCGCGGCGGGCACCAACGTGGTGGATTCCCGGGCCGCCGGGGAGCGGGGCATTGTGGTGTGCAATACCCCGGCCTACGGCACCGACGCCGTGGCGCAGCATGTCTTTGCCCTGCTTCTGGAACTGTGCCGCCGCACGAGCCTGCACGATGCAAGCGTGCGCCGGGGCGACTGGGGCCGCTGCGGCGATTTCTGCTATTCCCTCACGCCGCAGGTGGAACTCACGGGAAAGACCTTCGGCGTGTTCGGCTTCGGCAATCTGGGCAGGCGCGTGGCGGAAATAGCCCACGCCTTCGGCATGAAGGTTGCGGTATGCGCCCACAGGCCCGTGCCTGCGCCGGGCTATGAGCCTTTCGAGTTCGTGTCGAAGGAGGAACTGTTCCGCCGGGCGGACGTGCTTTCCCTGCACTGTCCCCTCACGGAGGAGACGCGCGGCCTGGTGTGCCGGGAAAATCTCGATCTCATGAAGCCCGGGGCCATCATCATCAATACCGCGCGCGGGCCCGTGGTGCGGGGCCGGGATGTGGCCGAAGCCCTGCGCGAGGGCAGGCTCGGCGCTTTTGCCGCAGACGTGCTGGAGCAGGAGCCGCCTTCCATGGATGATCCGCTGCTCTCCGCCCCGAATTCCCTCATCACGCCCCACCTTGCCTGGATGACCGACGGCGCGCGCCGCAACATCGTATCCATCACCCTGGAGAACATACGCTGCTATAAGGAAGGCCGTCCCCAGAACGTGGTGAACAGGGAATGGCTGCGCTGAGGTCTTTGTGCATGCGGCAAAGGCCCCGGCCTGCGCCGTGACATGTTCCGGCTGCCGGGGCTCTTCCCCCCTTCCCCCCCCCATGGAAGAGCTCCGGCCGCCGGATCCCATAAAGCCGCCCTGTGCGGCTTTTTTTTTCGCCCGTTTTGCGCGTTCATGGCCCAGAAAAGGCGAAAATCTTCCTCAATATATCGGAAAAACAGTTTTTTTGCGGAAAGGGCCGCCCATGGCAGGCCTGCGTTTTTTGCCGATGCCGGAAAAGGCAGCGTGTCCCCGCAAGGCGAGGCAGGTCATGGTAGGCTGCATGGATGAGTCAGGCCGCCGGTGCCCCGCAGGGGCATGAAGGAACGGGGCACCCCGCATACGAAGATTTTTTTGGGGAAAAGTCGTCTGAAAATGGCGGAGGCGGGGCACCCTGCAGGCGCAGGGGATTTTTTCCGCATCCGCGTCTCTTGGCATGATGCGCGGGGCGCCCCATGTGCGCAGGGGGATTTGCAGACGTGAGGCGGGAAGAGGGCGCAATCCCGGGCGCCCCATGAGTACAGGATGGTTCATGCTGCCGGTGGACGGGCAGGCTGTGGCAGACGCATCCCCTGCGTACAGGGAAAGTTGCGGCGTCCCTTCCGGTGCAGGCATGGCCGGAAGGCGAGGGAAGCCCGTATTTTTGCTGAAGCGTTCAGGCCGCCGGTGCCCCGCAGGGGCATGAAGGAACGGGGCACCCCGCAGGCGCCGGGATGTTGTTGCGCGCCGAGTCCGCAGGGGAGGCTTCTGCGCGCAGAAGCGCCGTTTCGGCAAAGCGGCGCGAGACACGCAGAGTTTTTTCTGAAAAAGTTCCTCTCGCAGGCGCAGGCCGCGCCTGTCTTTAAACGCAGAAGCCCCGCGTATGCGGGGCCTCTTTTTTTCGGAACGGTTTTGCCGGAGCGAATCAGTTTTCGTCGTCCTCTTCCTCATCGAGAATGGCGTCGGTCACGAAGTCGAAGGCCACCCTTTCAATGGGGGCTTCGGGTTCATAGGCGAGCATGTCGGCCAGGAAGTTTTCGGGCAGTTCCCTGTTCTTTTCCTTGGCTTCGGTGATGAGGGTGTTCATGCGGTCGGTATAGGCGCGGATGAGGCGGAACACTTCGGCCACCACGGGGCTTGCGGGCGCAGGTTCGTTTTCCTCACCGCCGCCGCAGCTGGAATGTTCCTCTTCAACGGAATCGTCGTAGGCGTCGAGGGCGGCGTTGATTTCCAGTTCGGAAAGGGTGGCGAATTCGGGAAGGGTCTTGATCGTGTTCATGAAGAAACCTTGTGTTCAGAGTGTTCAGGGTGAGGGGAGGGCCTTCCGGCCTACTCCCGGGGCTGACTGAGAAGTTTCACGGGGTTGAGCATTTCCACCATGCGCTTGTGCGGGATCTTTGCCTGGCGCAGGGCGAGGTGCAGATCGGTGGTGGTGTAGATGTCGCGCAGGATCACCGGGCTTTCCGCGCCTTCCCCTTCGGGGAACACGGCGAGCAGCGGAATGCTTGCGCTGTTCAGGGCGCGCAGCAGCTTCTGATGCGCGTCGTTTTTAAAGGTCATGTCCACCTTCACGGCGGTGAGGGAATACTGATCGAGTATGGGCAGCAGGTTGGGCGCGGCAAGGGTGGTGCGTTCCAGCACCTTGCAGGTGGGGCACCAGTCGGCCGTGAATTCCACGATCATGGCCTTTTTCCCGAGATCCTCACGGAACGTTTCCTCGGAAAATTCCACCCAGGGCACGATTTCCTTCTGTGCGGGCAGAAAAGCCCAGAAGCCGGAAAGGAAGATGGCCCCGAAGGCAAACGCGCCCAGGAACATGCGCCTTGTGATGGAACCGCGCAGGCTTCCCCAGCGGCCCCATATCCATGCCGTGGTGGCGGCCACCAGAAGGGTGATGAGGGTTTTGACGTGCAGCGCCGGGGGCAGCAGGGAGAAAAGATAGATGGCCGTGCCCATGAGCAGAAAGCCGAGCACTCTTTCCAGCACGCTGAACCACGCGCCGGGCCGGGGCAGGAAGCGCACCAGCCGCGGGTAGCAGGCCAGGGCCACATAGGGCGCGGCCATACCCACGCCCGTGGCCGCAAAGATGGTCATGAGCACGGGCAGGGGCTTGGTGATGCCCCAGGCCAGCACGCCGCCGAGAAGGGGGCCGCTGCAGGGCGTGGCCAGAAGCGTGGTGAACATGCCGGTGCTGAAGGCCTGCATGCGCGGGGAGGAGCTGTGATGCGTCTGCAGGTCGAGCACGGGCAGGTGGAACACGTCGAACATGGAAAGCCCCATGCAGAACACGATGAGCAGCATGAGGAAGATCACCTCGCTGCTCTGGAAGAGCTGCCCCCACAAAATGCCGGTAAGGCCGGAGATGATGGCAAGCAGCGTGAACCAGGCCACAATGCCCGCGGCAAAGAAGATGGTGTGTTCGCGTATGGTTCTGCGGCGTTCCTCGAAGTTTTCCGCATTGTCGAGCAGTATGGAAAACTTCATGGTGAGCACGGGGAGCACGCAGGGCATGAAATTCAGAAGAAGCCCGGCAAGAAGGCCGAGGCCCACGGCGCGGGGCCAGCCGTCGATCTGGAAGCTTCCTTCCAGATGCTGGGGCGTAAGGGACCAGCCTTCCGGTCTGGCGCGGGAAACGGCCGAGGGCAGGGGCACGGCGGGCGCGGCGTTGAGTTTGGCCCGCTTCTGAAATACCGACGTGGGCGCGTCCGGCAGAAGGTCGGCATGCTTTTCGGCGGCCGGATCGCGGGGAAGTTCGGGCAGGGAAGGCACTTCCGGCGGCACCACGCCTTCTTCGCAGCAGGCGGGGCTTTCCAGAAACTGCTGGAACCAGGGCTGCTGCGCCGCGTTGGGAAGTTCCGCCGGGGCCGTGGGCAGAAGGATGCGCGTGTGCACGGGCTGGCAGTGCTGGTCGGAGCAGGCCAGAAGGGAGATGTCCAGCGTCACCGCGCGGGATTCCACCTCGCGGAACACGAGAAACACGGGCGTCACGCCGCTGTAGAGAAAGCTTTTTCCCCCATCGGGCAGGGAGGTTTCCGTCCCGGCAATATAATGGATCTGCACCTTGCCCGGGCTGAGGGGCTCGCCGTCGGCAAGCACCGTTACGGTGAGGGGTATGCCTTCATCTCCCCCGTTATGGGCATAGGTATGGTAGCCGGGCTGGGGCATGAGCCACAGCACCGCCATGGAAGTGTTCTTTTCCAGAGGCGGCGTGAGCGTTCTTCCGTCCACGGCGGAAAGCTTGGCCCATTCCGTATGAAAGCGGTAGGGCAGGTCGGATGCCGCAGAAGCGGCCCTCCCGCACGGAAAGACGAAAAAAAGGGCCAGCAGCAGCCCGAAGGGGAATATGAAGCGCAACATCCTTTTCATGGGAGGCAAGCTAAACTTTTTTTTTAAAAAAGGCAAAATTTTTCTTGACGGGGAGGCCCCTCACGGCTATGACTGTTCCTGCGCTTCATGCACTGGGTCACTAGCTCAATTGGTAGAGCAGTTGACTCTTAATCAATTGGTTCGGAGTTCGAGTCTCCGGTGACCCACCAGTCGCAAAATCGCCCCTTGCATCCGTGCAGGGGGCTTTTTTGATTTCCGGGCCCCTGCATTGCAGAGTTCCAGGAGCGGAAAGGGGCAGAAGCGCGGGTCGCCTCTGCGCGACCGCTGTTTCGGAGCGCGGAGCGCTTCCGGCAGACGGCCTCGGGCGGCCCCGGCAGAAGAAGGGTGCGCAAAAGCGCGCCGCTGGTGTTGTTTCTTTCTGAGGTCACCATGAAAAGTCAGGTTTTTCTGAACAAGGTACGGGAGCTTCTGCCCTGGTCGCAGACGCATACCGGGGAGGCACCGGCCCGGATTCTTTCCGTGGATGCCGGCCCGTTTGAGCCGCAGGCATTTGCCGTTATTGATGTTTTTTCTCTTGATGAACTGAAGACCCTTCTTTCCCTCGCCGCTTCCTGCGGCGTTTCCCTCACCTTCCGGGGCAGCGGAACTTCGCTGAGCGGCCAGAGTGTCGCCGAAGACGTGGCCCTGCGCTTCAAAGGCCCTGCCTGGCGCGGCCTCGACATCCTTGAAGACGGCCGCCTTGTGCGCGCCCGTGCGGGCACGACGGGCGGAGAAATCAACGCCGCTCTCGCCCCCTTCCATCGCTTCATCGCCTCCGATCCTTCCTCCATCGCTTCCGCCACCATAGGCGGCATGGCGGCCAACAACGCCGCCGGGCTCGGCTGCACGGTGGAACACAATATCTGGCATTCCCTTCGCGGCATGACCTTCGTGCTTTTCGACGGCACGGAGGTGAATACGGAAGATGCACAGAGCGTGCGCCTCTTCCGTTCCTCCCATGCGCCGCTTCTTGCGGGCCTGAGCCAGCTGCGCGGACAGATTCTTGCCTCACCGGAACTTGCGGAAAAAGTGCGGCGCAAATACCGCATACGCAATACCTGCGGGTATGCTCTGAACGCTCTCGTCGACTTTGAGGACCCCCTCGACATGCTCACGCACCTTCTCATAGGTTCGGAAGGCACGCTGGGCTTCATTTTTTCCGTGACGCTGGAAACGCTGCCCCTCAGAACAAGGCGCGCCACGGCCATGGCCCTTTTTTCCTCCATGGACGACGCCATGGAGGCCGTGCTTGCCATGCGTTCCGGCCACGGACTCTACGCCGGGGAATTTCTGGACGATATTTCCCTGCGCTCTCTGGCAAAGATTCCGGGCTTTCCGCCAAGCTTCACCCCAGAGGGCGAAAGTTCCGACAACTGCGCCCTGCTGGTGGAGGCCCGCGCCGCGGATGAGGCGGAACTTGCCGGTCACATCAGGGAGCTTGACGCCATCATGCTTCAGAAAAAGCCCCTGGCGAAACTCGGCTTCGTGACCGGGGCAGAGGAATGTGAAAAGCTCTGGGACATACGCCGCGCGCTTTTTCCCGCCCTTGCCGGCACGCGTCTTCCCGAGGAATACGCCTATGTGGAGGATTACTGCGTGCCCCTTGAGCGCCTTCCCGAAGCCAGCCGGGGCCTTGTGCGCATTCTTCAGCAGCTGGGCTTTTCCCGTTCCGGCGTGAACGGTCATGCCATGCACGGCAACCTGCACTGCACCGTACCCCTCAGGCTGAGCGATGAAGGCGACGTGAAACGGCTCGGTTCCTTCATCGAGCAGGCGGCGGGCCTCATTCTCAGCCTCGGCGGCTCCCTCAAGGCCGAACACGGCACGGGCCGGGCCGTGGCCTCCTTTGTCCGCCGCGAGTGGGGCGATGAGCTCTACGGCATCATGCAGAGCGTCAAAAAGCTTCTGGACCCGGCGGGCATCCTGAACCGGGGATGCCTTCTGAACGACAGCCCGCTCTGCCATCTGGAAAAGCTCAAGTTCGTGGGCGCCGTGGGCGGAGGCGTGGATCTGTGCGTGGACTGCGGCTTCTGCGAGTCGGTGTGCCCTTCGGCAAAAACGGGGCTCAGCCCGCGCCAGCGCATCTACGCCCTGCGGGCCATGGCGGGCATGAAGGCGGCGGGCGACACGAAGCGCCTTGCGGCCTGGGAGGAGTTCTTCCGTTCCATGGGCCTTGATCTCTGCGCCACGGACGGGCTCTGTTCCACGCGCTGCCCTCTGGGGCTGGACGTGGCGGGCTTCATGCGCTCTCTGCGTCATGAGCGCCTGAGCGAAAGGGAGAAGAAGGCCGCCTCCTTTGTGCGGCAGAACCTTGCTCCCGTCACACGCGTCCTTTCCCTGGGGCTTTCGGCCACGCACGCGCTCCACGGCGCCCTTGGACACAAGGGGGCGGAGAAGAGCGGCAGACTGGCCGGAAAGCTCACGGGCCTTTCCCTGCCCGATTTTCAGCAGGTGCTTCTCACGGGCGGGAGCGCCGTGCCCGCGCCCTGCGCGCCGCAGCGGGAAAAGGTGGTCTATTTCCCCTCCTGCGCGGTGCGGACCATGGGCTATACCGGAGATTCCGGCCGCAGGGTGGACCCGCTCATGGATGTGGCCCTGCGCCTTCTGGAAAAGGCCGGTTACGAGGCCGTGATTCCCGCCGGGGTGGAAAAGCTCTGCTGCGGTAAGGCCTTTGAGACCAAGGGCATGGAAGAGGAGGCCGCCCGCTGTGCAGCCGATCTTGACGCGGCGCTCCGGGAAGCTTCGGAAGAGGGGAAGTGGCCTGTGATGTGCGATACCAGCCCCTGCCTTGCCCGTATGAAGAAAACGCTGAACAAGGGGCTTTCGCTCTACGAACCTGTGGAGTTCACCCTGCGCTTTCTTGCGCCCCGGCTGGAGTTTCAGCAGAAGCGCGGCCGCGTGGCCGTGCATGCCACCTGTTCCACGCGGGCCATGGGCCTTGTGGATGCGCTGTGCGAAACCGCGCGCCTGTGCGCAAGGGAAGTGGTGCTGCCCGAGGGCATTTTCTGCTGCGGCTTTTCCGGCGACAAGGGCTTTACCCGCCCGGAACTCAACGCCGCCGCCCTTGCGGGCCTCAGGGAGCAGATTGCTTCCTGCGAAGAGGGCTTCAGCACCTCCCGCACCTGCGAGGTGGGCCTGACTCTGCACGGCGCAAAGCCCTACCGCAGCATTCTCTACCTCATCGACGAATGCTCTTCTGCCCGGAAGTAGGCGTTGTCTGCGCGAAACGGGCTTGACAGCGCCGCGCTGCGGCCGATAAGCATTTTCCATATATGCCCTGCAGAACCCTTGCGGGGCGCGGATGAAAGGGCGGCCCCGGGGGTCGCAAAATTCCACAGGTGAAGTTGATGGACAACAATCTGGATCAGAAACATGAGGTCCCGGCGGCGGAAGAGATCGCCGCGACGCTGGAGGAACAGGAACGGGCGCAGGCCCTGGTGGAGGAAAAGGAAACGGAATCGCGCACACGGCGCTTCCACGGGGTGTTTTCCCGCGTGCTGGCCGTCATCTGCGTGGTGTTTTCCCTGTTCCAGCTCTATGCCTCCGTGTTCGGCACCATGGATGCCATGAAGCTGCGTTCCTTCCACATCATATTCCTTCTGGTGCTTGCCGCGTGCATGTACCCCGCCTGCCGCCGCGAAAAGCGCGACAGGGCGCTTCCCACCCTGTGGGATGCGGTATGCGTGGCCGCGGTGTTCTATGCCTTCGGCTATCTCATTCTTCATTATGACGACATCGCCATGGGCGGCGGCTGGTTCACCACGCAGGATTATGTGGTGGCCGGCATAGGCGTGCTGGTGGCCTTCGAGTGCGCGCGCCGCGTGGTGCCCAACCTCGCCGTGCTTGCGCTGGTCTTTCTGGCCTACGCCTTCCTCGGCAAATACCTGCCCGGAGCCTTCGGCCATGTGGGCTTTTCCCTCACCCGCGTGATGGACCACATGTTCTGGGGCAGTCAGGGCCTTCTCGGCGTGGGCGTGGGCGTTTCGGCCACCTACGTCTTCCTCTTCGTGCTGTTCGGCGCGTTTCTGCGCATCAGCGGCTTCAGCGAATTCATCAACGACCTTGCCCTGACCCTGGTGGGCCGCAGTGCAGGCGGGCCTGCCAAGGTTTCCGTCATCGCCAGCGCCCTCATGGGCATGATCAACGGCAGTGCCCTGGCCAACGTGGCCACCACGGGCGCCATCACCATCCCGCTCATGAAAAAGACGGGCTACAAGGCGGAATTCGCCGGGGCCGTGGAGGCCGTGGCCAGCACCGGCGGGCAGTTCGCGCCGCCCATCATGGGCGCGGTGGGCTTCATCATGGCCGAATTTCTCGGCGTGAGTTACACCAAGGTCATGCTTGCGGCGGCCATTCCCGCCTTCCTCTATTACCTTGCCCTCATCATGGCCGTGCACTTCGAGGCCAGAAAGCTGGGCCTCAAGGGCCTTTCCAGGGAATATATCCCCGACGCGCTGGTGGTCATCAAAAAGCGCGGGCACCTCATCATTCCTCTGGTGGTGCTCATGGCCGTCATGCTCATGGGCTATACGCCGCTTTTTGCCGCGGCTCTCGCCATTTTCGCCACCGTGGCCGCTTCCTGGCTTTCCAGGGAAACCCGCATGGGGCCTGCGCGCATCATTCAGGCCCTTGAGGAAGGCGCCAAAGGCGCCGTGGGCGTGGGCGTTTCCTGCGTCATCATCGGCATCATCATAGGTTCCGTGTCCCTTACCGGGCTGGGGCTCACCTTCGGCTTCCAGGTGCTCAAGTATGTGGGCGAAGGACAGCTCTACCTCGGCGGCGTGTTCGTCATGGTCATGAGCACCATTCTCGGCATGGGCGTGCCGGGCGTGGCGGCCTATGTCATCGTGGCGGCCGTGGCCGTGCCCGTGCTCACGGGCGTGGGGGTGCAGCCCATGTCCGCCCACATGTTCTGCCTCTTCTATGCCTGCCTTTCCAACATCACGCCTCCGGTGGCCATGTCTTCCTATGTGGCCGCAGGCATCGCCCATTCCAACGAAACCAAAACCTCGCTCATTGCCGTGAGACTGGGCCTTTCCGGCTTCATTCTGCCGTTCTTCTTCCTCAATAATCCGCTGCTGCTCTACAGCTCCGACAATCCCGCCCTGGCCACGGTGTGGGCCTTCATCACCGCAAGCTTCGGCGTGTGCGCCCTGGCCGTGGGCCTGGAACGCTGGCTCTTCGGCCCGTGCACCCTGCTGCAGAGCCTGATGTTCATTGCAGGCGCGGTGCTCACCATCGATCCCGGCCTTTCCACCGACGCCATAGGCATAGCCGTCATTCTGGCGGCAACCGTGCTGAACCGGCGCTCCACCGCCGCCTTCCGCGCCGGAGAAAGGGCCGTTTCCCAGAACTGACGCGCTGCGGAGGGCCTTTTCCCCCGCACAGCATTCTGCTTTCCCATCCTTCCCCCCTCTGCGGGGGGAAGGGAAACCCCAACAGGTTCAGGAGTGATTTATGTACGGTAAAGTTCTGCTTTCCATGATGGCCGCCGTCTCCATGGTGTTCGGCGCCATGGACGCTTCCGCCGCCGACCGCGCGCCCGTGACCATCAGCATTCCCACGGCCGCCACCACCAGCACGCTGTATCCCATCGGCGCGGCCCTCGGCAATCTGTGGAGCACCAAGCTCCCCTATGTGAAGGCCAGCGTGCAGTCTTCCAAGGGCGGCGTGCAGAACCTCCAGCTGCTCAGCATGAAGGAAGCGCAGGTTTCCTTCGCCATCACCAGCATCACCTATCAGGCCATGAAGGGACTGGACAAGTTCAAGGGCCATGAATATCCCGACGTGCGCATCATTGCGGGCCTTTATTACAATCCCAACCAGGTCATCGCCCGTGCCGACAGCAATGTGAAGACTCTCAGCGACTTCAAGGGCAAGGTCTTTGCTCCGGGCGTGGCCGGCGGCACCACCATCGGTGAAACGCAGGTGCACTTCAAGGCCGCGGGCCTCAACTATCCCGGCGACATCAAGCCCCAGTACGTCGGCCCCGCCGAAGCGGGCGACCTCATGCGCAACAAGCAGATCGACGGCACCTGGATCATGGCCGGGCTTCCCAATGCGGGCGTTTCCGAAATGTGCGCCACCGCCGACGGCCGCCTCGTGAACATCGACGATGCCACCTTCGCCGCCCTCAGCAAGGAATATCCCTGGTACGCCAAGTTCCAGATTCCCGCCGGAACCTATCCCGACCAGAATGAAGCCGTGCAGACCACCGCGGTGAAGATGATCCTCATCACCGACGCCTCTCTGTCCGAAGATGTGGTGTACGACCTCACCAAGTGCTTCTGGGAAAATCAGGACATCGTGAAGAATTCCCATGCCGTGATGAAGGACATCACCCTTGAGGGCGCCGTCACCGACCTTGCCGGCATTCCTCTGCATCCCGGCGCGGCGAAATACTACAAGGAAGTGGGCGTGCTGAAGTAGGCCGCCTTTTCCGCCGCTTTTGGGGCCGCCTCCGCTTCATGGGGGCGGCCTTTCTGTATCTTTGGGGGGCACGGTGACGGAAAGGCCCTTTTTCTGCGGAGCCGGGCAGGGGGAAGGGCATGGGAAGAAGGGAATTTTTGGAGCGCGCCCCGCGTTTTTTCCGGCAGGCGGGGCAGGGGGGAAGGGGGCCGGCTTCTTCCGGGCGGGCCGTTCCGCCGCAGGAGCGGAACAGGCCGGAGCAGGGCTTTACAAAGCGTGAGAATCTTCCTACAAGAAGGTTTCTTCCGCGCTCGGCTCCCGCGGGCGCGCGGAAAGAGCACCGTAAGCCTGAAAGCCGGTTTTTCCGGCATGATTTTCCGCTCCGGCGGTTTAACGTCAACCATGGGCGCATCTGCCCGTGAGGTTTTGCCATGGCTAAGAACAATAAAGTGATCCTTGCGTATTCCGGCGGGCTCGACACTTCCGTCATCCTCAAGTGGCTCATCGTGGAGCGCGGCTATGAGGTCATCACCGTCACCGCCGACCTCGGTCAGGAAGACGATCTCGACGGCGTGGAACCCAAGGCCCTGAAGACCGGCGCGACCAAGGCCTATATTGAAGACCTGCGCGACGAGTTCGCAAGCGATTACATCTACCCCATGCTGCGTTCCGGCGCCACCTACGAAGGGCGCTACCTCATGGGCACCTCCATCGCCCGCCCGCTCATTTCCAAGCGCCTTGTGGAAATCGCCCGCAAGGAAGGCGCGGTGGCCATCGCCCACGGCGCCACCGGCAAGGGCAACGACCAGGTCCGTTTCGAACTTTCCATCAACGCCCTGGCTCCCGACCTGGAAATCATCGCTCCCTGGCGTGAATGGGATCTCATGAGCCGCACCGCCCTCACCGCCTTTGCCGAAAAGCACGGCATTCCGGTCAACTCCTCCAACAAGCACTACAGCATGGACCGCAACATGCTGCACTGCTCCTTTGAAGGCAGCGAACTGGAAGATCCGTGGGAAGAACCCGGCCCGAACAGCTACATCATGGCCGTGCCGGTGGAACAGGCTCCCAACGAACCGGAATACATCACCATCGGCTATGAGAAGGGCGACGCCGTCACCCTGAACGGCGAACGCCTCACGCCCCGTGAAATGGTGGTGGCCCTGAACAAGATTGCCGGCAAGCACGGCATCGGCCGCCTCGACATGGTGGAAAACCGCTTCGTGGGCATGAAGAGCCGCGGCGTGTACGAAACCCCCGGCGGCACCGTGCTGCACATCGCCCATAAGGACCTGGAAGGCATCTGCCTCGACCGCGAAGCCCTCGCCACCCGCGAGACCATCATCCCCCGCTACGCGGCCGCCGTGTACAACGGTTTCTGGTTCTCTCCCGAACGCGAAGCCATGCAGGCCCTCATCGACCAGATGCAGCGCGGCGTGACCGGCGAAGTGCGCCTGAAGCTCTACAAGGGCAACGCCTGGCCCGTGGGTCGTTATTCTCCCCACAGCCTCTACTGCCAGGACCTCGCCACCTTCGAGGAATGCGCCACCTACGATCATAAGGACGCTGCGGGCTTCATCCGCCTGCAGAGCCTGCGCATCCGCGGTTATGCCGACCGCGTGAGCCGCTTTCTGAAGTAATGCCGGCCCGGGAAAAGCCCGGGGCCGCGAGTCGCGCCCGCGGCCGCCTTCCCTGGCCGGAAGGCGGCGCGGGCCTTGTTTTTTTTCGCCTCACTGGGCCATGCGCCCGAAAACACCTGGAGTTACCATGTCCGACAAGCCTTGGGGCGGCCGCTTCAAAGAAAGCACCAGCCTTGCCGTGGAAGCCTATACGGAATCCATTTCTTTCGACAGCGCGCTCTACGCGCAGGATATCGCCGGTTCCAAAGCCCATGCGCGCATGCTGGGCAGGCAGGGCGTCATCAGCGCCGAAGAGGCCGACAGGCTTATCGAAGGCCTCGACCAGGTGAAGCGGGAAATCGAGGAAGGTTCCTTCCCCTGGAAGCAGGAACTGGAAGATGTACACATGAACATCGAAACCCGCCTTACCCAGATTGTGGGCGAAGTGGGCAAGAAGCTGCACACCGGCCGCAGCCGCAACGATCAGGTCTGCCTTGATTTTCGTCTTTTTGTTTCCGATCAGCTGCGTGAATGGATGCGCCTGACCCGCGAACTGGTGCGCGTGTTCGTGCGCCGCGCGGAAGAAAACCGCGACGTGCTCCTGCCCGGCTGCACCCACATGCAGCCCGCCCAGCCCGTGAGTCTTGCCCAGCACCTTCTGGCCTATGCCTGGATGCTGAAGCGCGACGCCGAGCGCATGGCCGACTGTGAGCGCCGCGTGCGCGTCAGCCCCCTGGGCGCCGCCGCCCTTGCCGGAACCACCTATCATCTGGATCCCGCCATGGTGGCCGGGGAACTCGGCATGTACGGCACCTTCGACAACAGCATGGACGCCGTGGCCGACCGCGACTTTGCACTGGAAGCCCTGTTCTGCGGCAGCGTGTGCATGGGCCATCTTTCCCGCTTCTGCGAGGAAATCATCTGGTGGGCCAACCCGCTCTTCGGCTACATCACCCTTTCGGACAAGCATTCCACCGGTTCTTCCATCATGCCGCAGAAGAAGAATCCCGATGTTGCCGAAATCATGCGCGGCAAGACGGGCCGCGCCTACGGGAATCTTTTCAACCTCATGACCATCATGAAGGGCATTCCCCTCACCTACAACCGCGACCTGCAGGAAGACAAGATTCCCTTCATCGACACCGACAAAACGGTGCGCCATTCCCTTTCCCTCATGGCGGACATGCTGGGCGGCATCACCTTCCACCCCGAACGCA
Organism: uncultured Mailhella sp.; assembly: GCF_944324615.1. Taxonomy (GTDB): domain Bacteria; phylum Desulfobacterota; class Desulfovibrionia; order Desulfovibrionales; family Desulfovibrionaceae; genus Mailhella. Next base: position 30,728 of record NZ_CALUWY010000024.1, read on the forward strand.
TGAGAAAGGCCCTTGCCGCAGGATTCCTGAACGCCACGGAACTGGCCGACTATCTGGTGACCCGGGGCATGCCCTTCCGTGAAGCGCATCATGTTTCCGGCCGCGCCGTGGCCATGGCCGAGGAAAAGGGCGTGGGGCTGGAAAACCTCACGCTGGAAGAGCTGCGCTCCCTGAGCCCGCTCATCGACGAGGACGTGTACACCGCCCTTGATTACGACACCGCCGTGGCCCGCCGCAACGTGCCCGGCGGCACCGGCCCCGAATCCGTGGCCCGTCAGCTGGAAAAGATGGGCCGCTGGCTGGAAGAGGGCGGAAAGTAACCATGCCGCGCAGAAAAAAGCACGTCCCCGCCACACCCGCGGAAACGCGGGACTGGCTGAAAAAGGCCGTCCATTCCGCGCCGCGTCCTCTGCCTGCGGGCTTCTTCCCCAGAATTCTGGAACATTCCGTGGAAGAGGGCTTCGCGCGGGAGGAGCTTTTGAACGTGCTTGATGAATGGTTGAACTACGGCTACTGCCGCCTCATCGACCCCATAACGCAGGATGTGGAGATCACCCCGGAAGGGGAGAACTTCTTCTATTAAGTTCCGGGCTCTGCCCGTTGAAAAGCCCCGGTGGAGCATTCCGCCGGGGCTTTTGCATGAGAAACGGCTTCCGGGAAAAGGTGAGGGCAGGTTTCACAGGGGAAAGTGCCGGCTCCGGGAGGAAAAGTGCGGGCCGGCAGGCGCTGTCTTCCGGTCGGGTACCGTACCTGCCGGGGGCTGAATAACGCGGCTTCACACGCGCCCCGGTATTTTGCCGGGGCTTTTTCGTGAGGGCATGCGCCCGTCACCGCGCCGCGCACCCGGTCCGCGGTTTGCCCTGTGCCGGAAGGCGTCCTGCGGGAAAAGGCGCAGCCTTCTTTATCATGGTGTTCTGCCGCCTGGGCGGGCATCATGGGGAAAAGGGGGAGGCCATGGCTTCGGTGCTGATTCTCGGCATGGGCAATGTTCTGAAAGCGGATGACGGCATGGGCGTGCATGCCGTGCGCCTTCTGGCAGAAGAGCCTCCCCGCGGCGCGGACATGCTGGAAATAGGCACCTCCCTTGCGGACTGTTTTTTCCTGCTGGAAGGCTATGATGTGGTGGTGGCTCTGGATGCCGTGCATTTCGGGGCGGAGCCGGGCGCATGCTGCTGGCTCTCGCGCGCCGATCTGGCCCGGGCGGAGGGCGGACTCAGTCTGCACGAATGCGACCTGCTGGATGCCCTGGACCTTGCAAACCTGCGGGGCAGGCATCCCGTACTCTATGTGGCGGGCATGGAACCTGTGGATGTGACGGGCTGGAGCATGGAACTTTCCGCACCGGTGAGGCGGAACATGCCCGCCTACCTTGCCATGGTGCGCGCCCGCATACGCAGGATGACGGAAGAAACGTAGGCGGCCTGTGGCGGAAGGCGCCCACGGTGTTTCCCGGCGGAAGCTCTGGCCGGGCCTTCAGGAAGAACGCGGTGCAGAAGCCGGGCAGGCCCCTGTGCCCGCAGCGAGTGCGAAGAGGCGGGCCTTCGCGCCCCGGCGAGGCACATGGCTCTCAGCATGCCCGCACGGGGATCTTCGCAGCTTGGCCACGGTTGCAGCACGCTGCGCTGAGAGGAAAAGCCCTTTTCAACACTCAGGGCACCGGGCGGCCTTCGGGCGGCCGGGCCGCGGGAGGAAGCGGCGGAACGTCCTTCCGCCTTCAGCGGGCACGGGGGAAGACCCCGCCTCCGGCACGGCGTGGCAGAGCAGCCGGGCCTTCGCGTCAGCCGGGCGCTGAAAAGGGAACGAGGCCTTTCTGCCCCCGGCCCTGTCCGTCAGGCATGCCCTAGAGCAGAAACGCCGTGGCCAGCCCGAGGAAGATGAAGAAGCCGCCGGAGTCGGTAAGGGCGGTGAGGAAGATGCTGGAAGCCTGCGCCGGATCGCGGCCGAGGGCGCGCAGCACAAGGGGAATGGCCCCGCCCGCCATGGCGCCGAGCAGCATATCCAGAAGAAGGGCCACACCCATGACCGAGGCAAGGCGCGCGTTGCCGCTGATGCCCATGACGCCCGCATATGCAAGCGCCGCCATGAAGATGCCGGAACCCAGGCCGATTTTGCTTTCCCGGAACACCGCGCCCCAGGAACGCCGGGCGTCGAAACTTTCCGTGGCGAGCTGACGGATCATGACGGCAAGGGCCTGCTGCCCCGTATTGCCCGCCTGATTGGCCACCATGGGCATGAGCACGGCCAGAAGGGCCATCTGCGCAATGGAGCTTTCAAAAAGGGAAACGATGAAGGCCGAAAGGGACGAGGTGAACATGTTGATGACGAGCCACGGCAGGCGGATGCGTATGGAGCGCGTCCACGGCGTATCCACGTTTTCGTCCTGACCTGCACCCACCATGCCCAGCATGTCGGAACTGGCCTCATCCTGAATGATGTCCAGCACGTCGTCGTGCGTGACCACGCCCATGAGGTGTTCATCCCTGTCCACCACGGGCAGGCAGAGGAAGTTGTAGTGCCCGAGCAGGCGCGCCACTTCCGCCTTGTCGGTATCGAACTGCACGGAAATGACATCCTGCTGGTTCACCATGCTTGCCAGCATGGTTCCCGGCCGCGCCAGCATGAGGTCGCGCAGGGAAATGACCCCTTCCAGGGTTTCCTGCCTGTCCACCACATAGACGTAGTAGGGCATTTCCTTTTCTTCCAGCTCGCTGCGGATGAGCATGATGGCCTCATCCACCGTGGAATTCACGGAAACCGTGATGATGTCGGTGTTCATCACGCCGGCGGCGGTGTCCGGGTCGAAGCTGAGCAGCATGCGCAGCTCTTCGGCGTCGTCGGCGGGCAGGTTGCTCAGCAGAATGTCGCGGTGGCCTTCCTCCACTTCGTCCAGAATGTCCACGGCGTCGTCGGGGTCCATTTCCGCAATGAGACGGGCCGCCTCGTCGGCATCCATGTTTTCCAGAACGTCGCCTGCCACTTCCTCGTCAAGTTCGGCAAGGGCCTCGGCCGCCTCTTCCGTGGGAAGGTGCGTGAGCACGCACAGCTGCTTGTTCAGGGGCAGCTGTTCAAGGTGTTCCGCGCGGTCGGCGGGGTGGATGAAATCGTCGCTGCTGATGTCGCTCCCGCACAGTTCCAGCCCCGCTTCCCGGGCGCTGGTTTCGTACTGGGAAAGGTCTTCCTCCTCTTCCTTTTCCCGGGCGTGGCCCGCATCGGCCGGGACGTCTGCCGCCTTTTCCGGGGAAGAGGCCTTTTTCGGGGCGGGGTCATAGAAGGCCGCGGCCTTTTCCTCCGCCTGCCTTGCCAGGGCGCGCGCCCGGACATCCTTTACGGAAGAGGACTCCGGGGCGGAAGGCGCGGGAGAAGCTTCGGCGGAGGCTTCAGCGCCTGCGGAGGGCGCGGACTCGGAAGAAGACGCGGCGCCTGCGGAAGGTGCGGCCTCTGCGGAAGGAGCAGGGGAAGACGCGGCGGAAGATTCTGCGCCAGCGGAAGGCGCGGACATGGCGGAAGCTTCCTCTGCAAAGGGCGCGAGGGAAGCTGAATCCGGAGCGGGTGGTACGGAGGGGGAGGGGGCTTCGGCAACAGGGGCTTCAGAAGGAAGGAGACGGCTCCCGGAGGCCTGAATCATGGGAGAACCGGGTTCTTTTTCCATGTTCGATTGTGTTTTTTTACTCATATCCTGCATTCTCCCCAAACACTCTTGACGAATCGAGAGAGGTCGCCTAGCCTGTTGCTTCACTCCATTCCACGGCGATTGCCGTTCCGGGTACCTGCCCGGAAAGGGAAAAGTAAAGAGGCGGACATGTCCAAAGACGATTTTGAATATCATGCTCACGCCGCAGGGGCAAGCTCCAATATGGCGGCGGAAGGCTCCGGGCTTTTTGTGGAAGGTGTCTTTGTTCCTGCCGATACTGCGGCGGTTTTTTCCGAAACGGCGTGCGCCTTTGCCGTGCGGCTCATCCGCATGGCCCTTGAGGAAGACGGGCCCGATCTGACCAGTCTCGGCATTTTTCCCGCGGAGGAGGAATCTTCCGCCTACATCGTGGCCAAGCAGCGCACCCTTGTGGTGGGGCTTCCCCTCATCAGTCTGGTACTTGCGGTGACGGGCATGTCGCCCGATGCCTGGCATGCGGAAGTGCAGGAAGGCGCGCTGGTGGAAAACGGTACCGTGGTGGCGCGTCTTCACGGCCGTACCGTGCAGCTTCTGAAGGCCGAACGCATCATCCTCAACCTGATGACGCACCTTTCCGGCGTGGCCGACCTCACGCGGGAATACGTTCAGCGCCTGGAAGGCACGGGCGTGCGCCTGCTCGATACGCGAAAGACGCTTCCCGGCCACCGCTACCTGGAAAAATATGCCGTGCGCGTGGCGGGCGGCTGCAATCACCGCATGAATCTCGGCGACATGCTGATGATCAAGGATAATCACATCGACGCGGCCGGTTCCATTACCCTTGCCGTGCAGGCCCTGCGCGGCCGCTACAGCCCCTGCCCGCCCATCGAGGTGGAATGCCGCGATGCGGCCGAGGTTGCGGAGGCCGTGAAAAGCCGTCCCGAGCGCATTCTGCTCGACAACATGGGGCCCGCCCTGCTGGCCGAGGTGCTCCCCCTCATTCCCCGGGACATCGAGGCGGAAATCAGCGGCGGCGTCACGCTGGAAACCATACGCGGCCTGGCAGAGTCCTGCCGCGAACGCCCGGCGGACTTCATTTCCGTGGGCCGCATCACTCATTCCGCGCCTTCGGCCGATTTCAGCATGAAGATGGAGCGCGGCGTCAAATGAACGTGCACCGGGGGGCACCCCGGAAAACATCTTGAGGTTTGTTTATGGATCATAAGGTTTGCGGACAGGATGCGACCCATGCCCGCATCGCGGAGCTGAAGAAGAAGTTCGGCGCGGATCTCGTCATTCTCGGTCATCACTATCAGGCCGACGAAATCATCCGTCATGTGGACATCGTGGGCGATTCTCTGGAACTGGCCCGCCGCATCCCCGACATCGAGGCCCGCAACATCGTGTTCTGCGGCGTGTATTTCATGGCGGAATCCGCCGCCCTTCTGGCCCGTCCCGGGCAGAGGGTGTTTCTGCCCGATCACGGCGCGGACTGCGCCATGGCCCGCATGGCCCGTGCCGCCGATGTGGAAAGGGTGCTGGAGCGCCTCTCCGCCTCCGGCAGAAAGGTGCTTCCTCTGGCCTACGTCAATTCCTCTCTGGCCGTGAAGGCCGTGGTGGGGCGTTTCGGCGGGGCCGTGTGCACCTCCTCCAATGCAAAGACCATGCTGGAATGGGCCATGGAGCAGGGCGATGCCGTGCTTTTCCTGCCCGACAGAAACCTCGGCCGCAATACGGCGCGGGTGCTCGGCATTGCGCCGGAAAAGCAGGTGCTCATTTCCGCCTCGGGCAATGATCTCGACAGGGACGAGGTGCGCGGCGCAAAGCTTCTGCTCTGGCCGGGCTGCTGCCCCATCCATGAAAGCCTGATGAAGCCCGACATGGTGGATGCCTTCCACAGTCATTTCCCCGGCTGCCGCGTGCTCGTGCACCCCGAATGCACGCCGGACGTGGTGCAGCGCTGCGACGGCGCAGGCTCCACGGCCTACCTCATCAAGGAAGTGGAGAAGGCCGCCGCCGAAGGCCGCGAGCATACGCTGTGCATCGGCACGGAATTCCACCTTGTGCACCGCCTCATGGAGCGCTACGCCGGCAAGCTCAATATCATTCCTCTGGCGCAGGCCTCCTGTGCGGACATGGAAAAGGTGGACGCGCAGAAGCTCCTTTCCACGCTGGAGTATCTGGAAGAAGGCGCGGGCACGGTCACGGTGGAAGAATCCCTGAAGGCCCCCGCGCGCGATGCCATCGTGCGCATGCTGGAGCGTTGCCGTTAGGATGTTTTCAGCATACCATGGAACCGGCGGCGGAAAAGCCGGCTCCATGGAGAGGCGCAGCCCTGTGCGGAAGGCTCTTCCGGGCTGCGCCATTGCCGCGCTTTCCTTTCCGGGAGCGCCCGAGGCGCTTGCGCGGCCGACGACGGCCCGGGCATGAGTCCGCGTGATCTTTGACCGGTAAAAAACGGGTTGCCCGCGCACCCGTGTACTGCGGAGCCTGCCGCAGTTTGGATATTGCTATGAACGCATTACGTTATCATTCCCAGGTTCTTGTCATCGGTTCCGGCCTTGCCGGCTGTGCGGCCGCGCTCACCATGGCCGACAAGGGCTTCGAGGTGCATCTTCTCATGCCCACCGAGGGGCTGGACGGCGGCAACTCCGCCATGGCTCAGGGCGGCATCGTGTTTTCCACCGATCCGGAAGACCAGAAATCCCTTGAGCACGACATGTTTGTGGCCGGGCACGACTACAACTACAGCGAGGCCGTGCATTTTCTCGCCGGTCACGGCGGCGAGGCCGTGCAGAAGCTGCTCATCGACAAGCTTCATGTGCCCTTCGACCGCAACGCCTCCGGCGGCTGGGACATGACCCTGGAAGGCGGGCATGCCGTGCCGCGCATCGCGCACTGTGCGGACTACACGGGCAGAACCATCATCGAGCATCTCCATGCCGCCGTGGCCGCCCATGCGGGCATCACCGTACTCGGCGGCCGCTCGGCCGTGGACCTTGTGACCACGGAACACCATGCCCGGTCGAACGCCTATCATTACCAGCTCACCAACCAGTGCGTGGGCGCCTATGCCTTCAACGATGCCACCGGCGAAGTGGAGCTGCATCTTGCGGAAATGACCGTGCTTGCCACGGGCGGCGTGGGGCAGGTGTACCTGTATTCCACCAACAACCCCTGGGCCACGGGTTCCGGCATCAGCATGGCGCACCGCGCAGGCGTGCGCCTTGCCAACATGGAATTCATGCAGTTCCATCCCACGGGGCTTTTCAACCATGCCCAGCAGATTCCGCTGCTCACCGAGGCTCTGCGCGGCGAGGGCGCCCATGTGGTCAACAGCAAGGGCGAACGCTTCGTTTCCCGCTACGACAGCCGCGGCGACCTTGCCCCCCGCGATGTGGTTTCCCAGGCCATTGTGAGCGAAATGCTCGCCACCGGCGAAAATCACATGCTGCTCGACTGCTCCACGCTGGAATGCGACGTGACGCGCCGCTTCCCCACCGTGTTTGAAAGCTGCCGGAAAATCGGCATCGACATGCGCACCCAGCCTCTGCCCATCGTGCCCGTGGCGCATTATTTCTGCGGCGGCATTCTTGTGGACCTGCACGGCAGAACCACGCTGGACCGCCTGTATGCCGTGGGCGAATGCAGCTGCACCGGCATTCACGGCGCAAACCGCCTTGCCAGCACCTCGCTTCTGGAAGCGCTTCTGTGGGGCATTTCCGCCGGGGAGGACATCGCCTCCCGCATGGTGTCGGAACCTCTGGATACGCGCGTGTTCGCCGAAATCGCGGACTGGAAGCATACCGGCAACGAACACAACGACGACCCGGCGCTCATTGCGCAGGACTGGGCCACCATACGCCACATCATGTGGAACTATGTGGGCATCATC
>NZ_CALUWY010000025.1 GCF_944324615.1 uncultured Mailhella sp.
AGCATTTGATACGAGCAATCTGTTCATGAGAAAGATAAAAAAGTTCCTTCATGGCATCCTCCCTATGCCGACAATAAAAACTTTTTACCCTTTTGGCAATTAATGAGTCCTGAGCCTAGCTGCCGAGTATGGCGGCAAGATCCTCTTCCGGCGTGGAAACGGGACGGATGCCGAATTCCTTCACCAGAAATTCCAGCACGGCCGGAGACACGAAGGCGGGCAGGGAAGGCCCGAGATAGATGTTCTTCACGCCGAGATACAGCAGGGTGAGCAGAATGGCCACGGCCTTCTGTTCATACCAGGAGAGCACCAGCGTCAGCGGAAGATCGTTCACGCCGCACTGGAAGGCGTCGGCCAGGGCGAGAGCCACCTGAATGGCGCCGAAGGCGTCGTTGCACTGGCCCATGTCCAGAAGACGCGGAATGCCGCCTATCTCGCCGATGTTCAGATCGTTGAAGCGGAACTTGCCGCAGGCCAGAGTGAGCACCACGGTATCGGCGGGAGTCTTTTTCACGAATTCCGTGTAGTAGTTGCGGCCGGGCTTTGCCCCGTCGCAGCCGCCCACGAGGAAGAAGTGCCGGATGGCCCCGGCCTTCACGGCTTCCACAATGGTTCCGGCATGGGAAAGCACGGCCTCGCTGCCGAAGCCCGTGGTCACCGTTTCGCCGCCGTTGATGCCGGGCATGGTGACATCTTCCTCATAGCCGCCGAGTTCCAGGGCCTTTTCTATGACCGGAGAGAAGTCCTTCCCGCCGTCGATGTGGCGCATGCCCGGATACTGAACCACGCCGGTGGTGAACACACGGTCGGCATAGCTTTCCTTCACGGGCATGATGCAGTTGGTGGTGAAGAGCACCGGCGCGGGCACGGAGGCGAATTCCTTCTGCTGATTCTGCCATGCGGTACCGAAATGCCCCTTGAAGTGAGGATACTTTCTGAGTTCGGGGTAGGCATGGGCGGGCAGCATTTCGCCGTGGGTGTAGATGCTGACGCCCGTTCCCTCGGTCTGGGCCAGAAGAAGCGCCAGATCGTGCAGATCATGCCCCGTCACGATGATGAAGGGACCTTTTTCCACCGTGCGGGACACGGTGGCGGGAGAAGGCACGCCGTAGGTTCTGTTGGCCTTGTGCAGAAGTTCCATGCAGGCAAGATTGACCTTGCCCGCCTCCAGCACGGCGGCGAGAAGTTCTTCCTTCGTGCTTTCGGAGGCCACGAGGATCAGCCCCTTGTACAGAAAATCCGAAACCTCGTCGCTGGTCGCGCCCAGAACGCGCGCATGGCTGGCATAGGCCGCAATACCCTTGAGACCGAAAAGCAGAAGAGATTTCAGGCTGCGTTCATCTTCCCCGGCCTGCCACAGACGTTCAAGGTCAAAGGCCTGTTTCGCACCGCTTTCCACGCGGATCCGGCGCACCTTCTCCACCATGGCGGCAAGGGAGAGGTCGTCGAAATTCACATTGGTCAGCGTGGTGAACAGGGCGTTCTCCACAAGTTCGTCGAGCCCGGGGGTACGCACGGCAACGCGCGCCAGGGCCGCAAGCTCGCCCACCAGCGCATCCTGCAGGCGCGCCGTTTCAGGCTTCTTGCCGCACACACCGCTTACGGTGCAGCCGGCGCCTCTGGCCGTCTGCTCGCACTGAAAACAGAACATTTCGCTCATAGCCATCCTCCGCAATTCATTATGCAACAGTTTCAGGTAATGCCACACTAGAAGGCTTCACCTCCGAAAACTGTGCTCATGATCACATTCTGCCACGCATTGCCCTGTATCTCAGCTATTTTTCTCCGCGCTGCTCTTCCCTGTTCCAGGCCGTGTAGGGCAGGCGGGAAAGCTCCACATTGAGGTAACGGGAAACCTTGCTCACCTCCTCCCCCAGCCACGGAGGACGAGAAAAGGCCTGATCTTCGGCGTCAAGTTCGATTTCCGCCACGATCAGGCCCTGATTGGCTCCGAGAAATTCATCCACTTCCCACACGCTTCCCTCACAGGCAAAGGTGTAGCGCAGCTTTTCTATGATTTCCCCGGGGGCAAGTCCGTCCAAAAGCGCCTGCGCCTCCTCCAGAGGAATGTCGTATTCAAACTCGCTGCGGGCTATGCCCTCGCCGCGATACTTGATGGTAAGAAAGCCTTTTTCTCCGGCCACGCGCACGCGCACCGTCCTGTCCTGCGTGCGGGCGATGTAGCCCTGCCGGAAGAGCACCGCCTCGCCGAGCCCCCGCCAGCCGTCTCCCGTGACCAGAAACTTACGCTCGATTTCCTGCTGCTTCATGGCACCTCCGGGACGTATCCGCCCCCGTTTCAGAGTGTGTCAAAAGCGTTCCTCCCGCGCCGGCCGCGAAACGATCCGCCATGTTTCTTTTCATAGCCTAAAAAAAGCGGGGCGGAAAGCTGTGCTTTCCGCCCCGCATACATCAGAAGGAATCAGAAACTAGTCGTTGAACTTCTGCTTGAGAAGGTCGCCCAGGGTCTGGCTGATACTGTTGTCGCCGGAATGGTAATCCTTGGGCTTGCGGCGTTCTTCGTCGTCCTTGATCTGCTTGATGGAGAGGCCGAGGCGGCGTTCATCGGCAGAAACATGGATGATCTTGGCCTGCACGGTGTCGCCTTCCTTGTAGAGTTCGGAAGGAGACTTCACCTTCTTGCCGAGTTCGGTCACATGGATGAGGCCTTCGATGCCTTCTTCCACTTCCACGAACAGGCCGAAGTCGGTCACGTTGGTCACGGTGCCGGTGATGATGTTGCCCACGGGGTAGCGGGCGGGCACGGTGCTCCAGGGATCTTCGGTGAGCTGCTTCATGCCGAGGGTGAACTTTTCGTTCTCCTGATCCACGGTGAGCACCTTGGCCTGCACCACGTCGCCGACCTTGTAGAGTTCGCCGGGATGACGCAGCTTCTTGGTCCAGGAGATGTCGGACACATGGATGAGGCCGTCGATGCCGTCTTCAATACCGATGAACATGCCGAATTCGGTGATGTTCTTGATGACGCCTTCAATGACGGTGCCTTCGGGGAAGCGTTCGCCCACGAGTTCCCAGGGATTGGGCTTGACCTGCTTCATGCCGAGGGAGATGCGCTTCTTTTCGCTGTCCACGCCGAGGATGACCACCTCGACTTCATCGCCCTGATGCACCATCTGGGAAGGATGACGCAGCTTGCGGGTCCAGGACATTTCGGAAATGTGCACAAGGCCTTCCACGCCGGGTTCGAGTTCCACGAACACGCCGTAGTCCACAAGGTTGGTCACCTTGCCGGTGTGGTGGGAGCCTTCGGGGAAGCGGGCGGTGATGTCCTGCCAGGGATCGGGCACGAGCTGCTTCAGGCCGAGGGAAACCTTCTGGTTTTCCTTGTCGAAGGAGAGCACCTTGAGTTCCAGTTCCTGACCCAGGGAAACCATTTCGCGAGGATGGCGGATACGCTTCCAAGACATGTCGGTGATGTGCAGCAGACCGTCGAGGCCGCCGAGGTCGACGAACACGCCGTATTCGGTGATGTTCTTGGCCTTGCCCTTGACGATCTGGCCTTCGGCGAGAGTCTGGAGCAGAGCGCTGCGCTTGGTGTCGCGTTCTTCTTCAAGCAGCACGCGGCGGGAAACGATGACGTTGCTGCGGCGGCGGTTGATCTTGAGAACGCGGAATTCGTACTGCTGATTGACGAGGGCGTCCATGTCGGGAACAGGACGGAGGTCGACATGAGAACCGGGCAGGAAGGCTTCCACGCCGCCGAGATCGACGGTGTAGCCGCCCTTGATGCGACGGGTGATGGTGCCGGTGATGACGCCGTTCTTTTCCAGCACTTCTTCAAGCTGATCGAACAGCTGCATACGCTTGGCCTTGTCGAACGAAAGGGTGATGGTGCCGTCCATCTCGTTCTTGCGGGCAACGTACACATCGACGCGATCGCCGACTTTAACCGTTATATTGCCCTGAGCGTCCCGAAATTCTTCAGCGGGGATCTGGCCTTCGGACTTGAAGTTCACGTCCACAAGCACAGTGTCGTCGTCCACGCGCACGACTTCGCCCTTGACGATGGAACCTTCTTCAAGGTCGCCCATGTCGGGGTTGAGATAGTCTTCGAGCGCGCTCGCGAAGCTCATTTCGGAATCGATCTGGTTTTCCATGTTTTCGGCAGTTGCCATACGGATCCTCCAACCTAACAAACAGAATTCTGCCCTCATCAGGCAGGTTTCTCTACATAGCAGGAATGCCATGGATACACAAGTCGTTTCTTTCGCCTTTCCGGGGAAAGGCCTCTTTTTCCGCATCCGTGCAATCTGGACGCAAAAAGGGAAACATTTTATGCTCGTTCCGCGCAAAGCGCATGAAACGCGCCGCGAAAGGACCTTCATATCGCATGGAAAACAGCAAGGATACAGGAGCTCTCGCCGTCAGCGGAGCGGAAGCGGGGCAGAAACTGCTCAATTTTCTCCAGCGCCGCATAAGCGCTCCCACGGGCGATTTTCACCGCTGGATACGCACCGGGCAGGTGCGCGTCAACGGCGGCCGGGCCAGGGCCTTCGACCGCCTGAACGAGGGCGACATGGTGCGCGTGCCGCCCTTTGCCGAACGCCTTCCCGCAGGCAGCGCGAAGGATGTTCCCTCCCCGGAAAAAGGCCCGCATCTTCTCGACATCGTGTTTGAAAACGAGGATGTGCTCGTCATTGCCAAGCCCGCCGGTCTTCCCGTGCAGGGCGGCACCGGGCACAGCGACAGCATAGCCGCAAGGCTTGCCGAAGCGCGCGCCCGCGCAGACTTCGTTCCCGCGCCCGTGCACCGTCTGGACAAGGATACCTCGGGGCTTCTCGTGGCGGGCAAGACCTACGCCGCCGTGCGCCTGCTCACCGACGCCCTCGCCGGACGCGGAGGCGTTCCGCCGCGCAAGGAATACCTCGCCTGGGTGGAAGGGGCCTGGCCCGGTCACGAAGAGCAGGAGCTTTCCGACTTTCTGGTGAAGGATGAAAAGGCAAAGCGCATGCGCTCCGCCTCCAGAGAGGAACCGGAGGCCAGGGAAGCCCGCTGCGTGGTCACGCCTCTGGAGAAGCGGCGCATACACGGGCGGGAACATACCCTGCTTCTGGTGCGCCTGCTCACCGGCAGAACCCATCAGATACGGGTGCAGCTCGCCCTGCGCGGCCACCCCGTGGCCGGGGACCCGTGGTACGGCGAAGCCTCGCGCGAGGGGCTGAAACTGCACGCCTTCCGCCTTGAACTGCCCCTGCCGGGCGGCCGCAGCCGCAGCCTTGAACTGGCTCCTCCGTGGAAAGGTGAATGGAAGGCCGGCCTGCTCAGGCAGCATGACTGAAGGCTCTTTTCCGAAGGGCCGCATGTTCCTTCCGCGTTCCGCGGCCTCTTCGCTTCCGCCTGAGCCATGCCTCAGGGCAGGGTTTTCACCACCAGCCTCCGGCTTGCCGCCCTGCCCATGTCGTCCACCACGCGAAGCTCATGCACCCCGTCCCCGGGGCTCCAGAACAGAGGCTCTCCCGGTACGGAACGGCCGAGAAAACGATCCTTCACGAACCAGAACAGCGCGCCCGCATCGGCATCCGCCCCGGCAATGAGGGCGATGTCGTTTCTTCCGGGGGAGGAAAGGCTGCGCTGATAGACCACGCCTTCCTTGGGGGAAAGAATACTCGGCGGCATGCCGGGCGGCGCATCCTGCCCGCATCCCGGCCCGAAGGGCGGAGGCGGAGGCTTCACCACCCCCGCGCGCAGAAACTGCGCCCGCAGATCCGAAGGCCAGAATTCCCATACCCGCTCCTCGGTGCGCCCGGGAACGGCCACGCAGGCGCGAAGGCCCGTTTCCCTGTCGATGAGAATGGTGCGGAACACTCCCGAAGGCCGCGTGGGTGAGGTGCCGGGAATATACCATGTTTCCGTCACTTCCCCGCACAGGGAAGTATCAAGATCCCCCGTGGCCGCACAGACCTTTTCCCGCGTGATGTTCAGTCCTTCCTGCTGGCGGGGCACAAGGTCGGTCATGGAGGCGTCGGCCGAGACAAGGGCCTGGGCGATATCGGTGAAAAGGGGCGCGGCCACCTCGCCGCCCACCAGAAGAGGATTGGGCGTATTGTCGAAATTGCCCGCCCATACCACCAGCACATAGGGCCCCACCACGCCCGCCGTCCATGCGTCCCGGAAGCCGTTGGACGTGCCCGTCTTGAAGCGCAGAGGCAGGGAACCGGAGGCGCCGCGCACCGCGTGGGCGCCGTCTTCCAGCATGCGGAGCGCCACAATGGCCGCCTCGGGGGAAAGAAGCCGCACGGCGCTCCGCCCCTCTTCTCCGGCATAACGCCGGACGGGCCGCCACACGCCCTTGTTGGCCAGCATGGCGTAAAGGCCGCCGAGTTCCCGCATGGACACTTCCGCCCCGCCCAGCACAAGGCTCAGTCCGTAATGCTCCTCGCTGAAGGGCATCTCCACCCCCGCCCTCTGCAGAAAGGCGTACAGCCCGGGCCTGAGGGCCGAGGCCAGAGCTATGGCCGGGATGTTGCGGCTTGCGCGGAGCGCCTCTTCCGCAGGCAGCGGCCCGCGAAAGACGCGGTCGAAATTTTCCGGATCATAGCCGCCGAAACTGCGCGGAGAATCGGCAAGCAGCGTACGCGGATGTATGAGGCCCTGATCCAGCGCCATGGCGTAAATGAAGGGCTTGAGCGTGGACCCCGGCGAACGCCGCGCCCGCGTGCCGTCCACCTGCCCGGATATGGCGGTGTTGAAGAAATCCGCCGATCCGGCAAGGGCGCGCACCTCCATGCTCGGCCAGTGGATGAGCATGGCCGAGGCGTTGACCAGCCCGTAACGCCTGCCCCGCGCCGCGAAACCGGCCAGCGCCCGTTCCAGAATCGCCTGTGCGTCACGGTCCACAAAGGTGCGCACAGCTTCCCCGCCCCGGGAAAGAGGCAGAAGTTCTCCGGCAAGATGCGGCGCGGCAAAGGGCAGTGCGGAAGGCCCGTATACATGCAGCGCCGCCTTGCCCGAAAGGGAAAGCCGCCCTCCCCGTCCGTGTTCCTCTCCCGCAAGGCGCTGCATTCTCTGCCGGGTCTTTTCAAAGTCCGGCCCGCCGAGAGGACAGCGCCGCACCGGGTTCTGCGGCACCGCCGCAAGGGCGAGGGCCTGCGCGCGGGAAAGGTCGCCCGGAGCGGCATGAAAATAGATGCGCGCGGCCGCGCCTATGCCTTCCACATTGCCGCCGTAGGGCGCAAGGTTGAAGTAGGCCTCCAGAATATCGCTTTTGGCGTAATGATATTCATACTGCAGAGCCCGGGCCATCTGCACAAGCTTGCCTCCCACGCTCTGCGTGGAAAGCCCGAGACGGAGACGGGCCACCTGCATGGTGATGGTGGAGCCGCCCATGCGCCGGGAACCGGTGAGCATGGACAGGGCCGAACGCAGAAGGGAAAAGGGATTCACCCCGAAATGCCGGTAGAAGTGCCGGTCCTCATAGAGGAGCACGGCGCGCACGGCATGGGGCGGCACCTCGTGCAGACGCACGCGCAGACGGTACTTCTCGTCGGAAGTGAGGCCCAGGCGCATGAGACCGCCCCCGCCGTCCAGCACCAGCGGGGAAAACTCCACGCCGTCCAGAAGCGGCGGTTTTCCGCTCAGGGCCAGCCAGAGCCACAACAACGCCACGGGAAGAAGTACCGCCGCCAGAGCGGCCCGCAACACTCCGCGCAAAGAATGCTCCCTGAGCATGCGCCCTTCCCCGGGCGGGAAAGGGCGCATGATGTTACTCCACAACGATGCTTCCGCCCGCGGCATGGGCGTGGATGCTGCGGTTGTACATGGCTTCCGCCTGCACGGCGGGCAGGGCGTACTCGCCCCTGTTCACCGCGCGCACGACATAGGTGAAGGTGGAAGGTTCCGTACCGAGGGACGTGAAGAATATCATTCTGTCTTCCCGGCGGTCGGCGCGCGTGCCGCCCGTACCGCCCGTTCCCACGGGAGCGGCAAGTTCCATTTCAAAGCCGCCGGGCAGAAGATCCACGATGGCCACATTGTCCAGCGTCCCTCCGTAGGCCCTTGCGGTGACGGATACCGTGACCACGTCGCCCTGACGCACGCGCGTCACGGCGTTGCCTTCGCCGTCAAGGTACTTTTTCGTCACTTCCATGCCCTCGGAAAGCGCCGTGTCGGGCACCTTGCGGTCGAAGCCCTGATCCGAAACCTCGAAGTACAGGGCGTCTCCGCCTTCAGGCACGGAAAGCTCGTACGCGGCACAGCCCGGTGCGGAAAGCGTAAGCATGCCGTACAGTTCCTTCGACACGAAGGAGGCTTCCCCGAAACCGGGCTGCATGGCCGTGCAGCGCAGGGATACGCCCTGAGGCACAGGTTCCGCCTTATCAAGGTCGAGCAGCGCCCGCACGGCAAGGGCGGCGGAAAGGCTCACATAGCCCCCGCCCGTGGCGTCCACAAGCTCTTCGGACAGCCCGGCGCGCATGTTTTCCAGAAGCACGGGGAAATGCCGCGCCACCACCGAGACCCGCAGGGCCTGAACGGCAAGCGCGTCCAGCACGCCTCCCCTGAACTCTGCGCCGGGTCTGCCGTACATGGCAATGAAGCCCACGGCGTCCTCATTCATGCGCATGATGGCGCAGCATGCGGCCACCAGAGAAGAGGTCACATCCTCCCGCCAGGAGGGGAAGCGTTCTTCCATCTGTTCCACCAGCTGCGAGAGCGCCTGCGTGGTGATGCGCCCCTCGCGGGTGAGCACCCAGAGGCCGTAGGCCTGGGCGCGCCCTTCCTCCAGCGAGGAGGGCACGCGGTCCAGAATCTTTTCCAGCGCGCCCATGACCTCGGAAAGCAGGCCTCCGGGAAGCGCGGCCCCCTCCTCATGCAGGGTAAGGAGAAAATCCGCGGCATAGGCCGTGACCAGCACATCCGGTTCGCCTCCCGGCCAGGGCGACACGCCACGCCACTGAAGCGCGCTGCGCACGGCCTGTATGGCGTCATCCAGCCTTTCCCGCACCAGTCTGCGCGCCTCTTCAGGCGAATGCGAGGCATCGGAAAGAAGCTCGGGCCGGTTCATGAGCAGGGCAAAGGGGAAGGCGCGGCTGATGCGCTGTTCCACGCAGCCGTAGGGATAGGCGTCGAGATAGCGCACAAGTCCCCGCAGAACGGGCAGAGGCAGCGCCGACACCGAGGCCGAACCCTTTGCCTCGTAAGGATAAAGACTGCGTCCCGTGGAAAGCGTCATGGACGAAGAGGCCACGCCGACCTTAAGACTCTCGCGCAGGGGAGAAGCCGGACGGACGGACAGGGAAGACTCGCGCGTTGCCAGCACGTCCCCGACCTTCACGGTGAAGCGCATTTCCGCGTTTCCGGGAATATCCCCCACCTCCACGCGGAAGGGAAGCACCACTTCCGTGCCGGGAGCCACGCTCAGCGTTCCTGCCGGAGCTTCCACCACGCGGAGCGCCGCATCGCCCTCCAGAGAAAGCCCGGCTTCCAGCAGCGCGCCCGTATGGTTGGCCACGGCCACGGCCGCCTCGAACACGTCGCCCGGAGAAGCCAGCAGCGGCATCTGCGGCGTGATCACCACGGGAGCACGCACCGTTGCCCGGGCCTCGGCACTGCCCGCCTCACCGGCCGACGAGGCCACCGCCATGACGCGCACCGTGCCGTTGTAATAGCCGGGAACGGGGATTTCCACGGGATTTTCCCCTTCCTTCACATCCACAAGCCCGAGCCAGAAGCTCATGGGAGGTTCGTTCTTCCGCTTGAAGGGATTGTGGAAACGCCCTCCGGCCATGCCCATGTCCCCGCCGAAGGCGGGCATGCGGAACGAGCCGTGCTCGGGCATGAGCAGGTCGAACATCTGCATGGTTTCCACCTCAAGCGCCCTGTCGTTGAGCAGGTAGCGCAGAGGATCGGGCGTGGGAAAGGCCGTGAGGCTGAGCACGCCCTCATCCACGGCGAAGATCAGCGCCTTGCCCGCATGGCGGGAGGAGATGTTTGCGGCAATGACGCCGCCGGGGCGCACAGGTTCGGAAGGCACCGTCACCTTCAGCCCCATGTCGCGCTGCGCCACATTGACGGAAACAGGCGCCACCGAAAAAACATAGGGCTTCATGAACACATCCTTCGAGTAAAGGGCACGCACAAGGGACACATGCACATAGGCGCGGCCCTCGAAGTCATGAGGAACCTCGATTTCCTGCACGCTGTCCCCGGCAGGCGCACGGAACCAGCGCCAGGCCTCCACGCCGTCGCGCTCGAAGGTGACAAGGCCCGTGCCCTCATAGGGGGCGGAAAGGAAAAAGCGCACCTTTTCCCCGGAGACAAGCTCCGTTTTTTCCAGATGCATGCGCAACGTGCCCGAAGGCAGTCTTTCCTGCTCCGCAAGGCGCAGATCGTCGTTGCCGGCCACGGTAAAGGGCACCTGCGCCATGACGCGGCCTTCCCCGTCGCGCACGGAAAGCAGGTATTCGCCGCTTTTTTCCGTGGGCAGGGCAAAGGTGAGGCGGCCTTCCGCATCCACCCTTCTCGACTCGCCGGAAAGAACGCGGTCCACCGGCGTTTCCTCGTAGCGGTAACGGCCCTCCCTGTCGGTGACGAGGCTGGTCACATAACGCCGCTCCGACACCTGGAAGGAAAGTTCCCCGGGATCGACGCGCGCAAGATCGGGCCCCAGAGCCAGAAATTCCAGCCCCGCATCGCTTCCCCGGGGGATGAACTCAAGGTTGCCCCCCGTACCCGTGGGCCTGAAGCCCAGCACGAAGCGCAGAGGTGAAAGAAGAAAATCCAGCTCTTCGGTCACGCTACGCCCGCCGCCTGCCTCAAAGCCTTCCACCAGCACATGACAGTGCAGCGTGCCGCCGCGCAGCTTTTCCAGCGGCAGGGGCAGGACCACGCGGCCTTCCCCGTCGGTGCGGAACTCGCCGAGTTCCATCGTCAGCGCGGAACCCTGATAGGGCATAGCGTCGTGGAAGGTGAAATCCTCATAGCCCGGGAAGGACAACGGCGCAGGCCACAGGGAAAGGCGGCCGCGCAGACGGCGATCCGCGGCAGGCATGCCGTAGAGGTTTCTGAGCGAAGCCTCCACCCCGACGGCGGAGGCGCCCAGCCAGCCTCTGCCGGGCGCAGGATCAAGGGCAAGGGAAAGCTCCATGGTGTCGGGCTGGAACTCCTCCACCCGCACGGCGGCGGAACCCAGCACCACGTCCACACCCTGCCTGTCCGGCGTACGCACATTGAGACGGTAACGGCCCGAAGGCGCGCTTTCGGGAAGATCCAGACTCAGTTCCGCCAGACCTTCGGGCCCCACGGTGAAGCGGCGCTCCAGCAGCGTACGCTCCGCCGGATCGAGAAGTTCGGCCACAAAGGGCATGTCGGAAGGCAGCTCCTTCCAGTCGCCGCGGCGCAGCAGCATGCCGAAATGCAGGGTTTCGCCGGGACGGAATATGCCCCGCTGGCTGAACACATAGGCGTTTATGCCGTCGGCCTCGCTGGTCTGCCCCTGGGTGGGGAAGCGGGAAACGTCCACCTGACGGCTGTAATCATCAAGGGAAAGCCAGGCCATGTCCTCGCCTTCCGCACTGCGCAGAAGCGCGGTGACGGCAACGGGCCTTTTTTCCCGCGCAAGACCGGAAACGGAAGGAAGCGAGGCCCGGCCGCGTCTGTCGCTCACGGCCTCGGCCACGGGCTGTCCGTTGGCCCCGAGTATGCGCACCACGGCTCCGGCCACGGGTTCCCCGCGGGAAAGGGAGCACACGAACACGTCGCGCCCGCCGTCCGCACCTTTCTTGACGATCATGCCCATGTCCGTCACCAGAAGGAAGCGTTCGGCGCGGGCCACCTCCTTTTCCCCGTCCATGCCCGTAAGCTCAAGGCGCATGAGGCCGTGCCCGTCCCTGAGAAGGGGCGTGACATCCAGCACGGAGAACTGCGGCACACCGGGCGGCGTGCGTCTGAGGGAAAGCGAACCCTCCCTGCTTTCGGTCACGTTGTCGAGGGGAAGTATCGCCCCGCTGAAGGGCGAAGGCATGGAGGCCAGAAGGCCGAGATACGGATCAAGCACGCGCTGCGTCCGCCAGCGTATGGACGTAAGGCCGCTGGAATGGATGTCCAGCCTGCGTTCTCCTCCCAGGGCAAGCACGTTGCCGGGCTGGAGGAAATCAAGCTCCGGCCGGAAGGGCGCGGCATGAAACACCTCGTTCCACGAACGCGCCAGGGTATATTCCTCCGAAGGACCGAAGCCTTCGGGCAGGTGGAAAAGCACATAGGTTCCCGGCTCCGCCACCACGCGGAAGCTCATCCGGTTCACGGCAGCATCGGGGCTCTGCAAGGGCTCCAGCTGCACGGGACGGGCGCGGGAGAGCACTTCCTCGTCGATCACCGGGGCCGCCGTCCATACCGTGGGCGACGACGCCCCCTTCTGCAGCGTGCGGGGGAGCTGAAAGGCCTTTATGTTCCGGGCCACGGCGTCGGGCCGCACCAGAAGGCTTGTTTCCAGACTGAGCCGGTATTCCCCGGCAAGATTCTCATCATGCGCAATCTCAAGGGAAGAGCGGCTCACGGCAAAAAGCGTGCTTCTGCCGGGGACCGTCACCTGTCCGGCGGCCACTGCGCGCCCTTGGGGCACCTCCCATCCCGTCCCCTTGCCGTGCACTTCACCGGCAACGCCGGGCAGGGAAAGCGTGACCACGGAAGGCTCGCCTGCCAGAGCCTGCACACGCATTCTCACAAGGCAGGACGTGTCCCCGCTCCAGACAAATTCCGGCGCGCCGAGGCGCAGCCCTTCGGGAGAAACACGGATCTGCACATCCCGCTCGATCACGCGCCTGTCGGGAGGCGTGGTGAAGGAAATGTCGAAGGAAACGGCCCTCTCCCCCGCGGGATCAGGGTCAATCCACAGTCCGCCCTCCAGCCTGAGGGCCGTAAGGGGCGGCGTGGAGAAGGAACATACCGGAGCGCTCAGCTTCACGCGGGAAGGCAGGGGCATATTCCTGAGAGAAAGCGTATAGGTCGTGTCCGCAGGCCAGGCCTGCCGGGGACGGAAGGCGAACGTCCTGCCGTCTGCCTCCCAGCGCCAGTCGCCCGGCACGTCCGGCTCAAGCTTCACGCCGGTCACCGGCGCTCCGTCCCTTCCGGGACTTGCCGCACAGCGGCTCGCCCATTCCTTCCCGTAGGCTTTTCTGCACAGGGGTTCATCCGGCTGAATATGCACTCTGAGCGCATCGTCGCCCTCAAGGGGCGCATCAATCACGGCCCGGAGAAAGGCCGGAGCCTCCCGCGAGGCGCCGAAGGCGGGAACGGCCATGCAGTACAACAGCAAAAAAAGCGGAAGCGCCATGCGGTAACGCATAAAAATCCTCTCTGCTGAAGGGGTTTGGGCCAAGCATAGAGGAGTTGTCATCTGCTGACAAGGAGGGAAAACTCTCCTTCCCCTCTCTTCCTTCCTTTCTGACGCGCCCTGTACCGTCGCACATGCTCTTCCCTTCCCCGCCATTCTCTCTTCCTTGCTTTTCCAATCATGCGGGCACGCCCCTCCCTTCCGAAAAGTCTCTCTCTGCCGTAAACGCGCCGCCATGCGGCAAGGTATGGTGAACACTCCCTTTTCTTTGCCTGTTGCACCCCTCCAGCGATGCCTTTTACGCCCGTACAGGCCGGAAGAAGTACCAGAAGAGCCCGTTCCTTTGCAGGAAACGGGCTCTTCAAACGGCGGACTCGCCGGAAAAACAAAAAAAGGCCTAGAACATGCCGGGCAGATGAATGCCGCCGGAAATGTTGGCCATCTCGCGTTCGAGGTTGGCACGACCGATGCGCACGGCTTCGTTCACGGCGGTGATCACGAGATCCTGCAGCATTTCCGTATCGCCGCTTTCCAGAATGCTCTTGTCGATGGTGATGGACTTCATTTCCTGGCGGCCGTTCATGACCACCTTCACCATGCCGCCGCCGGCGGAAGCTTCCACGTCCTTTTCGGCCATTTCCTGCTGGAGCTTCGCAATCTTGTTCTGCATCACCTGAGCCTGGCGCAGCAGGTCGTTCATGTTCTTCATGCCATGTCTCCTTGAAAGGCAAGGGCCAGCGGCCCTTTTGTTGCGATGTTAACGGTTGATGGGGGTGCAGCGCACCAGTCTGGCGTCGTAGACGTCCTGAAATTTCCTGATCACGGGATGCTGCTGAATCTCTTCCTTCAGCTCCGCCTCGGTACGCACGATTTTCTGCGGCGGGCGGAAGGCTATGCGCAGGGGGCGGCCCGCCCATGCGGCGGCAAGCTGCTCCAGAACATGGAGTTTTTCCTTGCGCCTGAGCTGCTGCCCGATGACCTGGGAAAAAGCCTGAAGCACAAGCCAGTCGCCGCGCACCTCACCCGTCACCTGCCGGAGCATGGGAATGGGGATATCCCGGTTTTCCTGGCAGGTTTCAAGAAAGGCGTCCCAGGTGAGGGAGGCATCCACCGGCACATTCTTCCAGTCCTCGTTCCGCGTCTCCGGGGCCTGAGTTTCAACAGTTTTGACTTCCTCCGTCAAGTCTTGAACCGGGGCGGCGGAAGGCTCCGGGAGCTTTTTCTCCGCAACGGAGGGCGCGGGCGCAGCCTGTGCGGAAAAAGCCTCTTTCTTTTCCACAAAAGCCGGGGGCGCGGCCTCTTCCCTCACCACGGCTGCAGGGGCGGGAATGCTTCTTTCCGGCATGGCGGAAACAGGGGCGGAAGACGCCTGCTGCGGCGCAGGGGAGGAAGGCGCGGAAGAAGAGAACGGCGCGGCGGAAGGCGCAGGCGCCGTTCCCGCCGCAGGCGGAGTCTGAAGAGCCGCACCCAGATCCTCCAGAGGAAGCAGACGCGGCAGCATGGCCAGATTGAGAAGCAGAAGTTCCAGCCCGGCGGAAGGCTCAAGGCTGGTCAGAATGCGGCGCTGGGAATCGAGCGTCATCTGCCATGCGGCATGAATATAGGTGAGGGTGAAACGCGACGCGGCGGCGATGAGGCGCTTTTCCTCGGCCTCCGGCAGATTGAGTTCCCGGGCCGCACCGGGCCCGGCCTGACGGATGAGAAAAAGGTTGCGCCACAAGGAACACAGCTCCCGCAGAAAGAAGCCCATGTCCGCCCCCTGGGCGAGCAGCTCACGCACCAGAGCGGTGATGCCGACGGCATTCTGTCCGGCAAGGGCGTCCAGAAGCTGATCCATCACTTCCCGCCCGGCAAGGCCCAGCACCTCGCGTGCCTGCCGCGCCGTGAGCGGTTCATCCGGCGCGCACCCCAGAGCCAGCACCTGCCCGAGCAGCGACATGGAATCGCGCACGCTCCCCGCCGCGCGGCGGGCGATGAGGCGCGCGGCCTCGGGCTCGAACTCGCGGCCCTCGCGGTGCAGAATATCGCAGATGTGCTCTTCCAGCACGGCTTCGGGAATCTGCCGGAACACGAAATGCTGACAGCGGCTGATGATGGTCACGGGAAACTTGTGCTGTTCCGTGGTGGCCATGATGAAGGTCACGCGGGCGGGCGGCTCCTCCAGCGTCTTGAGCAGCGCGTTGAAGGCCTCCTTGGTAAGCATGTGCGCCTCGTCGATGATGAAGACCTTGTAACGGCCTTCCAGAGGCGCATAGCCCACGGCGTCGCGCAGGCGGCGGATGTCGTCGATGCCGCGGTTGGATGCGCCGTCGATTTCCACCACGTCCACGAAACTGCCCTGCGTGATGCGCCGGCAGGCGTCGCACTGATTGCAGGGCTCCCCGGTGGGAGCATGTTCACAGTT
Source organism: uncultured Mailhella sp. (assembly GCF_944324615.1). Lineage (GTDB taxonomy): Bacteria > Desulfobacterota > Desulfovibrionia > Desulfovibrionales > Desulfovibrionaceae > Mailhella. The sequence goes on from NZ_CALUWY010000025.1 coordinate 15,693, forward strand.
GAGCGCCTTGGCGAAAATGCGGGCTATGGTGGTCTTGCCTACCCCGCGCGTGCCGCTGAGAAGATAGGCCGGAGCCACGCGATCCTCGCGCGCCGCGCGGGAAAGAATGGATTTCACCATGTCCTGCCCGACCACCTCGGCAAAGGTCTGCGGCCGGTACAGGGCCGCAAGGGAAGCGTTTGCTGCCATAATATATCCGCTCTGGCCGCGCTCCCTGCGGGGAACACGGCGGATGTGCGGCCCGACAAGGGCCGGAAGTTGCATAAACTCGGGGAAGTTTAAAGCCTGCCCCGGTTCCGGTCAAGGGAGCGGAAAAAGTCCGCCCGGGCATGCCCGGCAAACCTTTCCGCGTGACGCGCTACCTTGCGAGTTCCTGAATCTTGGCAAGCCCGTCCTTGAGCTCCTCGCGTATCTTGCCGATGAGCGCCTCGGCCTGCGGGCTGAGGTGCTTGTGATGCCTGAGCAGAATGCCGTTGTGCACCGGGGGAAGAATGCCGTCCAGAGGATAGGAGCGCAGCCCTTCCCCCAGATTGCCGTATTTGCTGGCCATGAGACACAGCTCGTCCATGACGGCCACCCCCATGCCCTGTTTCACATAACGCAGCATGAGATGATAGTTGTTCACGCTGAGCACCGTCTGCAGCGGCCGGGAAAGGGAGGCAAGGGAGGTGTCGAAATACTGGTCGCCGCCCTCCTCCATGTTCTCGGCCAGAAAGGAAATGAACGGAAGACGGATGAGATCCTCCTCCGTGGGCCTTTCGGGCAGGCCGAACTCGTTGTCCTCCCGCGCAATGAGCAGAGGCTTGGACGTGAAAAGTTCCTCAAGGTGACAGTTCGGCACTTCACGGGTGATGCCGGTAAGGCCGAAATCCACACGGGAACTGACCACATCCTCCACGGTTTCATAGGGCAGCGCGCGCCGTATCTTGATGCGCACCTCGGGGTGTTCCCTGCGGAATGCCGCAATGACTCGCACAACTCGTGCCGAAAAGGGCAAATTGCTGGAAATGCTGATGGTTCCGCGCAGTACTCCCGACGGGGAACTGATGTCGGACTTCATTCCGCGTAAAAGTTCAAAGGTGGAAATAGTCCAGGAAAGAAGGCGCTCCCCTTCGGGCGTGATCCGCAGCCTTTTCATGTATCTATCGAATAATACAGTATCTAATTGCTGCTCAAGCTGTCTGATCTGCCAGCTGATGGTGGAGGGGTTCCTGTTCATGAGCTGGGCGGCCTTGCGTATGCTGCCCGTTTTGGCCGTGTAGTAAAACCCGCGTAAATGCTGAAAAAAATCGCCACCCAGTTCTTCAATCATGGCCGAGCCTCCCATGTCTGAATCGAGCTGAACCGTTGCTGTATGATTTCATCAAACAATAAAATTTTTTTTTCGATTTGACAACTGAAGTCCTTTTTGTGAAATCATAGACGCGACGGGAATGATTCCACGCGACAGCCCCTTCCGTTGTCCCCGCCCGCTGCCGCGCCTCTTTCCCACCGACGTATTTTCAGAATCAGGGAGGAGTCATGAAAAGTTCAACTCATCCGCTTGGCACGATGATCGAAACGGATGTGCTCGTTATCGGCTCCGGCGCATCCGGCTGCGGCGCGGCTCTGGGCGCGCGCGAGCAGGGTCTGGATGTCGTGCTGCTGGATAAAGGCAAGCTGGAAAGTTCCGGCTGTATCGGTGGCGGCAACGACCACTACATGGCCATCCTGGACGAAAAGGGAACGCCTTTCGACACCGCCGAAGACCTTGTGAAGTTCTACGCCAAGCCTCTGAACGGCTGGACGCCCGCCATGCTCACCAACGGCTGGTACAACCACATGGTGCACATGCTCAAGCGTCTTGAAAAGTGCGGCGTGGAGTTCAGCAAGAACACCGACGGCACCTACAAGCGTACCCAGGGCTTCGGCCAGCCCGGCACCTGGTGGGTCCACATCGCCAACGGCATGACCATCAAGCGCGTCATGGCCCGCATCGTGCGCGATTCCGGCGTCCATGTGCTCGACCGCATCATGGCCATGAAGATCCTCACCGACGGCGGCAAGGCCTGCGGCGTTCTCGGCTGGAACGTGGTGACCGGCGAATATGTCATCATCCGCGCCAAGACCGTGGTTTCCGCTCAGGGTCGTTCTTCCACCCGCGGCTACAACAACTCTACGCACAACCCCTACAACGTGTGGATGTACCCCTACAACACGGGCGCGGGCGTGGTGCTCGGCTATGATGCCGGCGCCGCCGTCACCGAACTCGACACCTATCAGCGCGCCACCATGGAACCCAAGGGCTACGGCTGCCCCGGCATGAACGGCATCAACAGCTCCGGTGCGCATGAAATCAGCGCCGTGGGCGAACGCTTCATGTTCAAGTACGACCCCATGGGTGAAAACGGCGTACGCAACAACCAGATTCAGGGTACCTACCAGGAACAGCTGGAGGGCAACGGGCCGCCCTTCTACATGGACATGCGCCATGTCGACCCTGAAATCGTGCATGAACTGCAATACATCCTCATGCCCGGCGACAAGGCCACCTTCGGCGACTGGGCCGACTGCACCGGCACCGACTTCCAGCACAAGCTTCTGGAAGTGGAAATCGGCGAACTCATCTTCGGCGGCACCATCGCGGTGAACGATCAGTTCGAGACCACCATTCCCGGACTGTTCTGCGGCAGTATCTTCCTGTACTGCTCCGGCGCCATGTGCGGCGGCTTCGAAGCTGGCCGTCAGGCTGCGCTCAAGGCTTCCGGCATGGAACAGGCCGGAAAGATCGACGAAGACCTCGCGGCTCAGGTGAAGTCCTCCATCTTCGCCCCCCTCGGCAACGACCAGGAACTGACCTATCAGGAACTGGAAGAAGCCGCCCGCAACGTCATGATGTACTATATGGGCTTCCGCCGCTCCATGGCCGGCATGGAACGTGCTCTGGAAAAGATCACCTTCCTGGAAGATCAGATTCCCCAGCTCCATGCAGACAGCCTGCGCGACCTCATGCGCTGCCACGAATCGTGCGAAGTGCTCAAGGTCTGCGAACTGGCCATCAAGGCCACCATGGAACGCAAGGAATCGGGCCGCTGCGTGTACAAGATCATTGATTACCCCAAGATCAATCCCGACATGGCAAAGCCCCTGCTTCTCATCAAGGGCGAAAACGGCACCGAGTACCACTGGGGCAAGGCCCCTCTTCTGTAGAGCCCTTTCCGTCTGAAACCGTCCCGGGGCCGAGGCCCCGCGCGGTTTCCCGGCGCCGGAACCGGCTTCCGGACGCCTCCCTCCCCGGAAAAGGGAGCGGATCAGTCACTCAAGGAGTATTATCATGCCGCCTAGATACAGTCGTGAAATCACCATGCCCATCGTCATGGGCGACAGCCTCAAGGAGCAGTTCCGCACCTCGCCGTGCGAGCACTTCTGCCCCGCGGGCAATTCCATCCAGAAGATGCAGGCTCTTGTGGAAAAGGGCGAATTCGATGAAGCCCTGCGCTACCTGCGCGCCAAGAATCCCTTCCCCGGCGTGACCGGCCGCGTCTGCCCCCACTTCTGCCAGTCCAACTGCAACCGCGCAGGCTACGACGCCTGCGTGAACACCCGCGCCCTGGAACGCGCCGTCTACGACCATGCCACCCTCGGCACCGCGCAGTTCAAGCGCCGTCCCTCCACGGGCAAGAGTGTGGGCGTCATCGGCGGCGGCCCCGCCGGTCTGACGGCCGCCTACTTCCTGGCCCTCCTCGGCCATGATGTCACCGTGTACGAAGCCAACCCCGTGCTCGGCGGCATGGCCCGCTACGGTGTGCCGGATTTCCGTCTGCCCCGCGATGTGGTGGACCGCGAACTCGGCTGGGTGCTTGAAACCGGCGTCCGTGCCCGCGTGAACACCCAGGTCGGCCGCGACATCTCCTTCGCCGACCTGCGCGCCGCGCATGACGCCGTCATCGTGGCCACCGGCACGCCCAGGGAAAACAGCCTGCCCATCCCCGGTGCGGAATGCGCCGTGAAGGCCGTGGAATTTCTGCGTGAAGCCTCCCTCGGCCTGCGCCCTGAAGTGGGCAGACGCGTGGTCGTCATGGGCGGCGGCGGTGTCGGCTTCGACGCCGCCTTCGTGGCCCGCCGTCTCGGCGCGGAAGAAGTGCATGTCATCTGCCTGGAAAAGGCCGGTGAAATGCGCGCTCCCGAGGAAGACCTCGTCCAGGCTGCGGAAGAAGGCATCCAGATCCACAACTCCTGCACCATGTCCGCCATCCGCACGCAGGACGGCAAGACCGCCGGTGTGGATTACTTTGAAGTGCAGGAATGCCGCTTCGATGAAAAGGGTCACCTCACCCTGGTGCCCGTGGAAGGCGGAAATCACAGCCTCGACTGCGATACCGTGATCTTCGCCGTGGGCATGAAGACCGACCTCGGCTTCATGAGCGAAGCCGGTGTGGAACTCACCCCCCGCAACTGGATCGTGGTGAACAAGGAGCAGGCAAGCTCCGCTGAGGGCATCTTCGCCGCCGGCGACGTGTCCTCCGGCCCCGCCTCCATTGCCGGCGCCATCGGCGACGGCCGCCGCGCGGCCTTCGGCGTTCACGCCTGGCTCACCGGAGAAAAGTCCCGCGTCTACGTCATCGGCGACGACAATACCATCGTGGCCCGCGACGATCTGGCCGGAACCAAGGAACCCTATGTGGTGCCCATGGAGGAAATCTACGGCATTCTCCAGTACGAGAAGACCGAGCCGCAGAAGCCCGCCTGCACCAACCACATGGACTTCACGGAAAACAACGCCGGATACACCGCCGAACAAGCCATGATCGAAGCCGCCCGCTGCATGCACTGCGGTCACTGCAAGGGCTGCGGCACCTGCGTGGACGACTGCCCCGGCTATGTGCTGGAACTCAAGCACCTGGAAAACGGCCTCGACAGACCCGAAGTGGCCCATGGCGATGAATGCTGGCACTGCGCCAACTGCCGCACCAGCTGCCCCACCGGCGCCATAGGCTTCCGCTTCCCCCTGCGCATGCAGGTGTAATTCCTTTATCCCTCGTAAAAAGCTCCCTGTCCGCTCCGGCGGGCAGGGAGCTTTTTCGTCCCTTTTCTTGATTCTTATTTCACAATACCATCTCCGCGCGGAAGCCTCAGGCCCGCGTTTCTTCGGCCGATTTCATGCCCCATCACCACAAAATCGGCCTTTCTTCCCCGAAAAATGCGCAAAAAAGCGCCCGGAGGGCATCTTTTTTCCCGAAAAACGAGGCAGGCCGGCTTTTTCCGGCAGGTTCATGTTCAAAATATCCCGCTCCGGTGCCTTTTCTTCCGGCGACATGAGAAAAGAAAGAATAACACATTTTGCTGATTTTATTCACATCTTTTTATCATTTCCGGCATTTTTCCCGCCCTCTGCACCGGAAAAAGCCTTTTCCGGAGTGTATGATTTCATCAAACAAAAATTAAAAATTATCGCTTTGACTTATTTTAGTTAAAATGTGATTTTTCTATCAACATATCACGCATTCCGCGCGACCGGGGGCGGCACAGCCGCCGTTTCCAAGGGGACGGAAATGACCGGGAGCGCAAGGCAAAGGAATTTCTTCCGAAAAATGCACGGAGATTTTTCGGTTCTTCACTGGCAAACAGCGAAGATGCTCAGCCGTACCCGCCGGGGGGCGGACGGCTTATGAGGAAATATCAATGATACAGCATATCGACGACGCCAAATGCGTCGGCTGCGGCGTATGCGTGCAGAAGTGCCCTCTGGACGCCATCCGGCTCAATGAAGCGGGCAAGGCCTTCATCGCCTACCCCGACGACTGCATGACCTGCTATGTCTGCGAACGGCTCTGCCCTGCCGGAGCCATCTTCGTCCATCCTTTCAAGGAAAAGCTGCCTCCGGTCTTTCCGGGCCCCCGGTACGAGGCCGTGGAAGGGAACGATCTGAGAGACAAGGAGGCCTACCATGCCTAGAACCACGCATGTTGTGGAAAGCGATCTGCTCATCATCGGCGGAGGTTCCGCCGGCCTGTGGGCCGCCAAGCGTTTCACCGAGCTTCTGCCGGAAAAGAAGGTGGTCATCGTCGACAAGGGCCCCAAGGACTGGGGCGGACTCATGTCCATGGCGGGAGGCGACTTCGACGCCGTCATTCCCGGCGACGATCTCAATGCCTGGGTGGAAGACTTCATTTATTATTTCGACGGGCTCTGCGATCAGGAACAGATAGAAGAGCTGCTCCGCCGCTCCTATGACCGTCTGGAAGACTACCAGCGCTACGGCTGCGAATTCTTCCGCAAGGAAGACGGCACGCTCAAGAGCATTCCTCAGCGCGGCCTGCCCCACGTCAAGCTGTATCCGGCCAAGCTCGTGGGCCGGGGCGGGGAAGACATGGTGCGCAACCTTGTCCGTCAGCTGCGCAAGGCCAATGTGGAAAGCCTCGGCCGCATCATGGTGACCGACCTTCTGAAAAAGGACGGCCGCGTGGTCGGCGCCGTGGGCTTTGATTCCATAAACGGCGATTTCTACCGCTTCCACGCGCAGGTCGTCATTGCGGCCACGGGCGTGGGCGGCTGGAAGACCTCCTACGGCAAGAACACCCCCACCGGCGAAGGCGTGGAAATGGTGTGGAACGCCGGGGCCAGACTGAAGGACTTCGAGTTCAGCCGCGTGTGGAACATGCCCCGCTATTTCGGCTGGGAAGGGCAGACCAAGCTCATTCCCCTGGGCGCGCGCTTCATCAACTCCAAGGGCGAAGACTTCATGAAGAAGTATTCTCCCGTGCTCGGCGTGAACACCGACCCGCACTACATCACCATAGCCATGGCCATGGAAATCCGTGCCGGCCGCGGGCCCATCTATTTCGACATCAGCCACATCAATCCGGAAAACCTGATCCTGCTCAAGCCCCAGAACGGCTGGCAGCTCATGAACTATGAGAAGCTCTCCAGGCTCGGCATGGATCTGTTCCGCGACAACACCGAATGGCTGCCGCAGATGACCATTTCCTACGGCGGCATGGAAGCCTCCATCAAGGGCGTGACCAACGTGGAAGGGCTGTTTGCCGCAGGCACGGCCAGAAGCACGGAACCCGGCGTGTACGCCGGCGGCTTCGCCCTCATGAGCACCTCCGTCACCGGGCATCTTGCCGGTGAAGGCGCGGCCGAATTCCTCCAGTCCGCCGCGCCCGTGAACGGTGCGGAATGCGACGACGACGTGGACGCCCTGTGCGAAGCCATCTATGCGCCCCTGGGCCGCGAAGGTCTGGCCCCGCGCGATGTGCTCAAGAAGGTGCAGGCCGCCATGTTCCCCTATGATGTTTCCATTCTGAAAACGGAAGCCTCACTTCAGAGGGCGCTCGATGAAATCGTGCGCATCCGTACGGAAGAAGTGCCCGCCATGGCCGCATCCGACCCGCATTACCTGCTCAAGCTCAGGGAAGTGCGCTCCATGGCCTTTGTGAGCGAGCTGTACCTGCGCGCCTCCCTGGAACGCCGGGAATCGCGTGCCGGACACTTCCGCGAGGACTACCCCCACCGTTCCGAAGACGGCCTCGCCTGGCTCATCATCCGGCGCAAGGAAGACGGCGGCATGGAAATCAGCAGAAAGCGCGTTCCGCTGGAACGCTACAGCCGCCCCATCACCCGGTACTATCAGGATAACTTCCGCTTCACCTCCGAAGACCGCTAATCCGCATTTTTTCTCTCAGGAGACTTTACCATGGCTGCCACCAGCACCGCTCCCGCCGCGCCCAAAAAGCCGGACGTCATGTACTTCGTGCACACCGTCATCTGCCTTGCCATCATGTTCGGCTTCGGGCAGCTTTCCCCCATCGAACCCCTCACCCCGCTGGGGATGAACCTCATCGGCGTCTTCCTCGGCGTGCTTTACGGCTGGATCTTCATCGACATCATCTGGCCCAGCATCGCCGGCCTGCTCGCGCTCATGCTCGTCGGCGGCATGAAGCCCGGCATGCTGCTCAACAAGAGCTTCGGTGACCCCATCGTGGTCATGATGTTCTTCATCTTCGTGTTCTGCGCCACCATCAACTACTACGGCCTGTCCAAGTTCATCTCGCTGTGGTTCATCACCCGCAAGGCCGTGGCCGGCAAACCCTGGCTGTTCACCTACACCTTCCTCGCCTCCATCATGCTGCTCGGCGGCCTGACCAGCGCCTCCCCTGCGGCGGTCATCGGCTGGAGCATCCTGTACGGCGTGTGCGACGTGTGCGGCTACAAGAAGGGCGACGGCTACCCCACCATGATGGTGTTCGGCATCGTGTACGCCGCCCAGGTGGGCATGGCCCTCATTCCCTTCAAGCAGGCCGCCCTCACCGTCATGAGCGCCTATGAAACCATGTCCGGCACGCATATCGACTACGCCAAGTACATGTTCATCGCGCTTGTCGCCTGCGCCCTGTGCTCCCTGCTCTTCCTGCTCATCGGCAAGTACATCTTCCGTCCCGACGTGAGCAAGCTCGCCAGCCTCGACGCCAGCCAGCTCGACAAGGATCAGAGCCTGAGCCTCAACAAGGTGCAGAAGATGGTGCTCGGCTTCCTCTTCGCCCTGGTGGCGCTGCTGCTCATCCCTGCCTTCCTGCCCAAGGATCTGGCCATCGTCCGCTTCCTCAAGAGCATAGGCAACACCGGCATATGCATGTTCCTCGTGGGCCTCATGTGCTTCATCAAGGTCAACGGCAAGCCGCTGCTCCGCTTCAAGGCCATGGTGGACGACGGCGTGGCCTGGGGCATCATCTTCATCCTTGCCATGGTTCAGCCCCTCTCCGGCGCCATGGCCAAGCCCGAAAGCGGCATCACGCCCTTCCTCATGACCATGCTTGAACCGCTGTTCGGTTCCGGTTCCCCGCTGTTCTTCGCCGTGTGCATGGGCCTTCTGGCCACCATTCTCACCCAGTTCATCAACAACGGCGCCGTGGGCGTGGCTCTCATGCCCGTCATCTACAGCTACTGCACCAACATGGGCGTCGGACCGGAACTGCCCGTCATCATGGTGGTCATGGGCGTGCATCTGGCCTTCCTCACTCCTGCCGCCAGCTCCAGCGCCGCGCTTCTGCACGGCAACGAATGGGCCAGCACCAAGAGCATCTGGAAGTCCTCGCCCATCGTCATTCTGCTCTCCTGGATACTGATGAGCGCCGTCATCACCATCATCGGTTCCGCCATCTTCTAGCCTCCACGCCTGCGGAAAGTTCCGCCTTTCCGCAGGCGACAGCCATGTGCCGCAGCACGCGGGCGGGGAGCCCATGTTCGTCCCGTCCGCTTCAGCATGGGAATCGCAAAAGATCCCCATGCCTCCAGAGAGCGCCGCTCCGCCCCCGCGAAGCGGCGCTCTTCTTTCCCTGTCTTGCCCCTCCCCTGCTTCCCTGCTACCATTTCCGCGCCCCCTTCCGGCATCCTCCTCTTCTGCAAGGACATGTCATGACCGGCTCCGCCTCCTTTTCCCCGGAACACGCTCCCCTCGCGGACTTCATGTCCTTTGCCGTCCCCGTGGCGCGGGGCGATGTGGACGCATCCTCCGCCGTATGGCAGGAAATTCAGCGCGAAGGCACGAAAATCCTCTGTCCGGCGAAAAGCTTCATCGACCTTTCCGGCCCCCGGCTCTTCGACATGTACTTTCTGGAAAAGGGCAGAGTACGCATTCTCTTCGATACGCTGGACGGCAGGCAGCGCGCCCTCATGACCTTCGAGCCCGGGGGCATCTTCAACCTCGCCTGCGCGCTCACGCACAGAAACGCCTCCGGTCAGTACTACTGCGTGGAAGACAGCGTGATCTGGCGTATTCCCGGTTCCGTACTTCAGGATGCGCGCGCCGTTGCGGCCTGCCCCGCCCTTGCCGCCTACGCCCTCACGCAGATGGGCACCGTGACGCTCATACACAGCACCTTTCTTTCCGACATGCTCATGGATGAGTTCACCATCCGCTTCTGCCGCTACCTCGTCTCGCTTGCGGCAAGGCACGGCAGCACGGAATTTCCCCTCGGCCTTACACAGGAACGCTGCGCCGCCACTTTCGGCGTGCACAGAGCCACCCTGGGCAGAGCCATACAGTACCTGAAGCGTCAGGGCGTGCTGGAAAGCTTCCGCCGCGGCAGGGTGTGCATCCTCGACATGGAGCGCCTGCGCCGCATGGCGGGCGTCTGACGCATCTCACCCGCACGGGGCCTGTGCCCTCGCCTGCACGCGGCAGACTGCGGGGCCTTTCCTTGCACTCCTTTTCCAGAAAAAGAAAAAAAACTCCCGGAATGTCGCACGCGCGATATTTTCTCTTCTTCCTTTGTGAAATTCTGTACACGTCGTCCACCGGCGACATCCGCCGTACGAATGCTCACTTTTGCAAAGGAGAAGAATATGCCCCCGGTCATCAACACAGAAGCGTGTCTCGGCTGCGGCATCTGCGCCGACGTGTGTCCCCTGCAGGTATTCCGTCACAACAAGGTCACGGACAAGGTGCCCGAAGTGAAGCGCCCCTATGAATGCTGGCACTGCAACGCCTGCGTGCTGGACTGCCCGGCCCACGCCATAGAACTGCGCCTGCCGCTCACGCACATGCTGCTTTATGTGGACGCCGACACCCTGAAGCCCAGGGATCTGCCCGCACGCTGAAAGGCCTCGTGAACGTTCCTGAAAAACCGGTCATCCTCCGCCTCTTCCCTTCCGCCGCCCCCTGCCGGCAGACACGAAAACCTTCCGAAAAGGATGCACCGGCTCTCTCCCTCACACCGTATTTCTCCGGAGGTCATCCATGATCCCTCTCAAAAAGCAGTATGAAGCCGACGTCGCCGTCATCGGCGGCGGCATAGCCGGACTTATGGCCGCCATCGCGGCGGCGGACAAGGGCGCCCGGGTCGTTCTTCTGGACAAGGCCAACACGAAGCGCAGCGGCGCAGGCGCCACGGGCAACGACCATTTCCTGTGCTGGATTCCCGAAAAGCACGGCGACATCAGCGTGGTGTACAACGAGTTCATGGACAGCCAGAACGCCACGAGCAACGACACGCCCCTTGTCATGCGCTTTCTGGAGACCAGCCCGAAAATCGTGAACATGTGGAACGACTGGGGCATCAACATGAAGCCCACGGGCGACTTTCACTTTGAAGGGCACGCCTACCCGGGCCGCCCGCGCATCTTCCTGAAGTACGACGGCCACAATCAGAAGAAGGTGCTCACCGAACAGGCGAAGAAGCGCGGCGTGCAGATACTGAACCACGCGCCCGTGCTTGAGATGTTCCGCAACGAGGAAGGCGTGAGCGGCGTGCTCGCTCTGGACGTTTCCGGCGACGAACCTTCCTTCATCATGGTGCATGCAAAGGCCGTGGTGGCCGCCACGGGCTATGTGAGCCGTCTTTTCACCACCGATCCCACGCCGAGTCAGATGTTCAACACCAACATGTGTCCTTCCGGCACCGGCGATTCCATCGCCCAGGCCTGGCGCATAGGAACGTATCTGGTGAACATGGAAAAGACCTACCGTCACGCCGGGCCGCGCTTCCTCGCCCGCTGCGGCAAGGCCACCTGGATAGGCGTGTACCGCTACCCCGACGGAAGGCCCGTAGGCCCCTTCATCACAAAGCCCGATGTGGAAACCGGCGACATGACGAGCGACGTGTGGTCTTCGGCCTTCACCGATCTCAAGCTGAGCGGCCGGGGCCCCGCCTACATGGACTGCTCCGGAGCAAGCAGGGAAGACCTTGAGCACATGCGCTGGGCCATGAAGTGCGAAGGACTCACCGCCCTGCTGGACTACATGGACAAGGAAGGCATCGACCCGGGCAGGCATGCCGTGGAATTCGGCCAGTATGAAGCCAACCTGGTGACCAACGGCATAGAAATCGACATCAACGGCGAAAGCAACGTGCGCGGACTCTTCGCCGCAGGCGACATGATGGGCAACATCAGCGGCGACATCGGCGCAGCGGCCGTGTACGGCTGGATAGCCGGGCATCACGCCGCCGACTATCAGCACCTTGCCCTCGACGAAGGCATGCCCGCGCAGGCCGGGGAACGCATGGCCTTCTACAGCGCCATCTACGAACGCAAGACCGGCGCGTCCTGGCAGGAAGCCAACTTCGCCCTGCAGCAGATCATGACCGAATACGCCGACTGCGGCCCGCATCGCGTGCGCTCCGACACCATGCTCAGTGCAGGCATCAAGTACCTGGGCGACCTTCGCAGAAAAATGGAAAAGGAACTGTACGCCTCCGACGCGCACGAACTCATGCGCGCCGCGGAAGTCATCAACCTGCTCGACCTCGGCCAGGCGCTCATGGTCTCCGCAAGGGAGCGCAAGGAAAGCCGGGGACGTCACATCCGTTCCGACTACACCTTCACCAACCCCCTGCTGCGCGACAAGTTCCTGCGCGTCTGGCAGGAGAATGGCGAAGTGAAGATGGCCTGGCGCGACCGCCTCATCTGACGCTCTCCCGCTCCCCGGCTTCTGCCGCAGAAAGCCGGGGAGCCCTCTTCGCACAAGGAACGCTCTTTCCCGAACATCCGCCTCCGTCACCAGCCGCATCCCGCACCCATCCCCGAACGTTCGCCGCACACTGGAGATACCATGAAAACACTGTCCATGCTCCGCTGGCCGCTGACACTCATTCTGCCCCTGCTCATCTACTTCGCCGCTCCGGCGGACATCTCTCCCAAGGCTCCCCTGTTCATGGCCATGACCGGCATGGCCATACTGGCCTGGGCCTTCAACGTCTTTCCGGCCATAGGCGTGGCCGCCCTGCTCACCTTCGGCTACCTGCTGGGAGGCGTGGCTCCGGCGGAAGTGGTCTTCGGCCCGTGGACCACGGTTCTGCCGTGGATATCCTTTGCCGCCGTCATCATCGGCGAAGCCATGGACCAGACGGGCCTTGCGAGGCGTCTGGCACTCGGCTGCCTCACCCTGGCGGGCGGCAGTTTCACGGGGCTTCTGTGGGGCTTCTTCCTCGGCGGGCTGGCTCTCGCCCTTGTTCTGCCCTCCATCCTCGCCCGCATGGTGGTGCTCTGCGCCATCGCCTCCGGCATCGTCGACACGCTCAGGCTCAATCACAAGTCGCGCATGTCCTCGGCCATCATCCTCATGGCCTTCATGGCCGCCGCCGCGCCGCAGTTCCTGTTCCTGCATACGTCCGAAAGCTTCATCTGGGCCTTCACCATGCTCTTCAAGGACGGCACCACCGTGGACTTCTGGCAGTACGCCTGGCACGGCTCCCTGTTCTCCGTGGTCTACACACTGGCCTCCATGGCCGTCATCTGGTTCGTCAAGGGCAAGGAAAACCTCACCTCCATGGGCGACGCGCAGGCCTTCATCGCCTCCAGCCGCAGGGAACTCGGCCCCGTAAGCGCCAGAGAAAAGAAGCTCATGGTCATCGTTCTCGGCATGGTGCTCGCCTTCATGGTGCAGCCCTGGACAGGGGTCGATCCCGTGTACGTCTTCGCCGTGCTGGCCCTGCTCTGCTACATGCCCGGTATAAGCATCCTTTCCGAGGACAGCATAGGCAAGGTGGAAATCATGTTCCTCATCTTCATCACCGGCTGCATGTCCATCGGCTTCGTGGGCGGAACCGTGGGCTTCAATGCCTGGGCCGTGCAGCAGGTGCTGCCCTTCCTCCAGGGCTGGGGAGAAAACATGTCGGTCATCATCGCCTATGTTTCCGGCGTGGTGGTCAACTTTCTGCTGACGCCCCTTGCCGCCACGGCGGCCTTCACGCCCGCCATCGGTGACCTCGGACAGGCGCTGAACATGAACCCCCTGCCGCTGTTCTACGCCTTCCAGTACGGCTTGGATCAGTACATCCTTCCTTATGAGGCCGTGTACTTTCTGTACATCTTCATCACCGGCCGCGTGACGCTCGCCCACGTCATTCCCGCGCTCGCTCTGCGCGCCCTGATCTGCGGCGTGCTGCTCGCCTGCGTGGCCATCTCGTGGTGGCACTTTGTGGGCATCATGTAGGATGTCTGAGAACGCTCCGCCAGAGGGCCCGTATCCGGGGGATGCGGGCCCTTTCTTTTTCCCGCAGGCGTTCAACATTGACGCTGCGACGCTGTCGGGCTAGAATATCTGTTCCTTTCAAATACCCGGGCGTCATGCCTGCATCATATTGCCCACACGCAGATCCAAGGAAGTACCCATGCTCGATCTCAAACTGCTTCAGAAACAGCCCGAAGTGGTGGCCAAGGCTCTGGCCGACCGCCATTCCAGCATTTCCGTCGATGAATTCCTGGAACTCGACGCCCGCCGCCGCGCCGCCCTTACCGAAGTGGAAACGCTCAAAAGCAAGCGCAATTCCGAATCGGCCGAAGTGGCCCGCAGAAAGCGCGCCGGGGAAGACGCCTCCGAGCTCGTGGCCGAACTCGGCAAGCTTTCCGACCGCATCAAGGAACTGGACGCCGAAGCCTCCGACATCAAGGAAAAAGTCTATCAGTGGATGCTCAGCGTGCCCAACATCCCCGACGCCTCCGTGCCCGTGGGCCTGGATGAGAACGACAACCCCGAACTGCACCGCTGGGGCACCCCGCGCGAATTCACCTTCCCGCCCAGGCAGCATTTTGAAGTGGGCGCGGCCAGAACCGGCCTTGATTTTGAACGCGGCGCCAAGCTCGCCGGTTCCCGCTTCTGCGTTTCCCACGGCGTGTTCGCCCGCCTGGAACGCGCGCTCATGAACTTCTACCTCGATACGCAGACCACGGAATTCGGCGCCACCGAAATTCTGCCCCCCTTCATGGTCAATGCCGCCACCATGCTGGGCACGGGCCAGCTGCCCAAGTTCGAGGAAGACCTGTTCAAGATGCCCGCGTGGGACTACTACCTCATCCCCACCGCCGAAGTGCCCGTCACCAACCTGCACGCCGGGGAAATTCTTGAAGAAGATCAGCTTCCCCTGCGCTATACCGCAGGCACGCCCTGCTTCCGCTCCGAAGCCGGTTCCGCCGGCAAGGACGTGCGCGGCCTCATCCGCCAGCATCAGTTCATCAAGGTGGAAATGGTGCGCTTCGCCCACCCCGACAAGTCGTGGGAAGAACTGGAAAACATGCGCCGCTGCGCTGAAATCCTGCTGGAAAAGCTGGAACTGCCCTACCGCACCATCACCCTGTGCACCGGCGACATGGGCTTCGGTTCCGCCAAGACCTATGACGTGGAAGTGTGGCTGCCCGGTCAGAACACCTACCGCGAAATTTCCTCCTGCTCCAACTGCGTGGACTTCCAGGCCCGCCGTGCCAACATCCGCTTCCGTCCCAAGAAGGGCGGCAAGCCCGAGTTCGTGCACACCCTCAACGGTTCCGGCCTGCCCACCGGCCGCTCTCTGGTGGCCGTGATCGAAAACTATCAGCAGGAAGACGGCTCCATCGTCATCCCCAAGGTGCTGCGTCCCTACATGGGCGGCCTTGAAGTGATCACCCCCGACATGTAGTCCCCTTTCCTCTTCCGCCTTTTCCGGGAGACGGCTCTGCCGTCTCCCTTTTTTTATCCGCCTTCCGCGGCCGCTCCCCAAAGCGCGGGGAACATGTTCCGCAGACAGCCGATTCCGGCCCCCGCATGAGGAACACTCCGTCCTGCCGGATCCGCTCACGCAGGCAGGCCGCCTCCCCGCAGGCGAAGAACACGCCCTGAGGCCATCGGAAAAAAAACGGGAGACAGCCTCCCCGCGCACGGCAGAGCAGCCTGCCTGTGATCGGCCGACGGCTTCCGCCGCTCTCTGCAAAGGCATGCCCGCTTCCTTTCTCCAGAACCCTCGTGCGCATAGTTTCAAAACCATCGGAAACTTGTTGCCTTTCTTAGAACAACAGAAAAAAATTTTGAGCTTTACCTTACGCGGGCTTCTGCTTTTTTCTGAACAGAGAAGCCGTTTCCGGCTTCCTTTCTCTGCATACAGACAGGAGCCTTTTCATGAACAGACGCCAGTTCCTCTATGCCGGCGCCGCTGCGGCGCTTATGACGGCCCTGCCCTTCCGTGCCCGTGCGACGGAAGGGCCCATTGTCCATACTTCCAAGGGAGACCTGCGCGGTCTCGTCATCGACGGAGTGCATGTCTTCCGGGGCGTGCCCTGCGGCATGCCTCCCTATGAAGGCAAATACCGCCTTGCCCTGCCGGAACCCGTCGCCCCCTGGAAGGGCGTTGTGGAAGCCGGTGCCTTCGGCGACATTCCCCTTCAGCTCGGCAGAGGCGCGACGCCGAAGCCCGTCGGCGGGGGCGACTGCCTGCGCCTGAACATCTGGACGCCCGCGCCCGGCAAAAGCAACTGCCCCGTCATGGTCTACATCCCCGGCGGGGGCAGCACCACCTGCGACAACAACGACGTGCGTTTCGACGGCACGGCCTTTGCCCGCGACGGTGTGGTGCTCGTCACCATCAACTACCGCGTGAATGTGGACGGCTTTTTAAAGATTCAGGGCGTTCCGGCCAACCTCGCCCTGCGCGACATGATGTTCGCCCTGCGCTGGGTGCAGGACAACATCGCCGCCTTCGGCGGCAACCCCGGCAACGTCACGGTGTTCGGCCAGTCCGCAGGGGCCACGCACATCACCTCCCTGCTTTCCTCCCCCATGGCCCGGGGACTTTTCCGGCGCGCCATTCTCCAGAGCCCGGCGGCTCTGGCCCAGTACGACGCCGATCTTGCCTCCAGAGTCGCGGAAAGCCTGCTCGCCTTCTACGGCGTGGAAAACAGCCGCGAGGCCGTGGCCGCCCTTTCCCCGGAAAAACTGCTCTCCTTCCCCGCCTTTCTCGCCGCGCAGAACAAAAAGCCGGAATGGTGCCGCATGCTGGGCGGCAACATCGCCCTGTTCAAGCCCTATTATGACGGGGAAGTTCTGGAAAAGCGCCCGGTGGACGCCATTGCCGAAGGCGCCTCGCGCGATGTGGACATCATGGTGGGTTCCGCCGAGGAGGAATGGCGCTGGTATACGGTGCCGAGCGGAGCCATCGACAAGATAGGCGAAGGCGCGGTCAGGGGCTTTGTGGATTCCACGGGCTTTCCCGCCGACATCGTGGAACGCTACCGCAAGGCCGGACGCGGAAAAACGCCCGGCGAGCTGTTCACCGCGCTTCAGTCCGACTTCATTTTCCGCATGCCCGCCAACAAGGTGCTGGAAAGCCAGAAAAAGGCCGGAGGCAAGGCCTTCGCCTACTCCTTCGCCTGGAAGAGCGACGCGGCAGACGGCCGCCTGGGCGCGGCCCACAGCGTGGATCTGCCCTTTGTCTTCAAGACCCTGCACAAGGACTCCGCCCGTGTGAAAAACACCGTGGGCGCCAATCCCCCGGATACTCTGGCGGAAGCCATGCACGGCGCCTGGGTGCGCTTTGCCAGGGAAGGCAACCCCGGCTGGACGCCCTTTGATACCGAAAAGCGCATGACCATGCGCTTCAACACCGAAAGCGCGGAAGTCTCCGATCCGTGGAAGACGGAACGCGAAACCATGATCCTGAAGTAAACTCTGCCGGAAAGGACAGCCCTTTCCGGACAGACAAAGGCTCCCCGCCGGAAGGCAGGGAGCCTTTTTGTTCATGTCAGCCCCTTCCGCAGGGGATGCCTTCTACAGGAAGAACCTTCCGTTTCCCATGCCGCGCAGCGGAGAAAAAAGGCCCGGAGTCCTGCCGCTCTTCCCGCCCTTTCCGCCGCGGCGCTCATAGTCTTCCCGTATTCTGCGCTTCCAGTCTCCCTCTATGACGCCGTTCCGGGCAAAACAGGCACAGGCATGGGAGAGGGACTCGTACATGGTGCGCAACCCCTCGCCGTCGCAGATGAAATCCACGGCGTTTCTCTCGGAAAGGCCGAAATCCCGCGCCGCCTCCACGGCGTCGATGTTCGCGCCGAGGAAGAGAAATTCCCAGCCCTTTTCCTTCCTCTCCTCAATGAGCCTGCGCACATCCTTCAGGGTGAAACGGGTGCTGGCGTTCTCCAGCCCGTCCGTGGTGATGACGAAGAGCGTATGATCCGGCACGTCTTCCGGACGGATGTAGCGGTGTATGTTGCGTATATGCCGTATGGCCCCGCCCACGGCGTCGTACAGCGCCGTACAGCCGGAAACGTCATACTCCTTCTCCGTAAGCGCAGGAACCTCGCGGATGTCCCTGCGGTCGTGCAGCACGAAGCTTTCCTGGTTGAAAAGGATGGTGGAAAGAAGCACCGTTCCCCCGCTCTTCCTCTGCTTTTCCAGCATGGCGTTGAAACCGCCGATGGTGTCGGATTCCAGTCCCTGCATGGAGCCGCTGCGGTCGAGAATGAACACAAGTTCCGTAATGCCGTTCATAGTTCCTCCTCAAGGTTGTCGGCTTGTTAACCGCCTTATAGGGGAACATTCCCGGCATCAGGTCGCCGCTGCGGCGACAATATGCGGCCCTTCAGGCTCCGAGAAGAGGAAGGTCGAGCTCCAGAAGATATTCGTTGATGAGCATGACGTCGTATATCTTCGCCCGGATGCAGTATTCGATGACAAGGTCGAAGGCGTCACTCTTCGACAGGGCATAGCCCGCCCTGGCCAGAAATTCCCGCGCTTCCTCCTCGTTCAGCTCAAGGGCAAGGGCAAAGGCGAAGGCCGTTTTCCTGCTGGGGCGGTAATGCACGTCCTTCTGAATTTTGGAAAAGAGCTTTCTGTCGATACCCGCGCGGCGGTAGCATTCGGCATGACTCATGCCTTTTTCCCGGATCAGCCGGACAAGAGCCTCCGTAAAGCTTTCATCACGGGAGCGCACGGCCTTCTTCAGCGCGTCAAGTACCCTGCCCTTCGGGGATACCGCCTTCTGGAAACAGGTATGGACGCGCTCGAAGCGGAACTCCGGTTCCAGGTGCAGACGAGTATCCGTGCCCGGAAGTTCCGCGCGCTGAAAATCCTCTCCCCGGGAAGAGATGTAACGAAGAAGACATGCCTTAAAAGCAGGATCGATCACGGCCGTTCCCCGCAAGGACAGAAGGTCACAGAAAAAAACGTGCAGCCCACACGGCATGAGGCCGCCGGCCCGGCCGGCAGGAACACTCGGAAAACCTCCGGGCATGGAAAAACATCTCTGCCGGAACTTTACGGATAAAGAAAAAGGGCCTGCGGTATATCCGCAGACCCTGAAATTCTGGTGGAGATGAAGAGAATTGAACTCTTGGCCTCTTGAATGCCATTCCCTCTTTTCGTCTCTTTTTCCATACCGCCTTGTTTTGTTTTATATATAATTTCAACATATTACACAATAAAATTTTTCATAACAAATTTACCTTGGATTTGAAAAACTGGCACAAAACTGGCACAACTCTTCTATCTTGGGAACTTGATTAGGGCAAGAGGTTTTAGAAGCATGAGCAAAGATGAAACCTGGATACGACTCGAAAAAGGTATCCGGTGTAAAAAGCATCCGACCAGAAAACACGGTGTCAAACCGGACGCCTACTTTGTTCTCCGTTTTGCCGTAGATGGAAAAATGTATCAGGAAGCTCTCGGTTGGGCCTCGGAAGGAATCACTCTGGCTAAAGCCCGGGTGGAACTGGCTCGACTGAAAGAAGCTAAACGCCTCGGAGAAGGCCCCAGATCCTTACGGGAACGAAGGGATATCGCTGAAGCGGAAAGAAAGGCCAAAGAAGAAGAGGAACTTCAAAGGCAACGGAACCAGATTATTTTTTCTGATTTCTGGGCCAATACCTATCTTCCCTCTCAGCTCCATAAAGCCGACTCCAGTATGGTATCAGAAAAGGCACTCTGGAAAAACTGGATCAAACCGGCTATTGGCCATATCCCGATTGCCAAACTCACGGAGGATGATCTCGAAAGTCTAAAATGCAAAATGATCCAAAAGGGAAAAGCACCGGCGACCATCAAATACGCGATGGCCGTCATTTCTCAGGTATGGACGAAAGCAATGGATAAAGGAATCGTCAGTACTCCTTCTCCCACTCAAAAAGTCATACTCCCCAAAAAAGACAATCGAAGGCAACGGTATCTCAGCAAAGAAGAAGCCCATGAACTGCTGAACAGACTGAAAGATCGAAGCCCCACGATACATGACATGGCTATCGTATCCATGGAGTGTGGATTACGATTTGGTGAGATTACGGCGCTGACCTGGGCTGATTGCGACTTTGAAAAACGTCAGCTGTTTATCCGAGACCCCAAAGCCAAGGCCAACAGATTTGCGTTTATGACAAGGAACGTCTACAGCGTACTCTCAAAGCGGTATGAGAACAGAACCGGAAACCTTATTTTTCCTGATGAAAATGGCAACAGGATGGCTAAACCTTCACATACCTTCAAACGTATAGCCGATGAACTGTTCAATAAAAACATATCCGATCCAAGACTGAGGGTATGTTTTCATAGTCTTAGACATACCTTTGCTTCATGGCTTGTCGGTGGTGGAGTAAGTCTTTATGAAGTCAAAGAACTCATGGGACATGCCAGTATTGTCATGACTCAACGCTATAGTCACCTCTCTCCTGAAGGATTACGCGTAGCCATCAAAATATTGGAGGAGTGATTGGTAAAGGACTCTGAATGAATACTCATCTTTGTCATATCGCACAAGGACGAGGCATGAGAAGTATCATAGCCTTGTTTTTTACATGATATATTAACATACAACAGTATACATTTATAAAACAATTCGATATTACTTATGTAATTAAATTATAAAATAGTATATCAATATTATCAAATATTACACAAGATTGTATATTTTGTTGATAGACAATTAATAGTTATTTTCCACACCTTTGCATTATATTTATTTCAAAAAAGTATATTAATATAAGATATAGATAGATTTTTTTGCCACTCATCGGCATGTATATTTTCTTCTGAAGATACGAAAACTACTCTCCTATCGATTTTAGAGATGATACTCAGCTAATATATACCTATTTTTAACTTTACAAATTTGATTAAACGTCATAGAGATTTAGGTTCCTTTGCAGAGTCAGGATTACAACCTCAAATTGGTAAATGAGGTGTAATATGGCCGCATCGGTACTTTACGACAACCTGTCCAAGAGTCTTAACGATTACGAAACAAGAGCATCTCTTTCCAAAAAACTTGCTCTGTATGGAGTAGTTATTTCTGCTAAGACGATGGCAAACAACGATGCAGACAAGAAAAAAGAAGGAATAAAAAAGTCTTCTATTTCTCGTAATAAGGTTTACTATGAGAAGAAGGATATTCTTGAATGGGTAATCAAGAAATTCGGCGCATAGTTTTCCCTGCATCATCCTGCTATTTATAGCTGACCGGGCAGAAAGCTGCCTGCGATGATGAACTAGCAGTGTTCTTCATTCGCTTTTACCGATATCGGCATCTTGTTATGCCAGAATTAAGTGTACCAATTGAACAAGTAAAGTGTACCGATTTAACAAGTGCGGAAATAACCCACTGACTCTGCATCGATTCTTTCTTTCCCCCTTAACCTCCCCCGAAAAATTTTCGGGGGTTTTTTATTTTAGGCTATGTCACAACAAACAGTTGATAAATAGCCATTTTTATAGGGGAGTATCAGAACTCCCCTACAAACTGT
>NZ_CALUWY010000026.1 GCF_944324615.1 uncultured Mailhella sp.
CTGCTCATGCGCCTGCGCCAGACGCGGGGCACCAGCGGAATGAACTGGTTCATCACGTTCTGGCCGAGGGCCGCCATCTTGGCAAAGGCGGGAAGCCTGCCCGCCGGATCGGAGGCAAGCACCTTGAGCACCTGCGCCTTGACGGGGTGGCCGCCCATGCCCTCGCGCTTTACATAGGCAAGGGAGCTCAGGGCCACTTCCGGCGATTCTATCTTCACCGGGCAGACGGAGGTGCAGCGGCCGCAGCCCGTGCAGTGCTCCACCAGATGGCGCAGTTCGCCCAGAAGTTCCTGGGAAGGCCTGCCGCTCGTGACCTGGGAATAATAGATGGCCTCGGTAAGGGCGCCGAGAATGAGATTCTTGTTGCGCGGATTGTACTGGAAGGAGCGCTCGGGGTACACCATGGGGCACACCTGCTTGCACTTGCCGCAGCGCGTGCAGGTCTGCACCTGGGAGAGCAGACGGATGAGGCATTCCTTGTCCGGCAGGCCCGATTCCCGGATATCCGCAATGAGCCGGTTGAAGGAGAAGGTGAAGGGCCGCACCGGCAGCTTGCGCGTGACGAGCTTGCCCGGGTTCAGCAGATCGCGCGGGTCCACGCGCATCTTGAACTCGCGCAGGCTCTCCATCTGCTTCGCATCCAGAAAGGCTATCTTGGTGATGCCTATGCCGTGTTCGCCGGAAACCGCGCCGTCCAGCTCCTGCGTCTTGGCCATGACCTGCATGGCCACATCCTCGGCGTGCTCCATCATGCGCGGATCGTTGGAGTTCACCGGAATGTTCACATGGCAGTTGCCGTCGCCCGCGTGCATGTGGCTCGCCACCACGATGCGGCTGCTCTTCATGTATTCGATGATGCCGTCCACGCGGGAGGCCAGGCGGGGGAAACGCTCCTTCTGGGCGAGGAGCCAGTTTTCGGCCCGGGAGGCCACATCCTCATCCACCAGCGCAGGATCAATGTTGGATTCGTCGCTTGCCGCAACGTGCGAGGCAAAGGAGAATTCCTCATTGAAGGCCGGGTCTTCCAGCGGGAAGCCCTGAAGACGGGAAAGTTCCTGAAGGGCGAAACGGTAGGCGTCCGCCGCGGCCACCACGTTGAGCGCTTCCAGATAACGGGCGAATTCCGGAATACTCTTGATGGGAAGCACCACGTCCTCGTTCATCTTGAAGCCGGACGTGCGCTTGGCAATGGCGGAAAGGCGGTGCCTGTCCTCCCAGAATTCGGCGGCCTGCTTGTCGTCCTTCGCAATGGCGGCAAAAACGTGCGGATCGTCGCCGGCAAGGGCGTAGATGGCCTGCACGGTGTCGTCCAGCACATAGGCGTCGTTGCCGTCCACCTGCACGATAATGACGGAGATGGGGCTGCCCTCGTGCCTGTCGGACTTGCGCTGGTAGTTGATGGCCTGCACATACTTGGAGTTGAACTCCTCAAGAGCGGAAACGCGCACGTCTCCCCCCTGCTCGCGTATTCTGTCGCGCAGATGCACGATCTTGCGCACCAGTTCCGCCGCAGGCACCATGGAGGTGCCGTAGAATTCCAGCACCATCACGCGGGAAAGGGAGGGTTTGGGATGCAGGATGAAGGTGGCCTCGGTGATGATGCCGTCTATGCCTTCCTTCTGCATGCCGGGCAGACCGTCCAGCAGCTTGTTGGTCACGTCCTTGCCGAGACCGTCGTGCCGCACCTCGTTGCCCTTGAGGCGCACCACGTTGCGCATGCCGCCGGAAAGGTCCTTCACCTCGAAGACCACATCCTCGTCGGGCATGATCTTGTGGCCGGGGTGGTTCACCCTTTCAATGCGGATGATCTCGCCCGTGGGCGTGACCATGCTCCAGGAAAGAAGGTTGTCGATGGTGGTGCCGTATTCGAAGCAGAAGGGACCGCCCGAGTTTTCCGACACGTTGCCGCCGATGGTGGAAGCCGTCTTGGAAGCCGGGTCCACGGTGAAGAGCAGGCCCCTGGAGGCCGCGAAGTCGATGGCGTCCTGCGTGACCACGCCCGCCTGACACGTCATGGTGCGCGCCTCCTTGTTCACCGATTTTGCGGTGAGGCGCGTGGTGCTCACCACCACGGTGCGCTTGCGCGTGGGTACGGTGCCGCCCGTCAGCCCCGAAGCGCCGCCGCGGGGAATGATGGCGAACTTCATTTCATTGGCAAGGCGCACCAGCGCGCTGATCTGCTCCGGCGTGTCGGGTTCCACCACCAGAAGAGGCAGTTCCATGCGCAGGTCCGTGGCGTCGGTGGCTGCGGCCACCAGCGCGCCCCGGCGGCGCAGAATGCAGTCGTCGGGCATGATGGAGGAAAGCCTGCCCTTGAGTTCCCGGCAGAATTCCAGCTCCGCCTCGTGGGCGCTCCAGAACATGGTGATGCCTTCGCTTATGGCCGTGGCATACTGATGGGCAAGGGAGGGAGATTCCGCCTGATAATGCTCATTGACGCTTTTCTTCACGTCCCCTGCGGAAATGAAGGGGTTGTACGCCACGAGGAAAAGCTCTTCCGCTATATCGATGGCAAGCTCTCTCACGCTCTGGGGCCAGCGCTCGAATTCATCCAGATTGATGCGGAGTATGCGGTTGACCACATATTCTGCCGAGATGGAAATGTGGGGCCCTTTATGGGGCATGGCTCTCTCCTTGAAAACGAAAAAAAGGGAGGCCCGGCGGAGCTTTCGCCCCGCAGGGCCGTGTATGGGTCCCGCCCGGAGGCAAGGAATCTTTTACAGGGAAATGTTCAGCCGTGAGGTAATGTTGTTCTTTACCCAGGTCGGGTCCAGCCATTCCAGGGGCTGAACAGGCACGCCGCCCACCAGCACGCCGAAGTGCAGGTGATCGCCGCCGGCAAGACCGCTCGTTCCCGTGCGGCCTATGATCTGCCCGGCCTCCACCGTATCGCCCACCTTCACGTTGTATTCGCTGAGGTGGGAATACTGCGTCATGAGGCCCATGCCGTGTTCCACGAGGATCATGTTGCCGTGTATGCCGAGATAGTCCACCCAGACCACGCGGCCCGCCTGCGCGGCGGGAACTTCGGCGTGAGCCACGGAGGCAAGGTCAAGCCCCATGTGCGTCTGTTCGTCGATCTTCTGCCGGTTGCCGTCCACATAGGTGCGGAAGTCGCCGAAATTGGCCTTCACCGCAGAGCGGGGCAGGCGGCGGAAGGTGCCCTTCCACAGAAAATGCGGAGAGTTGTTCGCCGGGTTCGAGCCGACCTCGATGAGCGTTGCGTCGTTGCCCACGCGCACCTTGTTGTTGGAGCAGAGGTACTGATCCAGGGGCGTGCTCTTTTCCGGGCAGAGCTGGGCGAGTTCGTCGGCCTTGAAATTAAGGAAGGACTCGGGAATGTTCAGCGTGTCCGAACGGTAGTTGCGGTTCAGGGCGCGCACGAGAAGCCGGCTTGAGGTCACGTTGCCCGCAAGGTCGCGCGCCATGATCTCGGGCAGGTAGTTGCCCGTGGTGATGGAAATGGGGAAGGGGAAGAGGCAGGCATAGGCGCCGTTCGCCTGCTTGTAGCCGGGGAAGAACAGATCTCCCACGCGCACGCCCGTCTGTTCCACGTCTTCCGAAACGGTGTACACGATGAGGCCGCTGCCGCCGCGGTACACGGCGGGAGGCCCGGTTCTCACCGCAATGCGCGGAGGCTGGGAATCGAGCACCAGGGGCAGGTTCAGCGTGGTGGCGTTGCCCCGGCCGAAACCGGCGTAGGAGCCGTCCACCACCTTGATTTCCAGCTCGAAGGCACCCTCGGGAAGGCGCGTTTCTTTAAGATTGAACGAGGCCTTGCGCTGCGTTTCCAGGGTGGCGAAGGTCTGCTGGAGCACCGTCATGGACTGATCGCCCCGCTTCACCGTCACGGAAACAGACTGCACGCCGGATTTGTCGCTCATGTCGAGCTCGATGTTCTGGGCAAGGCCCACCCTGCCCTTGAGTTCCGGCGTCATGGTCACGGTGGGACCGCTCATGTCGCGGAGGAGAAAATACGCGCCCGCACCCGCGAGAGCCAGAATGACGAGCATGGCGATGACGGAAAGTCCGGAAGAGGAACGTCGGGACGAAGAGCGATATATGGATTGTCGTCTGAACAAGGTGGATTCCTTTCAGGGCACGGGGCCCAAGGTCTGACCGCGCCACCTTTTGGTGCGGCGGAAGATATTTTCCGCATACTGGGCGCACAAGTCAAGAAGCTGGAACGGAGATTTTTCTTTCCGTCCCCATACTCCGGGACAGGCTGTTTTTCCGGCTATATTCTTCCGGAAGAAGACGCTTTTTCCCCGCGCGCCCCCGCCTTCCTCCTTGCCGCGCAGGCACTGTTTGTGATAAGGCCTAAGCCATGACATGTCCTTGAGCGGGAGTTGAGAGATGTTTCTTTCCGATATCATGCAGATCTTCAGGAAAATGGGCTGGGCCAACCGCATTACCATGATGCGCATAGGGGCGGTGCTGCCCATCCTTCTGCTTATCCACTTCCCCAACATCTACACCTGCTGGATCGCCATGTTCCTCTTTGTGGCGGCCGCCGTCACCGACTTTCTCGACGGCTACATCGCCCGCCGCGAAAAGCAGGTGACGAACTTCGGCAAGTTCCTCGATCCCCTGGCCGACAAGCTGCTCATCTGCTCCATTCTCATTGAAATGGTGGGCCTCGGCTGGGTGCCCGCGTGGATCGTCATCATCATTATCATGCGCGAACTCGCCGTCACGGGCCTGCGCGCCGTGGCCGCCGACAAGGGCGTGGTCATCGCCGCCGACTGGTACGGCAAGTGGAAGACGGTGTTCCAGATCATCGCCATGGTGCCGCTGCTCATCCACTTCCCCTTCCTGGGCCTGCCCGTGCACCTCATCGGCACCGTCATCCTCTACATTGCGCTGGTGCTCACCATCTTCTCCGGCTGCAACTACTTCTACCTGTTCTATCGCCAGTGGCGCGACAATCTGGCGGAAAACCACTAGCCTTCTCCCGGTGCACCCGTGTCCACGAATCGCCGTATTTCCAACAAAGCCTTCTGGTGGAAGCTCTCCCTGCTCGTCCTCGCCGTCATGCTCAATGTGGCGCTTGCCAGCCGCATTGTGTGGGGTTCGCACAGCCTTTACACCTGGCGCGTGCTCAAGGAAAAGCAGAGTGAACTGACCCAGGAACTCGCCGCCCTCGATGAAAAGCGCGCCGAACTCTCCCGCGAGATACGCCTGCTCAAGACCGACCCCGCCTATGTGGAAAAGGTCATCCGCCAGCGCCTCAATTATGTGAGAAAGAACGAAATTCTCTACCTCTTCGATAAAAGCAGGGAAAATTCCGCATGGCTTGAGGCAGGAACGGACAGCAAGCATGAATGAAGGCTCATCTTCCATGAATCCGCCCCTGTCCGAACATTCCCGGCCGGAAAAGGCGCTCTGGTATCAGGAAGTGCTCTCTCTCGACCCCGCTTCCCGCATCTTTCTTCCGTACGCCCGCCTGCTTGCGGAACACGGCCGCCGTACCGAGGCTCTGGACATTCTCCGGGCCGGTCTTGCGCGGCACCCGGAATATCTTGAGGCCCGGCTCTTCTTCATCGACCTGCTCCGGGACTCCGGCGAGGAAAACGCGGCCGCTCTTGAGGCCGCGCCGCTCATCGAATCCCTTTCCCGATGCTCCGCCCTGTGGGACATCTGGAGCCGCCGCCCCGGCGTGCGCCCCGATGTCGCCGCCATGCTTCTTTTCTTCGGCGCGACCTTTAAAGAAGGCGGGCCGAGCATGGCCGACGTGTTCCGCGCGGGCCTGAAGGCCCTTGAAGAAAAGGGCGCGGCGTCGGAGGCTTCCCCTGCGGAGGCCGGGGAAGCACGGCAGGAAGAAACGCACGAAAAGCAGGCGGAAGATATCCCCGTAAAGGCTGAGGAGCCGGCAGACGAGGCTCCGGAAGCGCCCGCCGCCCCCCTTGCCTCCGCTGCCGGGGAAAAAGAGGCTCCCGCCGATGCCGGAAAGGCCGCGCCCTGCTTTATCATGAGCGAGGACACCCCCTGGTACAGCCTCGATGCCGTTCCCGATGACGACGACATCGACGATGACGAGCCCGCCCCGGAGGCGCCCGCCCTTTCTCCCGCCCTTCAGGAGCTTTTCTTCCCCGCCTCTCAGGAAAAAGAGCCGCAGGACGAAGACGATCCTGCCGCACACGCCGTGCCCCGCTCCGCACTGGAGGGGAAAAGCTCCCTGTGCACCCGCTCCATGGCGCGCATTCTGGAAGAACAGGGCGCCACGGTGGAAGCGGCCGATATTTACCGCGAACTTCTGGAGAGCAGCGCCTCCCCCGAGGAGCGCGCGGAACTGAACGCGAAACTCGACAGCCTCCGGCAGGGCTCGGACAACGCCGCCCCCGCCGCTCCCGCCTCTTCCGGCATTCTGGACATGCTGGAAACGCTCGCCGTCAGGCTGGAAAACAAATCCCGCGCCTGATGCGCGGCAGGAGATACCATGCGCAGTCGCATACTCCCCGTTTTTCTCTGTCTTCTTGCAGCCGCGGCGCTGGCCCTTTCCGGCTGTGCACAGGTCACAAGCGCCTATAAGGAGACGAAGACCTTCTATCATACGCACATCAACCGCCCCTCCACGCTGAACACCGAGGAGCGCACCGTGCTGGAAGATCCTCAGCGCGCCCTGGTGCAGAGCGTCATGCCCATCGACGAAGAACTGACCAAGCTGGAAAAGGCGCTGGATGCTCTGGGCACCCCGCCGGACGGAGAAACCGCGGCAAGCCTGCTGCGCCGCTTCCCGTGGCTTTCCGGCCTGGCCATGGTCGCGCCCGACGGCACTCTCGGCGTGTCCATCCCCTCCGTGCCGCTCAAGCAGCTCGACTACTCGCCCCTTCTGGAACTTGCGCCCAAGGCATTGCCCCGCGACCTGCGCTCCAGCGTGCAGGATACCCCCCTCGGACCGGAAATTCTCCTTGCACGGCCCTTCCTGCAGGAAGATCAGCTGCAGGTGCTGCTCGTGGCCACCTTCGACTTCCGCGCCCTGCTGCCCTTCGCCTCCTCTCCGGGTGACATCATCGTGCGTTCTCCCGACGTGCTCATCTGGACCGGCGATCTGGACTACTCCTCGACTCCCATGGCTTCCATCAACTGGGAAGAATATCTCAAGGAATATTCCGACGGTGTTCTTACCAACGAAAACGGCTCCATGCTGTGGTTTTCCCGCTATCTCGGCGGAAAGCCTCTGGTTTTCGCCTCCCCTCTGCGTTAGAAATGTCCCTTTCAGGCCGGCATGGACTCTGAATTGTATATTGAGCCTTATTGCACATTCGTCCTTGTTTATGGTATAACTGCCATCAAATAACAGAAGCTCCGATCCTTCCGCAGCGCGTATATCCACATGCGACAGACCGGAGCCGACACCAAGGAGCCTGGATATGTCTGAAGTCACTGCAATTGAACACCTTATCGCATCGCAACGCAGATGGTCGCCTCAGGCTACGGGGCAGTTCACCTCGCTGATGCACGACCTTATTCTTTCGGCAAAAATCATTTCCAGAAACGTCAACCAGGCCGGCCTGGTGGATATTCTGGGCGCGACTGGTGCCGTCAATGTGCAGGGCGAACAGGTGCAGAAGCTCGACACCTTCGCCAACAACACTCTGGTCTACAGGATGCAGAGCTCCGGCGCCGTCTGCGCCGTCGGCTCCGAAGAAATGGCCGAGCCTTTCTTCGTTCCTGAAAACGAACCTCACGGCCATTACGTCATCTTCTTCGATCCGCTGGACGGTTCCTCCAACATCGACGTGGGCGTGAGCATCGGCACCATCTTCTCCATCTACCGTCGTTCCGACACCCAGAACTACTGGGAACTCAATACCGAAGCGCTGCTGCGTCCCGGTCTGGAACAGGTGGCTGCCGGTTACTTCCTCTACGGCTCCTCCACCATGCTGGTGTACTCCACCGGCCACGGTGTCAACGGCTTCACCCTCGACTCCTCCATCGGCGAATTTCTGCTGACCCATCCCAATATCCAGATTCCGCGCGTGGGCAAGTACTACTCCGCCAACCACGGCTACTACAACTACTGGGATGAAGCCACGCAGAAGGCCGTGCATTCCTTCTCCAGGCCCACGGGTCTGCCTCCCCGCTCCACCCGCTATGTGGGTTCCCTGGTGGCCGACTTCCACCGCACCCTGCTCAAGGGCGGCGTGTTCTTCTACACCGAAGACTCCAAGCATCCCAGCGGCAAGCTCCGTCTGATGTACGAAGCCGCGCCCATGGCCTTCCTGGCCGAACAGGCCGGAGGCAAGGCCGTCGACGGCAAGATGCGCATTCTGGAAAAGGTGCCTACCGCCATCCATGAACGCACGCCTCTCATCATCGGTTCCGCCGACGACGTGGATCAGGTGCTCGACGTGTACAAGGAATGCGGCAAGATCTGATCTCCCCGCTTCATAACACATAACTCTCATACAGCCGCGCGCCGGTATTCCGACGCGCGGCTGGTTCTCTCAGGAAAAGACGGAACACTCCAGGCTCCGCTCCCTTTCCGGGGCCCGGGCGCATGAGACGCCCCCCCGCAGGGAACAGCAGGCTCCCTGTCTTCCGGAACGCGGCTTCTGCCGTGACCATTCCCCGAAACACTCTCACAGGCGGCAGCACCGCACATATTTCAGGTTCATCATGCTGGTTCTGGGTATAGAAAGTTCTTGTGACGAAACCGCCCTCGCTCTGGTGGACGACTCCGGCGTCCGCGCTTCCGTAATTTCCAGCCAGGCCGACATTCACGCCCTTTTCGGCGGCGTGGTGCCGGAACTTGCCTCAAGGGAGCACGCCCGTCTCATCGGGCCTCTTCTCGACAGCCTCCTTGAAAAGGCAGGTCTCGGCCCCGATCCGTGGGCCGGGGTGGACTACATCGCGGTCACGCGCGGGCCCGGGCTCATGGGGAGCCTGCTCGTGGGCGTGGCCTTTGCCAAGGGCCTTGCCCTGGCGCACGACATACCGCTCATCGGCATCGATCACCTTCAGGGGCACCTTCTTGCGGCGGAGCTGGAAAACGAGATTCTCTGGCCCGCCCTCGGCGTGCTCATTTCCGGCGGGCACACGCATCTTTACCGCATGGACGGCCCCGTGGACATGACGGTTCTCGGCAAGACCATGGACGATGCGGCAGGAGAAGCCTGCGACAAGTTCGCCAAGGCCGCGGGCCTGCCCTACCCCGGCGGCGCCCTGCTCGACGCGCTGGGCAGGCGCGGCACGGCCGATCCGCACCTTTTCCCCCGGCCCTACACCCACAACGACAACCTCGACTTCAGCTTCAGCGGGCTCAAGACCGCGGGCGCGCTCTGGCTTTCCCAGCACCCTGAGGCCCGCTTCCCCGCAGGCGACAGCCCGGCAAAGGAAAGGCTGGATCAGGCCTCGCAGGAGCTCTGCGACGCGGCGGCCTCCTACCTGCTGGCCATAGCCGAAACGCTCACCATCAAGGCAGAGCGCGCCATGGAACATTTTTCCCCCAAAAGCATCGTGGTCGCCGGGGGCGTGGCCGCCAACAGCGTGGTGCGGGAAAAGTTCGCCGCTCTTGCGCAGAAGCGCGGCATTCCCCTGTTCATTCCGCGCCTTTCCCTCTGCGGCGACAATGCCGTCATGATCGCCAAAGCGGGCTGGCACATGGCCCGGGCCGGGCGCGTGCACGATCTTTCCCTTTCGGCCATTCCCCGCGGGCAGGTCATTCCCCAGGACTGGAAAACTCTCCGGGCCCTGCCTTGACAGCAGGATACCCTGCCCCTACAATCATTCCGCATCATTTTTTTTCGTGATAAGACAAGGGAACGCCGGGAAAGGTCCCCGCGCCCTGTAAGCCATTTTCATGAAGGAGATCATCATGTCCACCGCAGTTACTGATGCCACTTTTGAAAGCGTCGTCATCAAGTCCTCCATTCCCGTTCTCGTCGACTTCTGGGCCCCCTGGTGCGGCCCCTGCCGCGGCATCGGCCCCATCGTGGAGGAACTGGCCGCCGAATACGAAGGCAAGGCCCTCGTGTGCAAGGTCAATGTGGACGAAAACACCAGAATTCCCAGCCTGTTCGGCATTCGCGCCATCCCCACCCTCATCGTCTTCAAGGACGGTGAAGTGGTCGATCAGGTCACGGGCGCCGTGGCCAAGTCCCACCTCGTATCCATGCTTGAAAAGGCTTTCTGATGCTGTACGATGCCGCTGTCATCGGCGCAGGGCCGGCCGGGATCACCGCGGCCCTGTATCTGATCCGTTCCGGTCTCAGCGTGGCCCTGGTGGAGACTTCCGCCACGGGCGGACAGATACTGAGCACGGCTGAAATCGAAAACTATCCCGGATTCCCCAAGGGTATCAAGGGCTGGGAACTGGCCGACCTCTTCGACGCGCACCTTGCCGGCTATGCCGTGGAACGTGTGCGGGGCAAGGTTCTTTCCGTGGAAGCGCGGGAGGACAGAACCTTCCGCATCGCCCTTGCCGAAGGCGGAGAACTCGAAGCCAGAACCGTGGTGGCCTGCACCGGCGCGCATCACCGCACGCTGGGAGCTCCCGGCGAGGAAACCTTCCTCGGCCGCGGCGTGTCCTACTGCGCGGTGTGCGACGGCAACTTCTACCGCGGCCGCGACGTGGTCGTGGTGGGCGGCGGCAACTCCGCCCTGGAAGAGGCCCTGTACCTTTCCCGCATCGTGAACAAGGTCTACATCGTGCATCGCCGCGATGCGTTCCGCGGCGCCATGGTCTATCAGGACAAGGTGCGCGAAGCGGCCAACATCGAGCTTGTGACCGGCTGTGTGGTGGATGAGATCCGCGGCGGAAACGCCGGCATGGATTCCGTCGTCGTGCGCCGTGTGGACAGCGGCGAAACGCGCGTCATCACCGCCGAGGGCATCTTCATCTATGTGGGCATGGAGCCCATCAGCGGATATCTCCCCGCCGGAGTCGAACGCGACGCCGCAGGATTCATCAAGACGGATGCCGAAATGTGCACCAGCATTCCCGGCGTCTTCGCCGCCGGCGACATACGCTCCAAGCGCTGCCGCCAGGTGAGCAGTGCCGTGGGCGACGGTGCCACGGCGGCGACCGCGGCCTCGTCCTATCTGGAGCAATGGAATGCGTAAACTGCTTGTCATGGGTGTGCTTGCCTGCACCCTCTTTCTGAGCGGATGCACCCTGGTGGATGAATATTTCCTGCCGCCGCCCGACGATACGGTGCAGGAAATCTTTGAAGCCGGCAACGATGCCATGCGGGAGAAGGATTACTCCCAGGCCATCGTCTACTACACCCGTATCAAGGATGAATTCCCCTTCAGCCCCTATGTCATAGAATCCGAACTGGCCCTCGCGGACGCGCACTATCTGGCGGAGGACTATCTTCTGGCGGCGGAAGCCTACAAGGACTTTGAAACCCTGCATCCCCGTCACGAAGCCATCCCCTATGTGCTCTACCAGCTCGGCATGTCGCTGAAGAAATCCTATACGTCCATCGACCATTCCGCCACGGCGGTCAATGAGGCCCTGGAATACTTCACCAGGCTTCAGCAGGAATACCCCGATACGGAATACGGCAAGAACGCCGCCGACCGCATCGCCGAATGCCGGAAGACGCTGGCCCAGCGCGAGCTGTTCATCGCCAACGTGTTCTGGGGCATGGAAAACTATCAGGCCGCGTGGACGCGCTACCAGCATGTGGTACGCACCTACCCCGATGTGAAGGAAGAGGCGGAATACGCCAGGACCAAGGGCGAGGCGGCCTACCTGAAATACCGCCAGGAAGAAGCCCAGAGCATGCGGGAACATCAGCAGGGCAGCTGGAAGGACTGGTTCCGCTGGCTGTAGAAACCATACGCCATGTAAAAAAGAGCGCCGACGTCATGCCGGCGCTCTTTTTTTGCCCTTTCCGGCCGCCTGGAAGCGGAAAAACTCCCGGAATCCACCGCAACAGGGCAGGAAAAAGAGGAAAATTACCCTTTCCCGCACGGGAAAAGGCCTCTGCCTCTGGACATCACGGCCCTTTTGCCCCTAGTGTAGGAACACTTTCCCCCATGAAAGCGCAAACCAAGAGGAGGATCTCCCATGCTCAAACAGTTCCTTACGGCCTCGGTCATTCTTGCCGCCGTCACCGGTCTCACCCTGAACGACGCCGAGGCAAGAAGCCTGAACGAAATCAAGGCCAGCGGCAAGCTGCTGGTCGGCACCACGGGCGACTACAAGCCCATGAGCTACCTGAACAAGGAAACCGGCAAGTACGAAGGTTTCGACGCGGAAATGGCCGCCTCCCTGGCCAAGAAGCTCGGCGTGGAACTTGTGTATGTGCCCACCACCTGGAAGACGCTTCAGGCCGATACCCTGGCCGACAAGTTCGACGTGGCCATGTGCGGCATCACCGTGACCGACGCCCGCAAGGAAGTGATGGCCATGTCCGATCCTTACCTCACCTTCGGCAAGACCATCCTCGTCACCAAGTCCAAGGCGGCGCAGTTCAAGTCGCTGGACGACGTGAACCAGCCTTCCGTGCGCGTGATGTACAACCCCGGCGGCACCAACGAAAAGTTCGCCAAGGAATCCACGCCCAAGGCCCAGCTCATCATGCATGAACAGAACGCCGAAATCCCCGGCCTCGTGGGTGAAGGCAAGGCCGACGTCATGATCACCGAAACCATGGAAGCCGTGCGCTACGTCAAGGACAATCCCAAGGTGGCCGCTCCTCTGGTGGACAAGCCCTTCACGCAGAATCACTTCGGCGTGCTCATGAGCAAGGAATGCCCCAGCCTGCTCAAGGCCGTGAACGACTGGATGGCCGGCATCAAGGCCGACGGCACCATGGCCAGGTGGGAAAACCAGTACATCAAGTAAGGTGAACAAAGCGCCCCGGGCGCTTTGACGGCATGCATACCGCATCCGGGCGGGAGCGCAGGCTCCGCCCGGATATTTTTGTTCCCGCGGTGGAACACAAGACCGCTCTTTGCCCCTTCCGCCCCTTTTGCGGGGCTTCCGGCATGCTCCGGGAAAGGTAGCCCTGCCGGGCACAGAACAAAGGCAGGCCTGCACAGCAGAAATATCTGCCGGGGCAGGCCTTCTGCCTGCCAAAAAGGCACGCCGCGGCCTTTTGCAGCAGGGTATGGAGGCGCTATTCGTCCTCCTCCGCCGCAGGGAAGGAAAGGGACATGGTGGAGCCTTCTCCGGGTGCGGAATGGGCCTCGATATGCCCTTCATGCAGTTCCACGATGTGCCGGGAAATGTACAGGCCCAGCCCGAAGCCCCGGCTCCCCTTGGTGGAGAAGAAAGGCTCGAAGATCTTTTTCCTGTTCTCCTCGGCTATGCCGCTGCCGCAGTCGGAAATATCCAGCATGACGCGCCCGCCCTCGCAGCGGCCTTCCAGCACCAGGGCGCGGAATCCTCCCTCCGTTTCCATGCTGTCGAGTGCATTGATCATGAGGTTCAGCACCAGCTGTTCCAGCAGGGTACGGTTGCCGCGCATGGGCAGATGTTCCGGCAGAAGGCTCTCGTCCACCCTGACCGTACGCAGGCGCGGCCGCAGGAAAAAGAGCGCGTCGCGGGCGATGAGGGCCAGATTCTGGGTTTCGTACTGCACCGAGTCGGGCAGAGCGATGTGCATGAGCCGCCTTGTGGTGTTCACGGCCCGCTCACCGTTGCGGTGTATGGCCTTGAGAAGCGGGCGCAGAGGGCTGTCTTCGGGGCAGTCCTCCAGGGCAAGTTCCGCATTGGCCATGACGATGCCTATGGGATTGTTGATCTCATGGGCCACGCCTGCGGCCATTTTGCCGAGTACGGCCAGCCGCTCCATTTCCATGACCTGCCTGTCCAGCCTGCGCCGCTCGGTCATGTCGCGCCCTATGAGGCATATGGCGTAGGGCGAGGCCTCCATGTCGGCCATGAACAGGTTGACCTCCAGCACCAGTTCCTGTTCCGTACCCGGGGCCAGGGTGATTTCCCGGCGAAGCGCGCCCTTCTGCGGAATAAGCTCCACAAAGCGTTCCAGGCAGCCGTTGGTTTCCTCGCACAGGGCCTCCATGAGCACGGAGCTGTGCCCGCTCTCCTCAATATGCAGCACGCCCCTTGCCGCCCGGTTGGAAAGCCTGATCTGCCCGTCTGCATCCAGCAGAAGGATGATGTCCGGCGATTCCTCGATGAGGTCGCGGTATTTTCTTTCCGAACGAATAAGTCTGCGCGACACCTTGCGCACCTGACGCTTGAGCGCATAGATCCAGGTGACGGAGGCAATGAAGATGCAGCACAGAAAAACCACCGTGAAAAGGATATAATACTGGTACTGCTCCCAGAGCGTGGGCACATACAGGGCGCGGCCCAGCCATTTCGTGCGCAGGTTCTCCACCTCGCCGCTCTCCTCAAGGTGCACCAGAGCGCTCGTCATGCGTTCCAGCAGACCGGACTGCCTGCCCACCATCATGACCATGGGAATACGCTCCAGAGAGCCGCCCATGACCCTGATGTTCTTGTACTTCTTGCTCTGCACGATATGGAAGGCCATTTCCACGGAACTGGCGATGTACGCTTCCGCCTCACCGGCCACCAGACGGTTCAGCGCGTTGGTGATGGAATCGGCCTGCACCACGGTGCAGCCCATGTCCAGCATCTTGGGAATATAGGTGTCCCCGCGCTGAAGAATGACCCTGCGCCCGGCCATGTCCTGTTCCATGGCGAACTGATGTTCCTGCCCCACCACCAGAATGGCCCGGTTCAGGGCAAGCGGCGTGACCAGCACGTCGGAAAAATCGTTCTTCAGATTCACGGGCAGAAGCCCCACCACGGCGTCGATTTCGCCGCGCTGAAGCTTCTGTTCCAGCTTGCGGGCATTGCTCTGCACAAAGACGATGTCCATGTTGAGTTCCCCGGCCATTTTCACGCTGAGATCCACGGCAAGGCCGAGAAGCCCGTCACGGCTCTCGTTCAGAAAGGAAAGGGGGGCGGAATTGGGCGGCACGCCGATGACAAGCCTTCTTTCCCGCTCCGCGGCACAGGCCTCCCCCTCCGCCGACGGCGAAAAGGGACAAAGCTGCACGGACGCCATGACGGCAAAAAGAACAAGAATTCGCATGAAAGACTCCCTTCCAGCATAAGACACCATGCGTCTTTCCTCCGCAAGGAAAAAAAACGTACGGATTTTCGCACAGCACCGCCTTCCGTGTGCGGCAATCCCCACGAACGGCAGAAAGCGTGTGCACAATCTTATTGATATTACAATAAAAAGAACTATGGCACGCTCTTTGCTAGGTGCATAGGGAATCACACCCGTTTTCAACCTCAAAGGAAGTCACATGAATCGTCGTCAATTCCTCATGGGTCTGTCCGCGGCCGCCGCGGCCACTGCGGCGCCTTCTCTGGGCTGGGCGTTTCCTTCCGTGTTCCCTCACGGCACCACCATCTACAAACCGGAAAAATGCTGGAACGGCTATACCGTGTTCGGTGTGGAAACGGCCGGACAGGGCTGCGTGCTCATCGACATGAACGGCAACGTCGTGCATGAATGGAAAAACGTGAGCGAACTTGAGCATCCCACGAAGCTGCTCAAGGGCGGCTACGTCATGGGTGCCACAAGGCAGAAACCGGAAATGGTAGGCCGCACCTACGGTGATCCCATGTCCGCCGACCTTTCCATCTGCGACTGGAACGGCAAGATCGTGCGCAACATCCCCCTGGCGGGCATGCACCACGACTTTCAGGTGGAAGGCAACCCCACCGGCTACCACAGCCCGGACATGCCCGTGGAATACAAGCCGGAAGGCAAGATCATCGTGCTCTCCCACCTGTTCACCGAAAACCCGGCCATCACGAACAAGAAGCCCCTGGATGACGACTACATCTTCGAGGTGGACAAGGACAACAACATTCTCTGGGACTGGAAGGCCTGCGAGCATTTCGACGAACTGAAGCTCCCCGACGACCTCAAGAAGTCCATGCACAAGTTCCCCACCTGGCAGATGACCCGCACCCCGGGTGTGAGAGCCGCGGACTGGATGCACATGAACGCCGCCTCTCCCCTCGGCCCCAACCACTGGTATGACGAAGATCCGGTGAAATATGCGGTCTTCCATCCCGACAACATCATCTGCTCCTGCCGCCAGCTCAACACCTGCTTCATCATCGACAAGGCCACCAAGAAGATCGTGTGGCAGATAGGCCCCACCTTCTACCCCGACGACAAGTGGATATTCGGCGGCAGGGAATACAAGCGCGCGCTGTACAAGCTCGGCCAGATCGTGGGTCAGCACCACTGCCACATGATTCCCAAGGGCCTGCCCGGCGCGGGCAACATCCTTGTGTACGACAACGGCGGCTTTGCCGGTTACGGCGACAGGAACCCCACCTCCCCCATGGGCTGGAGCAACGCAAGACGCGATTATTCCCGTGTCATCGAGTTCGATCCGGTCACCCTCAAGAAGGTGTGGGAACACTCCGCCGCCACCATGGGCCTGCGCGAAACCTACAAGTTCTACAGCGACTATGTGAGCTCCGCCCAGCGCCTGCCCAACGGCAACACCCTCATCACCAACGGCGCCGTGGGCCAGTTCCAGGAAGTCACGCCCGACCATGAAATCGTGTGGGAATACATAAGCCCCTGGTACAACCCCAACGGCAAGTTCAATCTGGTGTACCGCGCCTACCGCGTGCCCTACGACTATGTGCCCCAGCTCAAGAAGCCGCAGGAATTCGCCGTCAACCCGCCGGAAAACACCACCTTCAAGATTGCTGCCGAAAAAACGCCCTATCAGCCCGGCAAGTAAAGCGGAAGGCTCCTGAAGAGCATTCTTCGGGAGCCTTGCGCCCGCGCACGGCGGAAACAGCGCGGTTTCTCTCGCAATCGGCGCGGGCGTCCGCTCCCGCGCCTTCCGGACGGTTTTCTTGAAAAAGCAAGCCGCGCTTACGGAGCCACCATGAAAAAACTCATCTCCACCCTTTCTCTCTGCGCTCTTCTCGCCTGCGCCGCCCCGGCCATGGCCGATGAAGACCTCGTGCCCGGCGAAGGGGCCATCAATCTCAACACCGCCACCGTGGAAGAGCTGATGTCCATCCCCGACGCGAACATCACCAGGGAAATGGCCGAAGCCATGGTGAAAATGGCCAGGGAAAAGCCCTTCGTCATGGCCGAAGACCTGCTCAAGGTTCCCGGACTCGACAACAAGACCCTGGAAGCCATCAATCCTGTGGAAGAACAGAACAGCCTGTGGTACGATCCCGACAACGCCGAAATGACGCTTGCCCCCTCCAAGTGCTGAACATAGAAGGAGAAAATAATGAAATTCTCGCATACGCTCATTCTTACCGTCATGGCCTGCACCCTGGCCGCTCCCGCCTATGCCGGTTCCTTCAGCTTCAACAAGGCCAGTGCGGAAAAAATGGTGGCCGCCTGCAAGGAAGAAGGCATCGAGCTGACCATGGATCAGGCGAACGCCATTGTCGCCGCCCGCAAGGATAAACGCTTCACCACCGTGGACGACCTCACCGACATCCTTCCCGGCCGCAAGATCTCCGAGCTTGACCCCATCGAAGAAGATGACGACCTCATCTTCAACCCCAATGCCATGCCCGGCATGAAGGCCTACTAAGCCGCAGAAACACCGCTCCTTCAGGAAAAGTTCCCGTGCCCGGAAGGCGGATCCTTTGCAGGATCCGCCTTCTTTTTTTTCTTTCCCTTCAAAAAAGCCTTTCCGAAGCGCCCGGAAAGCATACGCTTTTCCTCCCGCCTCTTTTTTTTTCGTACGGTTTTCCGTACAGTGCGTTCCGCACTTCACATGAAACAATCCCGACAGACGCTGTAATATATTGAAAGAAAAAACAATCGGATTGCATGGTATAATTCTTGCATTTCCTTTCGCAGGTTCCGCAGGACAAGGCGGCGGCAATCCGCCCGCCCTTTCCGCCTCA
Source organism: uncultured Mailhella sp. (assembly GCF_944324615.1). Classification (GTDB taxonomy): domain Bacteria; phylum Desulfobacterota; class Desulfovibrionia; order Desulfovibrionales; family Desulfovibrionaceae; genus Mailhella. The sequence continues at coordinate 17,855 of NZ_CALUWY010000026.1, forward strand.
CCGGCGGAAAAACACACAAGGAACGCTTCGGACGTTTTCCCGTTCCGGAAGAATCCGGACGGACGGCATGGCGCACCTTCTTTGTGCATGCCCTCGCCGGAAGATGAGGAATAAGCCGGTCATGCGGCCGGCAAAGCGCGACTCTACAACCTTATACACAGGATGGTGTTATGAACAGAATCGTTGCCTCCGCACTGTTTGCAGCCATGATTCTCGGAACGGGGCTGATTTCCGCGCCCCAGCAGGCAGGCGCCGTGGAAGTCATGTCCACCCCCACCGGGGTGCTGACCTACGACAAAGCCAAGGCCCAGCCCGGCTATACGCTCATCTCTCCCATGATGGCGACGTCCACCTACCTCCTGGATATGGAAGGGAACATCGTCCATGAATGGAAAACCGCCGGGCGTCCCGGGCTCTACGCCGAACTTCTGCCCAACGGCCATCTGCTCCGCGGGCTCCGCTACGAGAACACGGTTCCCTTCGGCGGCATGACGGGCGCGCTGCAGGAACTGGACTGGGACGGCAAGGTTCTCTGGGAACACAAGATCTATGAAAAGGACAGGCTGAGCCATCACGCCTTCGACCGCATGCCCAACGGCAACACCCTCATCGTGGCCTGGGAACACAAGAGCTACGACGAAGCCATCGCCAAGGGCCGCAAGCCCGGCACCCTGCCCAAGCCCGGTGAAGATACCGGTCACAAGCCCAACTACGACGGCCTGTGGGCCGACTACATCGTGGAAGTCGATCCTCAGGGCAACGAAGTATGGTCCTGGCACGCCTGGGATCACATCGGCACGGGCAAGGACCAGTTCGACATCAACTACCGCCTGCCCATCAAGAACTACTACGGCGATTCCGACTGGATGCACATCAACAGCGTCCGCTACAATCCCGAAACCAACCAGGTGCTCATCAGCTCCCGCAACTTCAGCGAAGTCTTCATCGTCAACCACGACAAGAGCGGCAAGGTCGTGTGGCGCTTCGGCAACCCCTCGAACCACGGTGAAGGCGCCCTGCCCAGCTTCTGCGACAACGGCTCTCAGCTTCTCTTCGGCAACCACGATGCCACCTGGATAGGCAACGACAAGGTGGCCCTGTTCGACAACGGCTGGCAGCGCCCGCAGTCCAACCGTTCCCGCGCCGTCATCGTGGACATCAAGAGCAAGAAGATCGAATGGGAATACGGTGCGAAGAACCCCAACTCCTTCTACAGCGCCTACCAGGGTTCCACGCAGCTGCTGCCCAACGGCAACGTGCTCATCACGGCTACCTCCACGGGCCATATCTTTGAAGTGACCCGCAACAAGGAAGTGGTCTGGGAATACGTCAGCCCCTTCGTGCGCATGGGCGCCGTGCGGCCCGTTCTCAGCGAAGTCGACGCCATCCCCGATCCCGACGGTCTTGAAGACATCAACGTCATGTTCAACATGGTCCACCGCGCCTTCCGCTACACGGCCGACTACCCCGGCCTGAAGGGCAGAGACCTCTCCCACAAGGTTGCCGTGTTCCCCAAGGCTCCCAAGTGGTATGAAGTGTTCGACAAGGCGTATCTGTACAAGAGCGCTCTGAAGAAGTAATCCCCGACCTCCCCATAGAAAGGCGGCGGAACATGTATCTGCATGTTCCGCCGCCTTTTTTTCACTCCGTAAAACGCCTCGTGATACGGCGGCGTATTATTCCCTGCGGTCCATGAGCCCGAACTGCTCAAGCTTGTCGTAGAGCGTGCGCCTGCCTATGCCCAGAAGTTCGGCCGCCTGCGTCTTGTTGCCGTTGCACAGGGAAAGCGCCTGCTGAAGGGCCTGAATTTCCGCATTGCGCACCGCATCGGAAAGGGAAAGCGGCGTGTCGGACATAGCTTCTGCCGAGGGGGAAGCTGCAAACGGTGCGCCGTCCGTCAGCATGCCCAGCGATTCGGGCATGAGCCTGTCGCCTTCCGTCAGCAGAAAGGCCCGCTCCAGCACGTTTTCCAGCTCGCGGATATTGCCCTTCCACGGCTGGCTGTAGAGTATGTTCATGGCCGCCGGGCTGATCTGCGTGACGTTGCGGCCGTAACGGGCATTGAAGCGGTTGATGAAAAAGCCTATGAGCGCGGCAAGATCCTCCCGCCGTTCCCTGAGGGGCGGAAGATACAGGGGAATGACGGAAAGGCGGTAGAAAAGATCTTCGCGGAAGCGCCCCGTCTTCACATCCTCTTCCAGCCTGCGGTGCGTGGCCGCAATGAAGCGCACGTTGATGCTCACGCTTTTATTGCTGCCCACGGGCCGTATCTCATGTTCCTGAATGGCGCGCAGAAGCTTGGCCTGGGTGGAGGGGGAAAGCTCGCCTATTTCGTCCAGAAACACCGTGCCGCCCTGCGCTTCCTCCAGAAGGCCGCGCCTGCTGTTCACCGCGCCGGTGAACGCGCCCTTCACATGGCCGAAAAGCTCGCTTTCCAGCAGCGATTCGGGAAGAGCCGCACAGTCGATGGTGAGAAAGGGCTTTTCCCTGAGCGCGCTTGCACGGTGCACATATTCCGCAAGGCGGCTCTTGCCCGTGCCCGTTTCCCCGGTGATGAGAATGGGCACGCTCGTGCCCGCCACCTTGCGTATGATCTGCAGCACCTGCTTCATGGAGGGGCTGTTGTAGACCATGGAAACCTGAAGCTCTTCCTCGCGGGGCTTCTGCTGAAGCTGGCTGTGCAGGCGGGCATGCTCGGCCGCGCGCTGCACAAGGGCGGCAAGCTCCGTGTTGTTCACGGGCTTGGTGAGGTAGCTGTATGCCCCGAGCTGCACGGCCTCCACCGCGCTTTCAATGGTGCCCACGCCCGTCATCATGATGAAGGGAAGCTGCGCGTTCATGGCACGCACGCGCCGCAGCACCTCCAGCCCGCTCATGCCGGGCATGGAAAGATCGCACACCACCACGTCGATGCCGCCGGCGGCAATGCGGGAAAGCGCCCTTTCCCCGGAAAGGGCCGTTTCCGTCTTCCAGCCCTTGCGCGAAAAAAGAAGGGCAAGAATGTCGTGCCATTCCGGGTCGTCGTCCACCACCAGGATCTGATAGCCGCTTTTTTTCTGTTCACTCATGTCGTTACCCTGAAGCAGATTTGCGTCGGCAATAGTAACGGCAAGCCAGGCCTGCGTAAAGAACCCGCCCCCCTCCTGCGCGGAGAAGAACACAGCTTCCGCCTTCTGTGCGGAGATATGCACAGACATCTCATGAAGCCCTGCGCGCCCTCACCCGGAAAATCTTCGTAATTTACCGTCATTCTTATGAATATTTTTTTTGGAACGATTCGTGCATAGCATATGTGCGGCGGACTTTCCCCGTTTCCTCCGGCGCACACGGAAAAACGCCGCCTTTCTGCCAGACCCTTCAAACCACAAGGAAGTTTTGATGAACAAACTTCTCGTTTCCGGCGTCGCCGCCGCCATCCTGTGCCTCCTTGTTTCCGGCGCACCGGCTGCGGAAAGCCCGCACGGGCTTGCCCCGGCAGGCGACATGCCCTTCATTCCCGAACTCGGCGGCCTGCGGCACAAAGCCTTCAAGAACCAGTACGGCCAGCGGCGCGACCTTTCCGAGGCCGTGCTCGTGCGGAAAAGCTCCGTCAAGGCCGGCAAGGCCACCGTGCCTGCGGGAGGGCTCTGCTACATTTCGGAAACGGAACAGGACGCCGCGCCCTTCCGCCGCGATCCGTTCCTCCTTCTCGGCGAACATGCCTACCTTGTGGACAGCAAGGTAAGCGTGCGCACCGTGCGCGACGTGTCGCTGAAAAAGGGGGAAAAGGTGACGGTGGACGACTCCGGCTACCGCCTGTGGTTCGACTACGCCACCGATCACTATGATCTGCCCTACATTCAGATGGCGCTCATTGCGCCCTCGGGCCACTGGCCCATGGAATTTTCCGTGTCCTCCAAGTTCCCGGCCATCAAGGACCTGCCCGACCGCAGTCACATGGAAGGCGACGTGGAACAGCTTGACGAATTCTTCCTCGATCCGGTGTTTGAATACGGAGCCAGCCGCTTCGAGGTGAAGGATCACGATTTCACCAAAGCGCATTTCGCCGCCCTCTCCTATCCCGTCATAGAAGAGGCCACCTTCTCCCTTGCCCGTCCCGTGGTGCTCGACCTGAGGCAGGAGGAATACCGCCTCTACGGCACCAAGCGCATCTATGCCTTCCGCGAGAACGAAGGCTTCCGCGTGCGGGTGACGGATTTTTCGGGCAACACGGTGCTTGCCGAAAAACTGGTGCGGCCCATCACCTCCCAGGGTTCCAAGGACGCCGAAGACGAAAAGGACGCCTACAGCCTCACCGTGCCCGGCGAAGACATGCGCATTGAAATAGCCGTGCAGCCCGAATATCTGCGCCACTCCGACTTCGTGCCGTGGTCCACCGCCGTGCCCCACGACTGGGAGGACGGCGTGCTGAGCCTTGTCATCTACCGCGACCTCGTCACCGTGAAGAACGGCGAACCCTGGCCCCTGGATGCGCGCTACACCGTGGGCCTTGAGGCGAACCTGCTCACCGGCAAGCTTCAGCGCCTGACGCTGGAAAACGCCGCGCCCTTCACCCTGGATGCGGAAAACGACAGCTTCGACGGCCCGGTGAAGTATTCCGACGTGTGGAACCGCCCGGCCTTCCGCCTGGTGGCCGACGACATCAAAGGCGACAGGGCCCTCAGCTACTATGTGCGCGACGCCTTCTTCCAGCGCACCGACAACCTTGCCTTCACGGACAAGGGCCGCAAGGACATCGACTGCTTCATCGGCCGCACGCCGACCTTCATTTCCATACTGGAAGACAGCTTCCTGACCCGCCTTGCCACGCCGAAGTTCGGCACCGAGGTGCAGGGTTCGCACTTCACCTCCTTCCCCTCGGTCATGCCCAACATGGCCTTCCACGCCCCCGATCCCACGGCCCCCTTCGGCGGGCTCATGCGCGGCTTCGGGCGTGAACAGGTGACCAACCGCCGCGGCGAGAAGCTCACCTCTTCCGAAGGTCTCGTCATCCGCGGCAGCTATGTGGACTGGAAGAACGACCGCATCGTCATTCCGCCTGCCGGCCTGTTCTACACGTCGCGCAACGCCCGCAACGTGCGCGCCCTGAACGGGGAAACCTTCTACATGCTGGGCCGCCGCGCCTACATCGCCACCTTCAAGTCCACCACCTTCACGCGCCGCAATTTCGACATCGACTTCTGGCGCGTGCAGCCCGATGCCAGCCTGCACCCCGTCTACTGGCAGGATCAGCCTCTCGGTGTGAACAACAAGGTGCTGCGCTTCACCGAAAAGCACCTGCTCGACGACAGACCCATGGCGCAGATCAACGTGGTGAAGTACTCGGGCAACAACTTCGGCGCGCCCTTTGAACTGGCCCAGGGCCTCAGCCGCGAACAGGGCGACCGCTACTACCTGCACGACCGCTTTGCCGAAGGCGCCACCTGGATCGAGCCGGAATTCGTGGGCGAAGACTATGTGCGCGTGAAGAGCTTCGGCACCCCCGCCATACAGAGCGTGGAATACACCTACGACAAGCCCGTGCGCGTGCTGCTCGCCCCCGGCGAAGAGAAGGCCCTCGGCAAGAATCATACCCTGAAGCTCATCGCTTTCGACGAGAATGCCGGCACGAGTGAAGTGGAAATACGCAGAAACGACGGTTCCCTGGTCGAGCACAAGGTTCTCGGCCCGCTCACCGCAGAGACCCGCGCCTTCCTGCCCCAGCATCAGCGCGTGGTGAACTCCCTGCAGTTCCCCTTTGACGAAGGCAGAAACAGGGTGCTTGCGGAAGTGGACGTGAAAACGCCCTTTGAAAAGGGCAAGGCCGCCTTCTACACCTATGTGAACCTGAAGAAGCTTGAAAGCGACACGCCCTTCGAGGGCGACCCCCGCTTCATGGTGCGGCCCGACGTGTGCGGCCACTGCTATCAGCTCAATGAAGTGCTGCTGGACAACCCCGAGCCCATCATTCTCGACAAGGATCACCCCCGTTTCGACGGCCCGCGCATGGCCGACGGCAAGCCTCAGTTCAGCATCGTCATCGACAGCTTCGACGGGGAAATGATCCACGCCTGGCACATTGAGACCAATTACCGCAAACGCGTGTTCAAGAGCGCGAACCTGGCCTTCCAGCCGCGCAACAACATTGATGTGCTCATGGGCGTGAACGGCACCATAGAAGGCTTCCTGCGCGCGTCGCTCATGGAACGTTCCGCCCTGCAGGAATACTGGCGCACCGGCACGCATCCCCACCCCGAACGCGGGCTCGACGCACGGCTGAGCCGCAAGTTCCAATAGGCAGGTTTACCATGAACACATCCTACGAAGAGCGCCGTCGCTCCTTTCTGAGCTGCCTGTACAGCACGCAGGAAGCGCTGCCCGGCCTGCTGGCCATGTTCTTCATCGCGCTTTTTTCCAACAACCTCGCGGGCAGTCCCAACCCGCTGACGCTGGAAAACCTCTTCGCCTGGCTCGACGGCGTGGTCGGCCCGGTGAACCATCAGCCGCTTTTCCAGATCCTCAACTCCAACTTCGTGTGGAACCCCTTCCTCATGGGACTCATCATCGGCAACGTGTTCGGCGTGCCGGACTGCTGGAAGCGCGGGCTTTCCTACATCCACATCCTCATGCCCCTCGGCATCATCATGCTGGCGCCGCACTTTGTCTTCAGCCATGCGGAAAAGGCGGGACTTCCCCTCATTCTCCTCGCCTTTGCCGTCATGATCATCACCGCAACCCTGACGCTCGTCCTCGGCAGGCTTCTCTCCATGGACGACCGCCACTACTCCACCATTGCGGGCGCGCTCTCCACGGGCGACCCCCATGTGGTGGCCATACTCATGCCCATGCTGAAGTCCAGAGGCGGGCAGGTCATCAACGCCCTCGGCTGCATCCTGCTCTTCGGGCTTGTGGCTTCCTTCCTTCTGCCGCTTCTGGGCCATGCCCTCAACATGGACGATGAGGCCTTTGCCGTGCTTTCCGTGTTCGGCATCGGCAACACGGGGCAGATGTTCAACGCGGCCTTCGGCTACAGCTACGAGGCCGGGCACTGGGCGCACTATGTGGAGGCCGTGCGCAACGCCCTCATGCCCGCAGGCTTCCTGTTCGTGTTCCTTGTCATGTTCATCCGCGCCCGCATCCGTCCCCATGACGAACATGTCCACGCCACGCTCGCCCACAAGCGCTTCCCGCTCTTTGTCGCGGTGTTCATCATCGTCTGGATTGCGGTGCAGTTCCATGTGGTGAAGGAACCTGCACACCTTGCCGTGTTTGAACTCGTGAAGTGGGACTTCTCCCTTGCGGCGGCCGCCCTCGGCCTTTCCCTCCCCCTGCGGGAAATCGCCCAGTGGGGCCTGAAGGGCGTGGTCCTCACCTTCGCCTCCGGCATATTCCGCATCGCGCTGCTCACGCTCTGCCTGCTCGCGGCAGCGCACTTCAAGTTCCCGCTTATCTAAAGGATTCTGCCATGCAACATTCCCACACCACCGATGAGGACGGCTTCAACTTCATGGACAACACCGGGCAGGAGGAACATGACCGCGACATGGTGGGCATCATCCTCGCCGTGGCCTTCATCGTCCTTGCCGTGCTCTTCCAGCGCACGGGCCTGCTGTAACAGGCGCCCTCCCCTTTCCTGACGGAGCACTCACCGCTGCAGGAACTCCCGTCTCCGGCCGGGGTACCAGACCCGGCCGGAGCTTCCGAAAAACGCCACCCCGGCGCGCCCTGCGGGCCGGGCCTTCAGGGAACCCCTATGACAGGCATCACCTTCTACCTTCAGATACTCTTCGCCCTGCTGCTCTTCTGGGCCACGGCGACGGCCATCTACATGGGCGTGTTCCACGCCCACCGTGCAGACTGCGGCACGGGACGCAGGCACCTGAGCCTTGCCGCCTCCTCGCTGCTTTCCCTTGTCATCTGTTTCTTCATGTATTCCTGGTCCTTCCTCAGCTGGTAAACATTTCAAGGAGATTTCTATGAAACGCACTTTCGTCACCGCTCTCGCTCTGGCCCTCTGCCTCGGCTTCTCCTCTCTCTCCCTTGCGGAAGAGGAAGGCATCAACGTGAACACCGCCACGCAGCAGGAACTCGCCTCCGTGCCCGGCCTGAACGCCGACCTTGCCAAGGCCATCACCCAGTACCGTGAGGAAATGGGTGACTTCATGTCCATCGACGAACTTGCCGACGTGCCCGGCATGAGCAAGGAAGCCCTGGACAAGGCCAGGGAAGTGCTGCGCGTGGACGCCGTTTCCGGCGCGGAATGCAACTGCTGATCCCTCATCAAAGCGTATGAAAAAAGGCGGCCGGAATGTTCCGGCCGCCTTTTTTCATGCTGTCACAGCGTCAGGCCTGTACGGGGGAGGCCTTGAGCGAGTGCTTCAGGGCCTTATCGATTTTCACATCCACAAATTCGCCGGGACGGCCCCGCCCTGCCGGCAGGCTCACGTTCACCATGTCGCCCCATACGTCGCGGCCCTGCCATTCGTTGTTGCCTTCCGCGCTTCTCTGGCTCGGCGCTTCCAGAAGCACGTCGGTCACAAGGCCCACGCGGCTCTGCAGCCACGCTTCCGCACGTTCGTTCTGAAGGCTCTGGAGCCGCTCCAGCCTTTCCAGCTGCACCTCGTGGGGAATCTTGAACGGCATGGCCGAGGCGCGCGTGCCCGGCCTGTCGGAATAGCAGAAGGAAAAGCTCGACATGAAGCCGCAGCTGTCCACGGCCTTCAGGGTGTCTTCAAACTCCTCCTCCGTTTCCGAAGGGAAACCCACGATGAGGTCGGTGGAAAGGGCGATGTCCGGCCGGGCCTTCCTGAGTCCCTCCACCACGGAAAGGTAGCGCTCCATGGTGTAGCCGCGCCCCATCTTTCTGAGCATGGAATCGGAACCGGACTGCAGCGGCAGGTGCAGGCGCGGGCAGAGCTGCGGAAGAGAGGCGAACATGTCGATGGTTTCCTGCGAAAAGTCGCGCGGATGGGCGGAAACGAAGCGTATGCGCCGAAGGCCCGGAATTTCCGCCACGCGGCGCAGAAGTTCGGGGAAGGAGGTGCCGTCGCCGCTCTTGTCCTTGCCGAACACGTTGACGTTCTGCCCGAGAAGCGTGATGTCCCCCGCGCCGCGCTCCACCCAGGCGCGGCATTCGTCGAGCACCGCCTTTGTGGAACGGGATTTGCGCGGCCCGCGCGTATAGGGCACGATGCAGTAGGCGCAGAAATTGTCGCAGCCCTGCATGATGTTCACATAGGCCACGGGCGTGACCTCGCCGGGGGCACTGCCGCCTTCCACAGAAAGGCAGGGATCACGGTCGGGAAAGATATCGGTGAAATCCAGATAGGAAAGCCGAAGATCAGGCTCGTTCAGCAGACGCACGAAGGCGTCGGGAACGGCGGACACGCCGTCGCTTCCCGCCACAAGGCGCACCTGCGGGTGACGGCGCATGAGCTCTTCCCCGAGCTGCTGCGCCACGCACCCGGCCACGCCCACCACCGCGCGGGGGTTGGCCTGACGCACGCGCCCGAGGGCGCTGTACACCTTCTGTTCCGGCTTTTCGCGCACGGAACAGGTATTGAGAAACACCACGTCGGCTTCTTCCAGGGGCTTTTCCTCAAAGCCGAGGCGCATGAGCGCGCGCTCCACCCACTGGGAGTCGTTGACGTTCATCTGACAGCCGAAGGTGATGCAGTGAAATCCGCTCTTGCCCATCCTTGTCTCCTGAAACAGCTGCCCCTGTCACGCACAGGGAGCGTCCTTTCTTTCCCGGGGCTTCCCGCCCCTTCAACCTGCCTCCGGGCCTCATGCGGCCGCAGGGAGGCCTTTTTCTACATGCCGAAAAAGCGCCGCGTGTTCTCCCCGGTCAGCGTCCAGAGCTCTTCCGTGCTCATGCCGAGTTCCGCGGCAAGGCACTGTGCCGTAAATACGATGAGGGCCGGTTCGTTGGTTCTGCCCCGCCACGGCTGGGGAGCAAGATAGGGGCAGTCCGTCTCCAGAAGCAGCCTGTCCGGCGGCACGGCATGCAGCGCCTCGCGCACGAAGGCATTGGCCTTGAAGGTGGATGCCCCGCCGAAGGCGATGTGCCAGCCGCGTTCCACAATCTGTTCCGCCCGGGCGATGTCGCCGCCGAAGCAGTGCCACAGAAGCGGACGGCCGCGCATGTCCTCCTCGTCGAGAACGGCGAACATCTCATCCCAGGCATCGCGGGAATGGATGACCACGGGCTTGTCCAGCTCCTTGGCCAGCCTGAGCTGACGGCGGAACCACGGCCCCTGCAGAGCCGAGGGAGAATAGCCTTCCTCGTAATGATAATCCAGCCCTATTTCCCCCACGGCGCGGATGAGCGGATCGTTCTTCACCGCATCCACAAGGTGTTCCCACTCCTGCTCATCGGCCCGCAGCACGTCTTCCGGGTGCAGGCCCCGGGCAAAGCAGATGTCCGGCGCCTCGGGCAGCGCGGCGGCCGCCTCAAGAATGGCGTCGCGGTTGGCCGCGTAGCGCTCATGCTGAAGAAACATGTGTACGATGAGGGACACGCCGGAAGAGGCGGCGCGCTCCAGCATGCCGGAAAGGTCGGGCAGAAGTCGCTCGTCGTCAAGGTGGGCGTGGCTGTCCGCGCCGGTGAAGGGCAGGCCCAGGCTCTGGGGCAGGGGTCTCTGTTTGGAAGAAGACATGGTTTATTTCTCATCCCGCGCTGCAAGCTTGCGTTCCACATCGCACCACACATCTTCGGGGTCGATGCGCCTCATACAGTCAAAATGCCCCTTCGGGCAGGTTTTGTGCCCGTGCAGCCCGCAGGGACGGCAGGGCAGGTCCGCTTCCAGCACGCTGCTCTGCTCCCCGCGCGGCGCAAAGCCCAGCGCCTGCACCGTGGGGCCGAACAGCGCCGTGACCGGGGTATGCTGCGCCCAGGCAAGGTGCATGGGGCCGGAATCGTTGGTGACGTAGTCATCCAGCCTGCCCAGCACGGCGGCAAGGGAAAGAAGCGAGGTTTTCCCGGAAAGATCGAGAAAGCGCTCATTGTTTCCGCCCACAGCGGCAAGCTCGCGCACCTTTGCCGCCGTTTCCTCCTCGCCGGGACCGGCGAGAAGCACCACATTCACCCCGCGCGAAAGCGCACGGCGCAGGATAAAGGCAAAACCTTCCGGCGTCCAGCGCTTGGTAGGCCATACCGAACCGGGGTGCAGGCCTATGGTCCTGCCTTCCGGCAGCACGGAAAGAAGCGCCTGCGCCTCTTCACGGGCGCGGGCGGGCAGCACAAGCTCGGGCCAGTGCAGGGAGGTATCCTCCAGCACGGCGCGGGGCACGTCGAGAGCTTCGGCCAGAAGCAGAAGACGCTCTATTTCCTGCAGTTCATGAAATCTCCGGCTGACGCGCCGTGTGAAGACAAGGCCCGAGAAGACGGCCTCGCGGTAGCCCACGCGCACGGGCGCACGGGAGGCCAGTGCCATGAAGGAACTGCGCAGGCTGAGGTGGGCATCCACCCAGATATCGTACTTTTTCTCCGCCACGGCCCTGCCCTGCCGCAGCATGGCGGCAAGGCCCCTGTCCCTGCCGCGCTTGTCGCAGGCATGAACATGGGCAAGTTCGGGCTGCGCCTCGTACAGGGAGGCAAGGCCCCCGCGCACATAAAAATCCACCTCCGCATCGGGCCAGGCGGCCTTGAGCGTACGGACAAGAGGCAGGGTAAGAACGGAATCTCCCAGAAATGCGGTGTTCCAGACGGCGATACGCATGAAGACCTCAGCAGATGCGGGGAAGCTGCGCCCCTTCCAGCATGGAAAGAAGCCGCGTGCCTCCCATGAAGGTACGAAGTTCCACCCGGGGCTTTTCCGCCTCCACCACCTCGCCTATGATGGCGGCCTCGGCGCCGAATTCGCATTCGCGCATGACGGCAAGGGCCCTCTCCGCCTTTTCCCGGGGCAGGATGCAGATGAGCTTGCCTTCGTTGGCAAGATACAGAGGATCCAGCCCCAGAATATCGCAGCCCGCGCGCACGTTCTCATGCACGGGCACGGCCGTCTCCTCCACCACGCAGGCCACGCCGGACTGTTCGGCAATCTCGTTGAGGGTGGTGGCAAGGCCCCCGCGCGTGGGATCGCGCAGAACATGGATATCCCCCACCTCAAGAATCAGCCGCTCCACCATGGCGTTCAACGGCGCGCTGTCGCTTCGCACGTCGCTCACGAAGGAAAGCCGCCCCGCCATGACGGTAAGCCCGTGATCGCCCATGGAGCCGCTGACCAGCACGGCGTCGCCCGGCCGCGCCCCGTGGCCCGAAGGCGAGGCTCCGGGCAGTATCTCTCCCACGCCCGCCGTGGTGATGAACATGGCATCGCACGCGCCGCGCGGCACCACCTTGGTGTCGCCCGTGACGATGGCCACGCCCGCCTTGCGCGCGGCAAGGGCCATGTCGGCCACGGCCCGTTCCAGCACGTCCGAATCCAGCCCCTCTTCCAGAATAAAGGCGCAGGAAAGATATCTCGGCCGCGCCCCCATCATGGCAATGTCGTTCACCGTGCCGTGCACCGCAAGGGAGCCGATGCTCCCGCCGGGAAAGAACAGCGGCGTCACGGTGTAGCCGTCGGTGCTCATGGCCACGGGGCCGGAAAGCTCAAGCCGCGCCGCATCGTCCATGCGGCGCAGGATGCTGTTGTCGAAATGCCGGAGAAACACCTCGGTGATGAGCCGTTGCGAGGCCCTGCCGCCGCTGCCGCTGTCGAGAAGAATATTCATATCTGGCCCTGAGAAAAAAGAATGCAGGAGAGCGCGCCCGCCAGGATGTTCCGGAAAAGCTCCCCGGACAAGGCGGAAAAATGCACGTTTCCCCGAAATCCGGACGGCAAAGGCACGCACCGGGCGGAAAAAGCCGCGGGCGCAAGAGTAGCACAAAGCCGGGCGAAGGGGAACGCCCCGCCCAGCTGCCCGCGATGCGGGAAAGCCCGCCTCATCAAGGGCTTTTCTGCTGAAAAAAGCCCCGGAAACGGCGTTCATACCGCTTCCGGGGCATACTGCCGTCCGCAGGGCGGGGCGCGGAACATGCGGAACGGCCCGCACTCTCCCGTACCGCGCCCCGCCGGAGCCGGAACGAAAAACGCTCCTTCTCCTCAGCGCTTGAAGGTCAGCCCGTCGGCCTCGAAGGGCAGATAACGGGTATCTTGGCTCTCAGGGTCTCCGTAATAGGCCATCCAGTACGGCCGGAAGAACGTTTCATGCTCCACCGCGCCGAAACGGGGCAGGTTGCGGCACATGCGCATGATGATGCGCCGTGCAAAGTTCATGGCAAGTTCCTCGGCCTCGCCGCCCGCCATCTCGAAGCGTCCGTTCTGAAAATGCCCGCCCTGCACCGGGGCAAGGGCAAGTTCCGTATCCTTCATGGCGCAGCGGCCGTAGAGCGCATTGACGGCCACGGACATGACGCCCCCCGTCTCGTGCCTGCGGAAGGGAAAGCGGCGTGCCTCCACGTCGTACGGGAGACGGACCATGTAGAAACGGACGTATTCCAGCCTGAGTTCCGTAAGAGGCTGTCTGACGAAAAGCCTGCCCAGCAGGCCTCCCTTCCCCTTCGCCCTGCGAAGGATCTCTTCCCGGGAAAGAGTGACGGGCGTGGCCAACATATCCATGAACAACTCCTGTCCGCGCCCTCGGGGCGGGCTGAAAAAGGCATCAGCGGTGCTGACGGAAGAAATCACGAATGCCGAGAACGGTGATGGTGGTGCAGACGATGGCCACAAGCACCGGCAGGATATAGCCGAGCAGACTCACGCCGCCGACAAGGCCCCACACGAGCACCACGGCTTCCAGAATGATGGCCACAACGAACTTGATATCGGTGGAAAGGCTCTGATCCATGAGAATCTCCCTTATTCACATTCATTGACGGGTTCTGCGTTGCGGTCGATGGGCTTGCCTATCATGTTCCCCGGAAGGAACAGAATGAAGGATACCGGCAGCGCCACCAGCATGGGCTTCAGGCCGAAGGGATTGCCCAGAAACTGCCACACAAGGGTGGTGCCCATGCCGCCGAGCATGCTGAGGAAGCCGCCCGCCACGGTGAAGCGCCAGCGCCAGAACAGGCCGCCGAGCACGGGCACGAAGGCGGAGGCGAGATACAGACCGCCGAGGAAGATGACGGCGTCCAGCACGGCGGAGAACTGGAAGGCCAGCAGGCAGCCGCAGAAGCCTATGCAGACCATGAAGAAGCGCGTCAGGCGGATCTGTTCCCTGTCGGTCATGCAGGGGCGGAAAAGAGGCTTGATGAGGTCGCAGGTGAGCGTGGTGGCGCCCACGAGGAAGAACGAGCTCATGGTGGACATGATGACCGCGAGGATGGAGCATATCCACAGCCCGGTGAGGAAGGGCGGCATGGCGTTGATGGCCATGGTGAGGAAGGCCTTGCTGCCCTGAAGTTCGGGATACAGGGCGCGGGCGCCGAGGCCGAGCATGGTCATGACGGTATCAAAGGCCATCCAGATGAGCAGGCAGGTCAGATAGGCGCGCTTGGCGGTCTTTGCGCTGTTGGAGGCGCCGAAACGCTGATACGCGGCGGGGTCGGCGTAGACCTGGAAGCCCAGCAGGAAGAACACGAGAAGCTGGCTTACGGGCAGGCCGCCCGTGGGCGAGAAATGGCCGGCGGGAAGCGCCGCACGGAGCCCCTCGAAGCCGCCCACGCTGCTCCACACGCCCGGCAGCAGCAGAAGGGTGAGGCTGGTCATGAGGAAGAACTGAAGCACGTCGGTCATGACCACGGACCACAGCCCGCCGAACATGGAATAGCAGATGACCACGCCCACGATCACCGCGCCGATGATCCAGTTGGGCAGGCCCGTGACCGTATTGCCCATGATGCCCACGGAAACGATGTCCATGAGACGGCTGGAATAGCACACGATGAGCACGGCCCCGAGGAAGGCGACGGGGCGGGCGTACAGTCTGCCCAGCAGCGCGGGAATGGTGTTCTCCTTCACGCCGCGCACCCGGGGGGCCACCCACAGGGCCAGGGGAATGCGGCCGAGATGCGCGGGCACGCACCACACCACAAAGGCGGCGATACCTGCGTTGAAGGCCAGTTCAGCCGTGCCGAACACGGCGCCGGAACCGTACCAGGTGGCAGCCACCGTCGCCACCACCATGGGGTAGGACAGTGCCCTGCCCGCCATGAGATAATCTTCCGAATTCCTCACCTTGCGGGACACATACCAGCCCACCAGAATCATGATGCTGAGGTACATGAAGATGGCCAGCCAGTCGAGACCGGTCCAGTTGACTACCACATCCTGCATAACGCTCTCTCCCATGTTGAAATGTCCGTGCTCAGACCCGGGGCGTGCCGCGCGCGATATCCGCCAGGCGTCCCGAAGCCATCAGGTCATAGCCGCTTTTGATGTCCGCGCTGATGACGCGGTCGTGGTCAAGGAAGGGAATGACGGAGCGCACGGCCGCACAGGCCTGCGCCGTGACCGCTCCGAGGGGAGCCATGCCCCGAAGGTCTGCGGCCTGCGCGGCATGGTAGGCCTCCATGCCCAGCATATAGCGGAGATTGTCGATGATTTTCGCCGTCTTGCGCACCACCAGCGGCGCGTTGGAGGCATGGTCCTCCACGTCGCCGGAAAGCGCCATGTAATCCGCGCTGACAGGATTGGACAGATGCCGTATTTCCGCCTCCAGCGCGGAGAAGGTCTTCTGATTGGTGGTATAGGCCATGACGCTCGTGCCGTCCGGGCTGAGGAAGCGGGGAAGCCTGCTGAAGGCGGGGCTGTCCAGCTTGATCACCTGATAGCAGATGTTGCGCGCCAGATGGCTGAGGGCCTGCCCCAGCATTTCAAAGCCGAGCACCCATGAGGTCACTTCAAAATTCGAGTTGTGGGCAAAGCGCCGCTCCTCCGCCAGCACGCAGGGGTTGTCGTCCGTGGAGTTGATCTGAAGCAGAAGATGGGGCTTCAGGTAATCCATGGCGTCGCGCACGGCGCCGTGCACATGGCAGGCGGAACGGAAGCAGAGCGGGTCCTGCATGGTGGCGGCCACGCCGCCCTTCCAGAGAAAGCTGCCTTCAAGATAACGGCGCACGCGCGCGGCCGTCTGCGTGGGGCCGGGCACCGGGCGGCGGGCATAGCAGGCCGCATCCAGCGGCGACACGTTGCCGCCGTAGCCTTCCAGCGCCAGGGCATAGATGAGATCGGCCGCATCCATGAGGCTCTCGCAGTCCTGCAGCACCAGGGCGGCCATGCCTGCGGAAACGGCGTTGCTGCTCACAATGGCGAGTCCTTCCTTGCAGCCGAGAACAAGCGGTTCAAGCCCCGCCTCTGCAAGGGCGCGTTCTGCGCTCATGCGTTCCCCGCGGAATACCACCTCGCCCTCGCCCATGACGGCAAGGCCCATGTGGGCCAGGGTGACGAGGTCGGCTTCGCCTATGGAGCCGCGCCCCGGCATGACCGGGTGCAGGCGCAGGTTGAGAAAATCGCGGTAGCGTTCCACCAGCTCCCAGGAAACGCCCGTACCGTCGGCCAGAAGGCAGTTGAGGCGCACAAGCAGCGTCGCCCTGACCTCTGCCTCGTCCATTTCAGGCCCGACGGCGGCGCTGTGCGAGCGGATGAGCATGGTGTTGAACGCGGCCAGCCCTTCCCGGCTGATGTCCCAGTCCTTGTTCATGCCCACGCCGGTGTTGAAACCGTAGATGCGCGGCAGAGAACGATCCTCGGCCATGGCCAGAACCATGTTTCTGGTGCGGCGGATGCGTTCCTCCGCTTCCGGGGCTATCTCCACGGAAGCCCCCTGCCGCGCCACCAGGGAAACCTGTTCCAGCGTCAGATCGGAACCAGTGAGACGAATGACGGAATTCATGTTCGCTCCGAAGGCCTTCAGGCCCGGCTGCGCCCGCGCAGCATCAACGCCGCCGCGAGGCTGATGACGGAAAAGACAAGATAGATGAGAAAGGCCCTGGAATACGCCGCTTCCATGCCGAGGGGAGCCAGACGTTCCAGCACTTCACCGATGACGGCCTGAAGGCAGGCCGTGCAGGCGAAGATGGAGAAGCTGAGCATGGAGGTGGAAAGCCCGAGCACCGAGGCGGGCAGGGCCTCGCGCGCAGCGGTGAACACCACCGACGCCGTGGCGTTGCCCGCAATGCAGATGCCGCCGAACTGAAGCCACAGCGCCCATACCGGCAGACCCGACGGGCAGAAGCAGAGGGAGGCGGAACTTGCCAGGGCGCAGAGCGAGCCTGCGGCAAGCACGATCTTGCGGGAATGGAGCCTGTCGGAAAGCCAGGCCCCGGCAGGCGTGCCGATGACAAGGCTCAGCGCGCCGAGAGAAAGCAGCGCCCCGGTGGATTCGGCGGAAAGATGATGCACCGTGCGGTAATAATCCCCGGCCCAGAGACCGGCGAAGGAAAAGAACAGGGAGGCTCCCGTGAGATACCACAGCACCACAAGCCGGTACTGACGCGAGGAGAACAGCACCCTGAAGGCCCCGAGCCCCCGGGGGGCGTCGGAGGCGGCAGGAGCGGAGGCCGTCTCCTCCGTCAGGCCGAGTTCCTGCTGCTGGGCGGGGGAAGGCGCGTCCTTCACAAGGAAGAACAGCACCGCACCCCAGAGCAGGGAGAACACGGCGATGCACCAGAATACCGGCCTCCAGCCGAAAAGCGCGCTGAGAGAAGCCAGCGGCGCGGCGGCGAAAAAGGTGCCGAGCCCGCCCACGGCCATGAATATGGACACAAGGCGCGCATAGATGCCTGCGTGGAACCAGCGGCTCATGATCTTGAAGGAAGCCGTGGTGACCACGGCCATGCCCATGCCCACAAGAGCCCTGCCTGCAAAGGCCTGCGCCGCCCCTTCGGCCGAGGCGAAGAGTATGCCGCCCACGCCGCCGAGTCCGAAAAGAAGCAGCATGGTCCGGCGCGGCCCCCAGCTGTCCACCATGAGTCCGGCCGGTATCTGCGTGGCCGCATAGGCATACAGAAAGGCCGAACCGAGCCAGCCCGTCATGGCCGGAGCAAGGGCAAGATCCCCGGACAGCTCCGGCATGATGACCCCGAGACTGAGTCTCTGGAAGAACACGAGAAAATAGGCGCCGCACAGCGCCGCGAAAAGCAGACAGGCATAGAAGAAGGAACGGGAGCGCATGGACATACCGCTGGTGGTCGATAAAAGGTTCCGGGAAGAGGCGAAGCGGCAAAGGCCGCTTCGCCGAAGTCTCAGCGATAGCGCAGCTTCTGACCGATGCCGAGCTTTCCGGCCTTTTCCAGCATGGCGCAGCCGAGCGCGATGTCGTTGGTGCTCAGGCCGCGATGCCAGAACAGGATGGTTTCCTCATCGCTCTCGCGGCCGGGCCTGAGCCCCGCCACGATCTGCCCCATTTCGGCATGCAGGTTCTCCTGCGTGAGCTTTTCCGCCTCCACATGGGGCCGCAGGGAACCGTAGGGAAGGCCCTTCCGGCACTGCCCCCAGTCGTCCACCACGATCTTGTCCATGATGTCGGTGAGCGAAAGCTCCACCGCGCTCATGGTGCCGTAGGGCAC
>NZ_CALUWY010000027.1 GCF_944324615.1 uncultured Mailhella sp.
TTCACGTCCTTCGCAGCGTCCGCATCCTTCTTTTCCGCGCCGTCTCCGGCATCGCCGTTTCCGGTCTTCTGTGCCGGAGCGCTTTTCTGCTTCACGTCCTTTGCAGCGTCCGCGTCCTTCTTTTCCGCGCCGTCTCCGGCATCGCCGTTTCCGGTCTTCTGCGCCGGAGCGCTCTTCTGCTTCACGTCCTTCGCAGCGTCCGCGTCCTTCTTTTCCGCGCCGTCTCCGGCATCGCCGTTTCCGGTCTTCTGCGCCGGGGCGCTCTTCTGCTTCACGTCCTTCGCAGCGTCCGCATCCTTCTTTTCCGCGCCGTCTCCGGCATCGCCGTTTCCGGTCTTCTGTGCCGGGGCGCTCTTTCTGCGGCGCTTTTCCGCCGCCGCGTAGATGAGGCCGAACACATATTCCTCAAGGCCGCTGCGCTCCTCGGCGGGCACGTCGGCAAGGGCGACCTCGGCCCGGGCCATGGTCTTGTGGCCGCCGCCGCTGCCCGTACCGGCAAACACGCCTGCGGCCACGGCCCCGAGATCCATTTTGCCGTAGCCGCCGCGGAACACCACGACGATGCGGCCCGCGCAGGAACCGCACACCGCCACCCAGCGCAGACCGTGCACCTTGAGGAAGAAGTCGGCCACCACCACGAGAATGTCGGAACTGTCCACCTTGCCGAGCCACACATAGCTGCCCCTGCCGCAGGGACGCAGGGTTTCCAGCGCCCGGGTGAAGTAGGGAAGCCACTCGGGCAGGTATTCGCTGCGGAGTATGCGGTTCATGATGGAGGCGTCGCCGAAGCGGCTCAGGTAATGGTAGGCGCGCATGTCCACTTCCGTGGCGTTGCGGCCGAAGGTGCCCGTGTCCGTGCGTATGCCGTACTGCAGGGCCGTGGCCAGAAGCCGCGCCGGGCGTATGCCTGCGGAATACAGATATTCCGTCATGATGGTGCTCACGGAGCCGTAGCCGGGCCGTATGTCCTGAAAAGGCGCGGAACAGGGTTCCGTGGGCAGGGGGTGATGGTCGATGACCACGGAAAAGTCGATGCCCGCAAAGGCGGGATTGTGATGCGCCTGGGAATCCACCAGCGCAAAACGCTGTATTTTCTTGCGCATGGAGGCCCGCCACTTCACCACCGGAATATTCAGATAGCGGATCATGGCCAGATTGTCCGGCCGGCTGATCTCATTGGTGCGGGCAATGGTCACGCTCTTCACCCGGGAACGGATGATGCGCTGCAACGCCATGGCGCTGGCCAGAGCATCCGGATCGGCGGTGATGAGTATGGCCCACGACTCCTCCCTGTCGAGCAGAGACTGAAGAAGCGCAAGCTGCGCGGAAAGCACGCGGAAATAAGCCATCTGCCTCTCTCCTGAAAAACTCCCTCCGGGAAACGCCGCTCTTTTCTCCGATGCGGGCGCGCTCCCTACGACCTGCGGTTGCGCACGAAATCCAGCGCCTCGCGGAAAAGCTTCTGTTCAAAGCGCTGAGGCAGGCCGTCCAGGCTCTTTTCCGCCTTGTCGAGGTACTCACCCGCCATGGCGCGCGTTTCCGCGTCGAATCCGAGCCTGCGTATGTCGGAAGACACGCGGGCGCGGTCTTCCTGCGTGAAGGAACCTTCGCGGAACTTCGCGCAGAAGGCTTCCCTGTCGCAGCGGGGAAGAAATTCCAGATACTTCATGATGGGCGGGGTGAACTTGCCTTCCACAAGGTCGCCTCCCGTGGGCTTGCCGGTCACGGATTCATCGGCAAAGTCCAGGGCGTCGTCCACCATCTGGAAGGCTATGCCGAGGTTCAGGCCGTATTCGGAAATGGCCTCCACCTGCGCTTCCGAAGCGCCGGCATAGAGCGCGCCCAGGCGGCAGGAACCCTTGATGAGCCAGCCCGTCTTCCCGGCCACGATGTCCACATATTCCCCCATGCTGTGGGTGAGAGAATGCTGAAGCGCGATTTCATGGGCTTCCCCGGAAGCCGTCATGAGCACCGCTTCCGACACGCAGGCAAGAAGCTCCGGCCGGTGGAACACGGCCGTCCTGTGGCTTGCGGCGGCAAGAAGCGCGTCCCCGGCGAGAATGGCGCGGGGCACGTCGTAGCACACATGGGCGGCCTGCCTGCCCCGGCGCGAATCCGCGCCGTCGAGCACGTCGTCATGCAGGAGCGTGGCCACATGGATCATTTCGGGAATGACGGCAAGCTCATACAGTTCCGGGCCCTCCGCGCCGAAAAGGCGCGCCGAGGCCAGGGTCATCAGGGGGCGCAGGCGTTTGCCGCCGGCAAGCAGGACATGAGCGGCAATCTCGCGCAGGGGCTCGGGCATGGAAGCCAGTTCCTTTTCCAGCGCGGCGTTCACCTTCGCCTGCTCATATTTCAGCACGGACATGAATGTTATCATAACCAAAAACCTCTGCCCGGAGGGGCTTCTCGGAAACTCTCCCCTCCTTTTTGAACGCATTTTTCATTCTGCGCAAGCATTTTCGTCCCGCCTGAGCAGGGGGCGGGGGGCTTTTTTCCCTGCCCTTTTTTCTCCCCTTCACCGCCCTGAAGCGCGTTGCGTCCCTTGCGCGGAATCCCGCGCGAAAAGCAGGGCTCCGCGCCCCATTTCCCATGGTGCGCGCCGCCTTCGGGCCATGGAGGACGGCCAAAAAAAACTTTACAAGTCGGCCGATACCTAGGATACTGCCGCGATGAATTTCAATCTTTCCCTGTTTCTCGCCGCGCTGGGGCTGGCCTGCTTTCTGGAGGCTCTGCCCTGGATCGTCTCGCCTGCGAAAACGCGCGAGGCCCTGCGCCTGCTCTTCTCCCTTTCCGACGGGCAGCTGCGTACCGGCGGCATCCTTCTGCTGGCCCTCGGCCTTCTTGTCTGCGCTGCGGGCCGCGCCCTCCGTGGAGACTGACATGACCTACCATAACGCCCCCGTCCGTACGGACGCCCTCATTCTCGCCGCCGGCAAAGGCACGCGCATGCCCTCCCCCCGCCCGAAGGTACTTCAGACGCTTCTCGGGGAAACCATGCTCTCCCTGGTGACGGCCGCTCTCGCCAAGGTGCCCGGCACGGGCCGCATCCTCACCCTCACAGGCAACGAGGCCGCCATGGTGGAGGCCGAAGCCGCCCGCACGGCCGCAAGACTGGGCCGCGAAGCCTGCTGCATACGGCAGGAAAGGCAGCTCGGCACGGGGCACGCCCTCATGACGGCCATGCCCCACCTTGAAGGCGACGGCTGCGTGCTTGTGGTGAACGGCGACACGCCCCTCATCACGCCGGAGGTGCTCACAAGCTTTCTGGAAAAAGCCGCCGGCGCGGACGTGGCCTTTCTGAGCGTGGAACTCGACGATCCGGCCTCCTACGGCCGCGTGGTGCGCAAGGAAGGCAGGGTGCATGCCATTGTGGAGGCAAAGGACTTCGACCCGGCGCTCTACGGCCCCCGGGAAGAGGCCCGCGAGGTGAACACCGGCATCTATCTCTTTTCCCTGCCTGCGGTGCGCCGCCTGCTGCCCTCCCTTTCCTGCGAGAACGCCGGAGGGGAATACTACATCACCGACCTCGTCGCCCTGGGGCTTCAGGCGGGCATGGACGTGCGCGGCATACGCGCCGAAGGCGCGGGCTGCGAGGCTGCGGCGCTGCTCGGGGTGAACACCCCTGCGGAACTTGCCGTGGCGGAAGAAATCCTCACCTCACGCAGAACCGGGGAACTGCTGGCCCTGGGCGTGATCCTGCACTCCCCCTCCCTTGTGCGCATAAGCCCCTTCAGCCGTGTGGAACGCGGCGCGGAAATCTTCGGCCCCTGCGAAATCTACGGCGATTCGGTGATTGAAGGCGGCGCGCTCATCCGTTCCCACGGCGTCATCCGCGACGCGCGCATCGAAGGCGGCGTGGAAGTGAAGGAATTCTGCCACATCGAAGGCGCGGAAGTGAAACAGGGCGCCCTCATCGGCCCGTGGGCAAGGCTTCGCCCGCAGACGCTGGTGGAGGAAGGCGCCCATGTGGGCAACTTCGTGGAGCTGAAGAAGACGCGCCTCGGCAAGGGTTCCAAGGCCAACCACCTCACCTATCTCGGCGATGCCGAGGTGGGAGGCGGCGTCAACTTCGGCGCAGGCACCATTACCTGCAACTACGACGGCACCCACAAGTTCCGCACCCTCATCGGGGAAGACTGCTTCATCGGCAGCAACACCTCGCTGGTGGCTCCGGTGAGCATAGGCGACAACGCGCTTGTGGGCGCAGGTTCCGTGATCGTGGAAGACGTGCCCGCGGGCAAACTTGCCCTGGGCAGAGGAAGACAGGTCATCAAGGAGAGGAAGAAGTAGCTTCCGGCCCTGAAAACTTGACTATTCCGCCCGGAATATCCATTCTGTGCAGCGCGACGCGCCATGTGCGGCGAACGTCGCCAACTCCAAGGAGAAAGATACCATGTCTTGTCGCATATTGAATATCAGGTCCACCGCCGACGCGGAAGCGACGGCCTTTTTCCAGCGCCTTGCCGAGCGCGGCAACCCCGCCGACGGTTCCGGGCAGGACGTGGAAAATCAGGTGCGCGCCATCCTTGCCGATGTGCGTGAACGCGGCGACGCGGCGCTTCTGGAGCGCACCCGCGCCTTCGACGCGCCGGAAATGACCATGCCCTTTGCCGTTCCTCAGGAGGAACTGGCCCGCGCCGCAGCCTCCATTTCCGGCGAGGAACGCAGCGTCATCGTGGAGGCGGCCTCCCACATCCGCGCCTTCCATGAGGCGCAGAAGGACAAATCGTGGTTCATCACCCGTGAAGACGGTTCCATTCTCGGCCAGAAGGTGGACGCCGTGGACCGTGCGGGCCTCTATGTGCCCGGCGGCAAGGGCGGCGACACGCCGCTCATCTCCTCCATGCTCATGGGCGCCATTCCCGCCCAGGTGGCCGGAGTGAAGGAAATAGCCGTGGTCACGCCCCCGCGCGCCGACGGCACGCTGAACCCCTACATGCTGGCCGCCGCCTATCTTCTGGACATCAACGAAGTCTACCGCGTGGGCGGGCCCTGGTCCATTGCCGCGCTGGCCTACGGCACGCAGGAAATCCGCCCCGTGGACGTCATCGCCGGGCCGGGCAACATCTTCGTGACCACGGCCAAGAAGCTGGTGCAGGGCAAGGTGGGCATAGACATGATCGCCGGGCCCAGCGAAATTCTGGTGCTGGCCGATGAAAGCGCCAACGCCGAATGGGTGGCCGCCGACATGCTCTCCCAGGCCGAACACGACAGACTGGCCTCGGCCGTGCTCGTGACCACCAGCTCGCTTCTGGCCGACAGGGTGGCCTCGGCGCTGGAACGCCGCGTGGCGGAACTGCCCCGCGCCGACATCGCCCGCGCCTCCCTTGAGAACTGGAGCGCCATCATTCAGGTGCCCGATCTTTCCGTGGGCGTGGACATGGCCAACCTCATCGCGCCCGAACACATGGAAGTGTGCACCGCCTCCCCCTGGGAAGTGCTGCCCGCCATCCGTCACGCCGGGGCCGTGTTCCTCGGCCAGTATTCCCCCGAACCTGTGGGCGACTACTACGCCGGGCCCAACCACGTTCTGCCCACCCTCGGCACCGCGCGCCATTCCTCGGCCCTCAGCGTGCAGACATTCTGCAAGAGAACCAGCGTCATAGCCGCGTCGCGCAGTTTCACCTCCGGCCACGCCTCCTCCATCGCGCTGCTTGCCCGGCTGGAAGGCCTTGAAGCCCACGCCCGTTCCGTGGAGCTTCGCGGCTGATCCGCCGCAACCCTTATCCTGCTTTTCGAGGTCTCATTCCATGCAATCTCTGCCCTATCCCGTCGTCACCTCCACCAGCCTGCCCGGTTTCCGCATGTGCGGCCGCGGCAAGGTGCGCGACATCTACGACATTGATGAAAAGACGCTGCTCATCGTCACCACCGACCGCATGTCCGCCTTCGATGTCATCCTCGGCGATCCCATTCCGTGGAAGGGCGTCATCCTGAACCAGCTTACCCTGTTCTGGATGGAAAAATTCTCCCATCTCATCCCCAACCACATCGTGGAATCGGATGTGGACAAGTACCCCGCCGCCCTGCGCCCCTTCCGCGATCAGCTCGCCGGGCGTTCCGTGCTGGCCAGAAAGGCCGAACCCATCAAGGCCGAATGCATCGTGCGCGGCTATATCGCGGGTTCGGGCTGGAAGTCCTACCAGAAGGACCGCACGCTGTGCAACGTGAAGCTGCCCGAAGGCCTGCTGGAAGACGCCAAACTTCCTTCCGTGATGTTCACGCCCTCCACCAAGGGCGAAGCCGGCACCCACGACATGAACATCAGCCTTGAGGAAATGCGCGCCATCGTGGGCCGCGAACATGCCGACAAGGCGGCCGAAACCGCCCTTGCCATCTACCGCGAAGCCTCGGAATACGCGGCCGGGCGCGGCATCATCATTGCCGACACCAAGTTCGAATTCGGCCTCGTCGACGGCAGGCTCACCCTCATCGACGAAGTGCTCACCCCCGATTCCTCCCGCTTCTGGCCCGCCGCCGGTTACGAACCCGGCCACAGCCAGCCCAGCTTCGACAAGCAGTATCTGCGCGACTGGCTGGAAACCCAGGACTGGGACAAGACGCCCCCGGCCCCCGCGCTCCCCGACACGGTGCGCGACACCACCGCAGAAAAATATCAGGAAGCGTTCCGCCTGCTTACGGGCCGCTCCCTGTAACCTCCCCCCTCTATCAACATCCATCAAAGGAGAGGAATATGCTTCTTGAAGGAAAAAAAGCCGTCATCTTCGGCGTGGCCAACAAGCACAGCATTGCCTACGGCATCTCTTCCGCCTTCCGCCGTGAGGGCGCCCAGCTTTCGTTCAGCTACCTGAACGACGCCCTGAAAAAGCGCGTCGATCCCATTTCCGCCGAACTTGGCGGCGACTTCACCTTCCCCTGCGACGTGTCGAGCGATGAGGACATCGCCCGTTCCGCGGAACTCGTGAAGGAAAAGTGGGGCAAGGTGGACGTGCTCATCCATTCCGTGGCCTTCGCCTCCAAGGACGACCTGAAGGGCCGCTATCTCGATACCTCCCGCGACGGCTTCAAGCTGGCGCTGGACATTTCCGCCTATTCCCTGGTGGCCCTGTGCAAGGCCTTCGAGCCTCTGCTCAACCCCGGCGCCTCCGTCATCTGCATGACCTACTACGGTTCGGAAAAGATGATCCCCAACTACAACGTGATGGGCGTGGCCAAGGCCGCCCTTGAAGCTTCCGTGCGCTACCTCGCCACGGACTTCGGCCCGGCCAACATCCGCGTCAACGCCATCAGCGCCGGCCCCATCCGCACCCTGGCCTCCTCCGGCATTTCCGACTTCCACCAGATCGGCACCATGTTCGAGCAGCGCGCCCCCCTGCACCGCCTCGTCACCATCGACGAAGTGGGCAACGCCGCCGCCTTCCTGGCTTCCGATCTCGCCTCGGGCGTGACCGGCGAAATCCTCTATGTGGACAACGGCTTCCAGAGCACCGCGCTTTAAAAAAAACGCGCCCCGCATCTGCCGGGCGCAAAACCCCGCGCTTTTCCCCAGGGAGCTTTCATGGACGCAGTGGACGGCATCATCACGCTGATTCTTCTTGTACTTGCACTTTTTGCAGGCACAGGCCTGTACAGAGGCTCCTCCCCCTCATCCTGATTCCGGGTGGACCCCTTGCAGACGCGTGACGTCTGCCGCATGAAACCCCGCGGGGAGAAGAAAAAGCCGGACGATCAGCCCCCTTCCCGCACGTCGGGACGCTGATTGCGTCTTGCTCTCGCCTGCAAGCTGTCTTATGATGGAGGCTCCGGACGTTTTTGCGTCCGGGGCCTCTTTTCGGCATGGGCTACGGCGCTGCTTCCGGGCACGCGCCCCTTCCGGCGCGCCGTTTCCCAAGGTCGCATGTTCCGCACAGCATAAAAGGACAAAAGCCATGATTCCCCGTTTCCGCCTCGCGCTGCTTCTGGCCCTGTGCTTCGCTCTTCTTTCCTCAGGATGTACGCTGCTGGAAAAGCAGCGCCTGCCCTACCATCCGCAGGATGAATCCACGCTCTGGGTGAACAGCATTGCAGGGCTGAGCGGCATGGAGCAGGGACTCCGCGCCGAAGCCGTACTCAAGAATCCCGCCTCCTCCCCGGCCCTCAGGGCACGCGCCCTGTCCATAGCCGCAAGCCGTCCGGGCAGGCAGGGCTTTGCCGCCCGCAAGGAACTCGCCTCCCTGTACGCCTCCGCCGGCGCAGAACAGCGCTCCACATGGGAAACCCTGTACTGGACGGACCTCGACGGCATGGACAGTGATTCGCTGAAGGCGCTGGCCTCCAAGGTCTCTTCCGAACAGGAAACGCGCTTCCCCTGGAATCTCGTCATGCTCAAGGCCGCACGGCGCAACCTCCTGCCCGAAAGCGCCGCCGTCATCGCCCGGCTCTCCAACCCCATGCTCTACGCCGCGCCCTCCATGCTCGGCATAGCTCCCCTGCCTCCGGGCCAGAGCACCATTTCCGTGGCCCTCGTGGTGCCGCAGACCGGTTCCGCCTCCGCCCTCGGCAAGCAGGTGGCCGCAGGCGCCCTTGCCGCCGCCGATTCCCTGCGCTTTGCCGGCAAGACCGTGGACGTGCGCATCATCGACTCCGGCCAGACGGGCTGGCAGCAGGCCGTGCAGGCCCTGCCTGCGCAGTTCACCGTTGTGGGCGGGCCGCTTCTGCCCGGCCGCTACAAGGCCCTCAAGGCCGCGGCCGCAGGCCGTGCCGTGTTCTCCTTCACCGCTTCGCTTCCTGCCGGAGAAGAAGGCGTCCATGCCTGGCGCTTCTTCGCCAGTCAGGATGACCAGATCGACGCCCTGCTCAACGGGGCCGAAGAGCTCGGCATTTCCTCCTTCGGCATCTTCAGCCCCGGCGATTCCTACTCCAGGCGCATGAGCGGCCTGTTCATGCAGAAGGCCACCGCGCGCGGCTGCACCGTGACCAGCGGCAGCTACACCGCAGGCAAGATGAACGCCTGGACCAGGGAAGCCGGAACCTTCGTCAAGACGCAGGTGGGCGCGCAGCGCGGCAGCATTCCCGTGGCCACGGCCGACTTCAAGGCCATATTCCTGCCCGACAGCTGGAAGAACATGGACATGCTCGTTTCCAGCCTGCACTACAACGGCGCGCAGGACAGGCTCATGATGGGTACCTCCCTCTGGGAACAGAACCTCGGGCACAACAGCCACAGCAATACCGCCACCTTTGCCCTCACCATCTTCCCGGGCGTGTGGGATGACCACTCCTCCACCCCCGGAGCGACGGCCTTCAAGAGCGCCATGGCCGCCCGGGGCGCCAGAGCCGACGACTGGTCCTCCCTGGGCTTCGACTTCGTGTCCATGGCCGCCGACCTGAACCTTCAGCCCGGCTGGTCGGCCCAGAGCGTGAACCACGCCCTTGCCGCAAGGCCGGATGTGGACTGGGCGGGCGCTCCCATTTTCTGGGATGCCTCCGGCAAGGCCTCCCGCAAGCTCTTCCTGTTCCAGCCCGCCGCCACGGGACACGCCCCGGCCGACCTTCAGAAGCTGAAGGCAAGGCTGGAATCGGGCGATGTTTCCACCCCCGCCCCCGAAACCCCCGCCGCTCCCCAGCGGCCCGTGAGCTTCGAGCAGCTCGTCAATTCCCTCAGCAAGGATTAACCACCCCATGTCACTCGACAAAAACGACTTTCTGCATCTGTGCCGCCTTTCCCGGCTGGCCCCGGACCCTTCCGTACAGGAAGAAATGGCGGCCCAGTGTTCCCGCATTCTCGCCTATATGGACAAGCTCGCCGAAGTGGACACCACCGGCGTGGAACCTCTGTATTCCCCGGTGATCCACGAAAGCGCCTTCCGTGACGATGTGGCCGTGCGCCGCGCCGACCGGGCCGACATCCTGGCCGGAGCCCCCGCCACCGACGGGGCCTTCTTCATTGTTCCCCGTATTGTGGAGGGAAAGTAAATGCCCGAACTTTTTGAACTCTCCCTCCTTGAAGCGCAGAAGCTCATCCGTCAGGGCGACCTTGACGCCGAAAGCCTCGTCGCCTCGTGCCTTGGGCGCATCAATGCCACGGAACCCGAAATCGGCGCCCTGCTCGCCCGCCGCGATGAAGAGGCCCTGGAACAGGCCCGCGCCATGGACAAGGCCCGCCCCGCCGACCTTTCCGACAAGCCCCTCTGGGGCATTCCCGTCACGGTGAAGGACGCCCTTACCCTGAAGGGCATGCCCACCACCGCCGCCTCGAAGATTCTCGAAGGCTTCATGCCCCCCTACGACGCCATGGTGGTGCAGAAGCTGAAGGACGCCGGCGCCATCATCCTTGCCAAGAACAACATGGATGAATTCGCCATGGGCTCCACCACGGAACATTCCGCCTGGAAGAAAACCGCCAACCCCTGGGACGTTTCCCGCGTGCCCGGCGGCTCCAGCGGCGGTTCCGCCGCCAGTGTGGCCGCCTGCCAGTGCTTCGCCTCCCTGGGGTCCGACACGGGCGGTTCCATCCGTCAGCCCGCCTCCCTGTGCGGCTGCGTGGGCATCAAGCCCACCTACGGCCGCGTTTCCCGCTACGGACTCCTGGCCTATGCCTCCTCCTTCGATCAGGTGGGGCCCCTCGCCCGTACCGTGGAGGATACGGCCCTCATGCTTCAGGTCATTGCCGGGCATGACGAACGCGACAGCACAAGCTCCCCCGTGGCCGTGCCCGACTACGCCGCCGCCATGACCGCACAAAGCGATCTTTCCGGCCTCACCCTCGGCCTGCCCCGCGAGTTCTTCGGGCACGAAGGCCTGGACAAGGGCGTGGCCGACGCCTGCGAAAAGGCCGTGGAAGCGGCCCGCTCCCTGGGCGCCAAGGTGGTGGAAGTCTCCCTGCCCCATACCGAATACGCCATAGCCAGCTACTATATCCTCGCCGCCGCCGAAGCGAGTTCCAACCTCGCCCGCTACGACGGCGTGCGCTACGGCCACCGTACCGCCTCCCCCAGGAACCTTGAGGACATGTACACCAGCTCCCGTACCGAAGGCTTCGGGCCGGAAGTGCAGCGCCGTATCCTGCTCGGCTCCTATGTGCTCTCCGCCGGCTACTACGACGCCTACTACCGCAAGGCCGCCCAGGTGCGCCGCCTCATCCGGCAGGACTACCTCGACGCGCTGGAAAAGTGCGACATGCTCCTCGCCCCCGTCTCCCCCGTGCCCGCATGGCAGATGGGCCACATGTCCGAAGACCCGCTCCAGATGTACTTCATGGATATCTTCACCCTTTCCCTCAACCTCGCAGGCCTGCCCGGACTCTCCATCCCCGTGGGCATGAGCGAAGGCCTCCCCGTGGGTATGCAGCTCATGGGCCGCGCCTTCGACGAAGGCCGCCTCTTCCTCGCCGGTGATAAGCTCACCCGCGCCCTCGGTACCCATAACCTCCGCGCTCCCCTGTAAGGGCAGGAAAGGCAGAAAACGCAGAAAAGACATCCGGGGGGAATGATTCCCCGATGAATCGGGACAAGCCCCCCGGGCCCCCTCATTTCCGCCTTCCGGCTCCGCCGGAGGCGGCATGACGGTACCGGAAACAGGCTCCGCTTCGTGCGGGGCCTGTTTTTTATCCCTGCGCCATACATGCCGCGGGAAGAAGGCAGAAAAGGCATCCGGGGCGTTTCCCCCGGGCCCCCTCATTTCCGCCTTCCGGCTCCGCCCAAGGCGGCATGACGGCACCGGAAACAGGCTCCGCTTCGTGCGGGGCCTGTTTTTTGGGGAAAAAGCATCCGGGCCGCCCCTGCCGCCGCGCAGGCAACGTCGAAGGGGCGGAAAGCAGGAGATGGAAAAATACTCCCCCATGCAGGCCCTGTTTTTTCTTCCTGCTCCAGAAGGGCCGCGGGAGGGTGTGCGCGATACCTCTTGACAGTACAGGGGAATTTCCATGAAAACGCTCTTGTATCTTTCAAGGGCGGAAGGTTCCGCCCTTCCGGTGGGGAAGGCAACCATGCGCGGAAAAGCGACTTCTCCAGCCGCAACCACGCTTCCCGCGCCATGCCATGAACAGCTTCAAGCCTTATGCGGCCATGCCTTTCTATCCCGGCCCTGTTTCCATTCATCCCCGTGTTGCCCAGGCTCTTTCCCGCGACTATGCGCCCCCGCGCATGGGCACGGAATATCTTGAGCTTTACAAGTCGGTGCGTCGTCGCCTGCAGAAGGTGCTCGGCACGCGGGAAGACGTGCTCATGGGCACGGGCGAAGGGATGCTCGTGCTCTGGGGCGCGCTGAAGAGTCTGCTGAAGGAAGGCGACACCGTGCTTTCGGTGGGTACGGGCGTATTCGGCGACGGCTTTGCCGACATGGCCAGGGCCCTGGGCTGCAAGGCGGTGCTCATTTCGGAACCGTACGACCGCACCATATCCTCTTCCACGCTGGAAAGGGTGAAGGATGCCATACGCGAACATCACCCCGTGCTCATGACGGCCGTGCACTGTGAAACGCCCTCCGGCACGCTGAACCCCCTTGAGGAACTCGGCGCGCTGAAAAAGGATATGGGCGTGCCCTTTTTCGTGGTGGATGCCGTGGCCAGTGCGGGCGGCGCGCCCGTGCACGCCGATGCCTGGCACGCCGACTGCGTGCTCGGCGGTTCGCAGAAATGCCTTTCCTGCCCGCCGGACATGAGCTTCATGAGCGTGAGCGCCGCCGCGTGGGAACGTGTGCGCGAGGTGAACTACACCGGTTACGATGCGGTGAAGCCCTTCGATCAGGCCATAGAAGACCCCATGCGCTTCCCCTACACCCCCAACTGGTGGGGCGTGGCCGCGCTGGACGCCTCCCTGTCCGCTCTGGAGGAAGAAGGGCTGGAAAACGTCTTTGCCCGTCATGAACAGGTGGCCCGCGCCTGCCGCGAAGGCGTGCAGGCTCTGGGACTTTCCCTGTGGCCTGCGGAAGGCGCCGTGTCCTCGCCCACGGTGACGGCCGTGCGCATGCCCGAAGGCCGCGAATGGCCCGAGTGGCGCGCCGCCCTTGCCGAAAGAGGCCTCTATGTGGGCGGCAGCCTCGGCCCTCTGGCGGGCAGGGTGTTCCGCATGGGCCACATGGGCACGCAGGCGAACATGCAGGCTCTGGAACAGGCCCTTGCCGTGATGAAGGACGTTCTCGCCCGCTGAATCTCCCGGAACCTCAAAAAAAATAACGCAACACATCCCGCATCCTGCGGGGCAACATATAAGGATACGCCATGAGCTACACCAAGGAAGACGTACGGCGCTACCACAGCCTGCCGCGCCCCGGCAAAATAGAAGTGATGACCAGCAAGAAAGCCGTTTCGCAGGACGACCTCACCCTCGCCTACAGCCCCGGCGTGGCCGACGCCTGCCGCGACATCGTGGCCGATCCTTCCATGGCCGAAAAGCTCACCGGCCGCGGCAACCTCGTGGCCGTGGTGACCAACGGCACGGCCGTGCTCGGCCTCGGCAACATCGGCCCCCTGGCGGGCAAGCCCGTCATGGAAGGCAAGAGCATGCTCTTCAAGCTTTTTGCCGATGTGGACGCCTTCGACATCGAACTCGACTGCTCCGACCCGGAACGCCTCATCGACATCGTGAAGTCTCTGGAACCCACCTTCGGCGGCATCAACCTCGAAGACATCCGCGGCCCGGAATGCTTCCATATTGAGGAAGAACTGAAGAAGGCCATGAATATCCCGGTGTTCCACGACGACCAGCACGGCACCGCCGTGATCACCGGCGCTGCGCTCATGAACGCCTCGCGCATCACGGGCCGCGCCATTGCCGACATGAAGGTGGTGGTCATGGGCGCGGGCGCCGCAGGCATGGCCTGCGCCCGCTTCTACGCCGCCATGGGCGTGAAGCCGGAAAACATCTCCATGTTCGACATCAAGGGCCTCATCCACAAGGGCCGCACCGACCTTTCCGACGTGCAGATGACCTTTGCCCAGAAGGAACCCGCCCCCGGCTCCTCCATCGACGACACCCTCTACGCCGCCATGAAGGGCGCCAACCTCTTCCTCGGCCTTTCCGGCCCCGGCACCCTCAAGGCCGACATGCTGAAGGGCATGGCCGAAAGCCCCGTCATCTTCGCCTGCGCCAACCCCGTGCCGGAAATAGGCTATGAGGAGGCCAAGGCCGTCCGGCCCGACGCCATCATGGGCACCGGCCGTTCCGACTACCCCAACCAGGTCAACAACGTCTCCGGCTTCCCCTTCATCTTCCGCGGGGCGCTGGACGTGCGCGCCAGCAAGATCAACGAGGAAATGAAAATCGCCGCCGCCCGCGCCCTGGCCGCTCTGGCTCTGGAACCCGTGCCCGACGACGTGCGCGCCGCCTACCACGGCCGCAGCTTCACCTTCGGCCCGGACTACATCATTCCCCTGCCCCTCGATCCGCGCATCATTGAATGGGTGGCCCCGGCCGTGGCCATGGCCGCCATGGAAAGCGGCGTCGCCCGCGGCAGCATCGACGATATCGGCGGCAGTGTGGAAGCCTACCGCGCCATGCTCCGCGCCCGCATGGCCGCAGCCCGCGCCCGCGGACTCGCCCACTGCGAAAGCTACCTGGAGTAAAAACACTCTCCGGGGGGAATCTCCCCCCGGTTCCGCCCGGCTCTGCCGGCAGACTTTTGCCTGTGTGCGGCCCTGCCGTGCACAGGGAAAAACGTATCCGCGCTGCCGAAACATCCCGCAGCCCCCTTCCGGCCGGAAATGCCCCTTCAGACAGACGCGCCGCACAGGCCGCACAGGAAACCCATCATGGAACTCTGCCTCATCACCCGCGACAAAAAGCGCTTTCTGCCCCTGCTTCTGGAAGCGGACGAGCAGGAAAGCATGATCGACCGCTATCTGGAACGCGGAGAACTCTTCGTGCTCTTTCAGGAAGGGGAGGCGGCGGCCGTTGCCGTGGTCACCCGGGAGGCGGAAGGCGTGTATGAACTGAAAAACCTTGCCGTGGCGGAAAAACTGCGGCGTAAAGGCCTCGGCAGGGGCATGGTGGAGGCGCTTCTTGCGCGCTGCAAGGGCCGCGGCGTCATGCTGGTGGGCACGGGCGATTCCCCCGCGACCCTCGGCTTCTACAAGGCCTGCGGCTTTGAGTTCTCCCATGTGGAAAAGGATTTTTTCGTCATCAACTACGATCACCCCGTCATGGAGAACGGAAAAAGGCTCACGGACATGATCTATCTCAGAAAAACGCTGTGAAACGCCCTTTTTCCGCCCTGAACACGCCCGTTTTTCCCAAAAAAGCCCTTTCCGGAGGGCTTTTTTCATGCCGCCGCGCCTTCTCTGCCGCATCCATCCCCATGCCGCGCCGCTCCCTCCATGCCGAAGCGCAGGGAAAAAGCCGTATACGCCTCTGCCTGCGGCGCAGACACGGCTTTCTGGCAGACATGCGCAAAAAAAGCTCACTCTTCCAGCTTTTTCACGAGTTCCCAGGAAAGATTGAAGGAGCGCAGGTACTTGTTGAGGCGCGCCGTATCGTCGGAACTGCTTTTTCTGAGCCTTGAACTGGCAAAGAGCACCCTGCCCGCCTCGGAACGGCGCTCACAGGCCAGGCAGACTTCCAGCACCTTTTCCAGCTGCACCTTGTCGAACAGATCAAGTTCCCGGTCGATGAACGACGCGGCCCGCGCAATGAGGGGAAACTCTATGCCTTCCAGCGTTTCCGTCCTTTTGCGCCAGAGCGAGCGCAGGTAGGATATTTCCTTCTCCACCGTCTCCGTGGTGATGATGCCCTGAAAGGCGTAGGTGTGCATGCGCTCCATGCTGCTTGCCAGGGTGCGGAAATTCCCGGGCCACAGGGCCTCGGGCGAACGGGCAAAGGCAAGGTAGGCCTCGCGCGCCTCGGGCATGAAGTCCGCAAAAATGCCGCGCCGCTCCGAAAGGCGCTTGAGCTCGTACTCGATGTTCGGCTCTATGTCTTCCGGCCTTTCCCGCAGGCTGGGAAGGCGGAAATACCAGAGGTTGATGCGGGCCAGAAGGTCCATACGGAAGCGCCCGGTGCGCGCGGCGGCGAAAAGATCGCTGTTGGTGGCCGTGATGAGCTGAAAATTGCTGAACACCGGCCTGTCGGAACCGAAGGGGAAAAAACTGCGCTCCTCAATGGCCTTCAGCAGCAGGGACTGTATGTCCCAGCTGAGTTCCCCCACCTCGTCCAGAAACAGAATGCCCTCATGCGCCATGGCAAGCATGCCCTTCCTTTCGGAAGAAGCGCCGGTAAAGGCCCCGCGCACATGCCCGAACAGGGCCGAAAGCGCGGAATCCCCCCGGAAGGAGGCACAGTTCACTTCCACAAGCGGGCCGGATACGGTGCCCGCCTGGCGGCGTATCTCATAAATGCGGCGCGCCATCTGCGTCTTGCCCGTGCCCGTGGCCCCGGAAAGCAGAATGGGCGCGGTGGAATGACTCGCCACATGCTCTATGTCCCGCACCAGCTGATTGAACACCGGGTTCTTCGTATGAATGCCGCCGCGTATGATGTCCCGCTGCTCCAGCTTGCGCTGTTCCAGATCCCCTATCTTGGAAATCCAGTTGCCGATGGCGTTGTCGTATATCTGTATGGTGGAATGAACCCGGCCGAACCTGTCCTTGGAACTGCGCAGCTGTATGATGCGGCAGCGTATGCGCTTCATGTTCACCAGCATCATGAGCATGAAGGAATGGGCAAACATGTTGCCCGGCCCGAAATGGATGTAATAGTCCTCCTCTTCGTCGCAAAAGGGAAAGGAACTGAAAAATTCATCAAAGAACAGGTAGTTTTCTGCAAAGGCCTGCGGCGAAAAGTCGCTTTTGGTGTCAATCACCACGGGAATGATTTCCGTATGGGGCGCCACCTCCTCCAGATCCCGGCGCAGAGGGTCCAGCCTGTCCTTCAGGGAAGGCGGAATGAAATAATAGAGCCGGTGCGTGAAAAACTTCTTCACCCGCACAAGCTCCACCAGCGGACGCCACAGCTTCCAGCGCGAGTCGGCATCGGAAATGTCGTGATCTATGGAAATGGTGCTGAACACCACGTTCTTCTTCATCAATCCCCCTCAAAAAAGAACAGGACTTTTCCCGGAAAAAACGCCCCTTCCGCTGCAAAAACGCACACCCGGACAGCGGCGCCCCGGACGGCCGGAACGCTCCGCGCCCCTGCCCCCCATGCCTTTCTGCCGCCTCAGGGCATGTTCCCCCCTGCACAAGAAGGCCCGGACCGGGCCATGACATGACCTTCACATTTACTTAACATATGGCATAATATCAGAATATTATCTGATTATCAAACAATACTCTGATTATTTGCTCTTTCATATTGAGCATATTCCATAATACACTGTTTTTCTTAAAAATTATTTTCTCTCAAGATGGCACGCTTCTTGCTCCTTTTCAGACATGCCATTACGCATCTCTGTCACCAAGGAGCATATATGAAAGCCGTCAAACACGATTGGGGCACTCTGTATGAGACCGACGTTCTCATTCTCGGCACCGGCGCGTCGGGCATCGGCGCTGCCCTGAACGCCGCCGGCAAGGGCGTGGACATTCTCATGGCCGGCAAGGGCACGCTGGAAAGTTCCGGCTCCCTCGGCGGGGGCAACGATCACTTCATGGCCGTGCTGGACACGGACGAGCCCTTCGACAACAAGGAAAGCTTTGTCGCCTTCTACATGAAATCGGCCTTCGGCTACAGGGAAAGGCAGATCGAACAGTGGCACGCGGCCCTGAAGCCCTGCGTGAAGATTCTGGAGGAATGCGGCGTGGAATTTCTGCGCCGGGAAGACGGTTTCTACTTCCGTTCCGTGGGCTTCGGCCAGCCGGGCGCATGGTGGATGCACATTCCCAACGGCAGAAGGATCAAGCGCGGCCTGGCAAAGCGCGTCCGTTCCCTGGGCGTGAAGGTTCTCGACAACTTCCAGATCACCCGCCTTTTCAAGAAGGACGGCAAGATCGCGGGCTGCATGGGCTTTGACGTACTCACCGGCGAAGTGTCGGCCATACGCTGCCGCACGGCCGTGAACAGCCTCGGCTGGCATGCCCAGCGCTGCACCAACAACTCTTCCCACAACCCCTACAACTGCTGGTTCACGCCCTTTACCACGGGCAGTTACTTCACCCTTTCCTACGACATCGGCGTGCCCATCATAAACGCCGACATTTCCTGCCGCGGCACCATCCTGCCCAAGGGCTGGGGCGCGCCGGGCATGAACGGCATCAACAACATGGGCGGCTATGAGCTGAACGCCCTCGGCGAGCGCTTCATGTTCAAGTACGACCCCATGGGAGAAAACGGCATACGCCGCAACCAGATGATGGGCACCAATCAGCAGCAGGTGGAAGGCTACGGCCCGCCCTTCTACATGGACATGCGCCACCTGAACGAGCACGACGTGCATCATCTGCAGTATGTGCTCATGCCTGCGGACAAGGCGACGTACCTTGATTACTGCAAGGCGCGCGGCATCGAGTTCAGCAAGTACCCGCTGGAAGTGGAAGTGGGCGAACTCAGCCTTTCGGGCATGCTCCTTGCCGACGACAACCTGGAAACCCCGGTGCGCGGCCTGTATGCGGGCTGCAACTTCACGAGCTTCTCGGGCGCCATGTGCGGCGGCTTCGTGGCCGGCGGCCATGCGGCCGAAAACGCGCTCTCCCTGGACATGGCCGGGCCTTCGGAAGAGGAAATCCTCGCCGAATGCGAGCGCATCCTTGCTCCGCTGAAGAACGATTCCCCCACCGCCATCACGCACCGCGACTTTGAAGACCCCATCCGTCAGGTCATGGACTACTACGCCAAGTTCCGCCGCAACATGCCCGGCATGACCGTGGCTCTGGACCGTCTCGACTTCATCGACGGTTACAGGAACCGCGTGCGCGCAGGCAACCTGCACGACCTCATGCGCATTCATGAAGCCTTTGAAATCCTCGATCTGTGCCGCATCCATCTCGATGCCTGCCTCCAGCGCAAGGAAAGCGGCCGCGGCATGTATGTGCTCACCGACTATCCCGAAAAGGACCCGGCCCTGGCCAAGGGCCTTGTGGTGAGCAAGGGCGCCGAAGGCCCCGTGTACTCCTGGCTTGAACCTGCCGCCCGCTGAGGCAGGGGTTCCCGGCGGCGTCCTTTCCGCAGAACGCCGCCGCCCTGCACGGAACATTCCTCCAAGCAACCATTACCCTCTAGGAGATGAATCATGCCTCCTGTTTTCCACGAAGATAAATGCGTCCGCTGCGGCATGTGCGTAAGGGACTGCCCCGCCTACATTCTGGCCCTCGACAAGGAACACGACAAGACGCCCCATGTAATAGAGGAATACAAACACGAATGCTGGCACTGCGGAAACTGCCGCATCAGCTGTCCCAGGGATGCCATCACCTTCGAGTTTCCGCTCTACACCCTTGTATGAAAGGAGTGCGCATGAACAGGCTCTCTTCCCTCCTTCTCGGCGCGGCCCTGATCCTTGCCTCCGCTCTGCCCGCAAACGCGGCGGACTATGTGCTTTCCCTGAATCTCGCCATTCCTCCGGTGCACAACCGCTGGACCATGGCCATCAAACCCTGGGCCGATGAAATCACCAGGCGCAGCGAAGGCCGCATCGTCATCGAACCCTACTTTGCCCAGGCCCTCAGCAAGCAGGCGGAGGTGGTGGAATCGGTGCGCACGGGCGTGGCGGACCTTGGCGAAGCCACCTTCACCGTGGGCGGACTCGGCCGTTATCCCTTCCATGAGCAGATCCTGAACCTCGTGCGGCCCAGCCTGTGCACCGTGGACTCGGCCGACCTTGTCCGCTCCCTGCACGAAAGCTTCCCCAAGGAAGCCATGAAGGACGTGGAAGGCACACACCTGCTCTTTGTGGAAGGTCACACCATGGGCATGCTCATCGGCACGCGCGACAAGGCCGTGAAGAGCCTTGAAGACCTCAAGGGCCTGAAGATAGGCGTATCCGGCGGCGGCATCCGCCTGGAACGCGCCCGCGCCCTCGGCGCCACCGTGGTGGGCGTGACCCTGCCCGACATGTATATGTCCCTGGAAAAGGGCGTCATCGACGGCGCGGTGGTGGACTGCGAAGTGCTCATTTCCCGCAAGCTCGGCGACATCATCAAGAACATCACCTATGTGAACATGGGCGGTTCGGTGTTCTACTGCGTGATGAACAAGGACACCTACGACAGCATGCCCGAAGACCTGCAGAAGATCATCGACGACGTGTCGCGCGAATACGCGCCCAAACTGTTCAACGATTTCTGGAACGACATGCAGTACAACAGCCTCGCGCGCTGGCAGAAGGAACAGGGCGGCAAGGTGCACATGCTCTCCGCCGAAGACTATGCCAGGGCCGACAAGCTGGTGGAACCCACCTACGCCGACTGGATCTCCTTCACCAACGACAAGGGTCTTCCCGCCGACGCCATTCTCGCCAAGTTCCGTGAACTGGAAGCGCGCGACATGAAGCCCTGGGCCGAATCCCGCGCCGCAGAATATGTAACCAAGTAAACTCCGAACCTGTCACGCCGGGGGGGCTTCCCTCCCGGCCTTTCCCCGTTTCCGTCCGCCCGCACCGGGCGGAGCGGGATAAAAAAACGCCTCAACGCCCCAGGAGCCAGCCATGGACGCATCAGCCACCGTCAACCCCACTCCTCAGCCCGCCGCCTTCGCGCCTCTGCGCGCCTGCGTCGACTTTCTGAAGCCCCTGGAAAAGGTCTGCCAGAAGGCCAGCGCCCTCGGTATGCTCTTCTTCCTCATCATGGTGCTCATCACGGCGCTCGATGTCGGCCTGCGCTATTTCCTTTCCCGCCCGCTCAGCGGCACCCTGGAACTCACCGAGTTCTTCATGGTCATCGTCTTCTTCACCTCCGTGGCCTATGCCCAGTGGACGGGCGGCCATATCGTCATGGACGTGGTCACGGCCAAACTCAGCGAAAAAACGCAGACTCTGCTCGCCGTCGTCACCACCTTCTGGTCGGTGTGCACCGTGGCCTTCTGCCTTATCGCCATGATGGACTACGCCGTTTCCTGCGAACTGTATTCCCCCACCCTGAACCTGCCCGTCGCGCCCTTCGTGTGGTTCGCCTCCGCGGGGTGCCTGCTTCTGCTGCTCACCCTGGTGCACGATTTTCTCGCCGCCATACTGCACGCCTGTGAACGCTGCGGCACAACGTCCGCTCTGCTCGCTCTCGTGGTCGCCCTCGTGAGCACGGCCGCCTTCCTCTGGTTCGCCACGCACAGAATGCGCGGCTTCTCCAGCGTGGTTCTCGGCGTATGGGGCTGCGCGTTCATGTTCTTCCTCTTCTTCTCCGGTATGCCCGTGGCCTACGCCCTCATGGCCTCGGCCGCCGTGTTCATCGCCAACATGCGCGGCACCGTGGCCGCGTGGAACATGCTCGGCCAGTTCTGGTACAACACCGTGGCAAGCTACGACTGGTCGCCGCTCATGTTCTTCCTGCTCATGGGCTACGTCTGCTTCCAGGGCCAGTTCGGACAGGATCTGTACCGGGCCGCCCGTTCCTGGATGGGCCACTGGCGCGGCGGTCTCGCCACCGGCAGCGTGTGCGCCTGCACGGCCTTCGGCGCGGTGGTGGGCGACTCCCTCGCGGGCAGCGTGGCCATGTCGGCCATAGCCCTTCCCGAAATGCGCAAAAGCCATTACGACGACGCCCTCGCCATCGGCTGCCTCGCCTGTTCGGGCACCATCGGCAGCCTCATCCCGCCGAGCACCACCTTCATCCTTTACGGCGTGCTGGCCGAACAGTCCATCGGCGAACTGTTCATCGCGGGCGTCATCCCCGGCCTTCTGTGCATGTTCTGCTTCATCGGCGTCATCGTGGTCTGGGCGCGCATCAATCCGGCGGCCGCTCCCGCCTCGCCCCGGGTTCCGCGGCTTGAAGCCCTCGCCTCCCTGCGTTCCGCCCTGCCCATTCTCTTCATCTTCGTCCTCGTCATCGGCGGCATCTACGGCGGCATCTTCACCGCCACGGAAGGCGGCGGCGTGGGCGTGTTCGGCATGCTGGCGCTGGCCTTTGTTCTGCGCCGCATGAACGGCAAAAAGCTCTCCGCAGCCCTCAACGAAGCCGGAAAGTTCACGGCCATGTGCTTCGCCCTGCTCGCAGGCGCCAACCTTCTCGGCAACTTCATGACCCTGAGCCGCATCCCCATGGTGCTCGCCAACGCCATCGCAGCCCTCGACATCGCGCCCATGCTCGTCATGCTCGCCATCATCATCGTGCTGTGCTTCCTCGGCTGCTTCATCCCGGCCATTCCCCTGGTGCTCATCTGCGTGCCCATCTTCGTGCCCATCGCCAAGGTGTTCGGCTGGAACCTCATCTGGTTCGGCGTCATCTCCACCCTGGTCAAGAACATGGCCTGCATCACCCCGCCCTTCGGCATCAACCTCTTCGTCATGAAGGGCATTGCCGACGTGCCCATCGGCCTCATGTACAAGGCTTCGCTCCCCTATGTGGTGGGCCTGTTCGTGTGCGTCGGGCTCATCGTGGCCTTCCCGCAGCTGAGCCTGTGGCTGCCTTCCATGATGCACTGACGTACCGTTCCGCTCCCCCGCACGGGGAGCGGAACCTCCTGGGGCCGCCCGAAAGCCACAAGGCGGCCCCGAAAAGCCCCTCCGGGGGCTTTTTTCATGCCTGAAATCCGGGAAATCTGTGCGCAGGGCCTGCGCAAGACGCCAGAGGCGCGGATCAGCGGCGCGGGGAAGGGGATAAAGGAGAAATCCGCCCCTTCTGCCCGAACCCTGCGCGCCCCGGGTGCACGGCACAGCGCCTTCAGGCACAAAAACACGGTCTCTGCCCTGCCATGCAGGTTCCGGCAACGCATGTTTTCCGAAGATACGGCGCGTCACACCGGAGAAACGGCCCTTTCCGCCCGGTTTTTGCAGGAAATTCTTGAAGGGTGCCTTGTATTCTGGTATTTCCGTTGGAATATGAAGAATCGCGCGGGCTGCGGGCTGCCTTTCCGCATGCTCCGGCCTGCCGGGTTCCGCCATGGGAGCGTGGCAGGAACCCTTGTGCGCCTACGCGCTTTGTCTGCATTTTCCTCGGGAAAATGCCTATCCTTCTGGGGGGAATTATGGAACCTTATTACGCTGGATGGATGTCGCTTCTTCCACCCGTCACGGCCATCGTGCTTGCGCTCATCACCAAGGAAGTGGTGTCTTCCCTGCTCATAGGCATTCTTACGGGCACGTTCATCTACACCGTCGGCACAGGGGCCGACTTCGTGCTCATGGGCACCATTGAATCGGCCTTCGCCATCATGGGGAAACGCCTCAACTTCGACATCATCATGTTCTGCTCGGCACTGGGCTCTCTGGTGTATGTCATTTCCATGGCGGGCGGCTCCCGGGCCTACGGGCGCTGGGCCACCTCGCGCATCAAGAGCCGGCGCACGGCCATGCTCTCCACCTGCGGCCTGGGCGGTCTCATCTTCATCGACGACTATTTCAACTGCCTCACCGTGGGCACCGTGATGAAGCCCGTGACCGACACCTACAAGATTTCCCGCGCAAAGCTCGCCTACATCATCGACGCCACGGCCGCGCCCGTGTGCATCATCGCGCCCATTTCCAGCTGGGCCGCCGCCGTGGGCAGCAACCTGAAATCCACCGGCGCGTTTGAAAGCGAAATCGCGGCCTTCATTGCCGCCATTCCCTACAACTTCTATTCTCTGCT
This sequence comes from uncultured Mailhella sp., assembly GCF_944324615.1. Lineage (GTDB taxonomy): Bacteria > Desulfobacterota > Desulfovibrionia > Desulfovibrionales > Desulfovibrionaceae > Mailhella. Next base: position 23,588 of record NZ_CALUWY010000027.1, read on the forward strand.
CTCGCTCTTTCTTGTGATTCTGCTGTGCCTGTTCAAATGGGACTTCGGCCCCATGCGCTCGGCGGAAAAGCGGGCTGAGGAAGGCGACCTCGGCGTGCTTGCCCAGCAGACCGGCATAGGCCTGGAAACCAAGAACGGCAACGTGTTCGACATGCTCATCCCCATCGGCAGCCTCATCGTCTTCGCCGTGCTCGCCATGATGTACAGCGGCGGCTACTGGGGTTCCGATCCGCAGTACCACGAATTCCGCGCCGCCCTCGGCAACTGCAACGCCTCCCCCGCGCTGGTGTGGGCCTCCTTCGGCGGCCTCGTGGTGGCGCTGCTGCTCTATGTGCCCCGCCGCCTCATGAGCCTTTCGGAATTCATGCACGGCACCGTGGAAGGCATGAAGGCCATGCTCACGGCCAACCTCATCCTCGTGCTGGCCTGGGGCATCAGCGGCGTGTGCCAGGACATGCTGCAGACCAACAAGTTCGTGGAATCGCTGGTTTCCGGAAACATGATCGGCGGCATGCTGCCCTTCCTCATCTTCGTGATCGCGGGCTTTTTAAGCTTCTCCACGGGCACGGCATGGGGTTCCTTCGGCATTCTCATTCCGCTCGTGGTGCCTGTGGCGCAGGCCGTCAGCCCCGACCTTCTGGTGGTGGCCCTTTCCGCCACGCTGGCAGGCAGTGTGTTCGGCGACCACTGCTCCCCCATTTCCGATACCACCATTCTTTCCAGCGCAGGCGCGGGGTGCAGCCATATCGAGCACGTTTCCACGCAGCTGCCCTATGCCCTGCTTGCGGCAGGGTGCAGCGCCGTGGGCTACCTCGTGGCCGGCTTCGTCTCCTCCAGCCCCTGGGTGTGCCTGCTCGTGAGCGGCGCGCTGCTTGTGCTGGTGCTGCTTGTGCTGAATGCCTGGCATAACAAGAAGGAAGCCGCGGCCTAAAAGGCCCCTGTTCCGCCATTCCCTTCCCCCCGCCGCCAACGACGGGGGGAAGTTTTTTTAAGCACCGGAAAGCGCCCGGAAAGTCAGCCACGACGACTACTCCGCGCTCTTTTTATGGCTCACCTCTGCAAACCGGGGCCCGGAGCGGTGCACGGCTCAGCTTTGCAAAACGGGGGAAGTCTGGAGCGTGGATACAGGCTGTGCTTTGCCCACAAAAGCCTCCCGGGCGTTGAAACACGGTTATTCTTTGCCAGAAAACCGAATAAAACAGAGGCATTCCCCGACAGAACCCCGCAGAAGCCGCTGCATCACTCCCCTTTTCCAGAAATCCCTTCCTTTGACACGACGGCCCGGCGCAGGCCGGGACGGAGTCGGCCTGCGTGAGCGGGTCCGACAGGACACGCTCACACTGAGGATGCAGCAACACGGTATACCTGAGCTTTCCGCCTGCGTGTTCCGGGCACAGCTGCGAGTCGAAGGAAGGCCTTTGCCTGCCCCCACACTTCTGCCTGCAAACTGAGGGGGCCCGTGGGGGTGACCTTGCGACCGCCTCCGGCACACAAACGCCCGTCCGCGCCGGACACACTGTACAGGGTGCGGGACCTGTACGCCGGGCATAGCGTTTAACGCCGGGAGTGAATCCCGGCTACTTATGCCCGGCGGCCCGGCCGCCTGAAGGCTGGCCGGGGGGCCCCCGAGCGTTGCTATACGGTCATCCTTCGCAAACCGGGGTCCTCCAACATTGGGAAAAAGCACCCCCCTTCCGCTCTGCAAACTGAGGGGGCCCGGGGGGAATCATTCCCCCCGGCGGGGTGCGGGGCGGCGCCCCGCGTGCCTTTCCTGCCTTTCCTGTTAAACGCAGAAGGCCGGTGCGGGACCGGCCTTCGTTGTTGCTGCTGAGGGGGGGCTTATTCGCCGCGGAGGCGAAGCTGTTCCTTCACATAGTTGACCATGCCGCCCTTGTCGATAAGGGTCTGCATCATGGGGGAGAGGGCGGGGATACGGATTTCGGCGCCGTTGTCGAGATCGCGGATAAGGCCCTGTTCGGGGCTGATTTCGAGGGTGTCGCCGTCGTTTATCTTGTTGACCTCGTCGCCCACTTCGAGAAGCATGAGGCCCATATTGAAGGCATTACGGTAGAAGATACGGGCGAAGCTGTGGGCGACCACGGCGCGGATACCTGCGCCGATGATGGCGAGGGGGGCGTGTTCACGGGAGGAGCCGCAGCCGAAGTTGCGGTCGGCAACGATGATGTCGCCCTTGTGCACGCGCTTCACCCAGCCGGGTTCCAGGCCTTCCATGCAGGCCTCGCCGAGCTTCGCGGTATCGGTGGTCACAAGGAAGCGGGCCGGGATGATGGCATCGGTGTCGATATGAGCGCCGACCTTATGGACTTTTCCGGAAAAGGACATGATATGCTCCTGTATTTCCCGGCACGGAGGACCGGCCGGGGTGCGGGGAAAGCCCCGCAAAGAAATGCTCACGGCGAAACGTTCCGCGAAAACAGCGTGGAAAGCTTCGGGCTGCTTCCGCTTCGGAGAAGACGCCGCGGCAAGCGCTGCGGCGCTCCTTCCGAAGGGGGGAAACTACAGCGCGTCGGGGCCGGTGATGGCGCCGGTCACAGCGGAGGCGGCGGCCACGCAGGGGCTTGCGAGGTAGAGTTCCGATTCCAGGCTGCCCATACGACCGCGGAAATTGCGGTTGGAGGTGGAGATGCAGCGTTCGCCGTCGCCGAGCACGCCCATGTAGCCGCCGAGGCAGGGGCCGCAGGTGGGGGTGCTGATGACGCAGCCTGCGTCGGAGAAGACCTCGAACAGGCCCTCGTCCATGGCCTGACGCCACACGGCGGGCGTGGCCGGAATGACGATGCAGCGCACGCCCTTTGCCACCTTGCGGCCGCGCAGGATTTCCGCCGCGTCGCGCATGTCGGAAATGCGGCCGTTGGTGCAGGAGCCGATGACCACCTGATCCACGCGGATATCGGAAAGTTCGGACACGGGGCGCGTGTTTTCAGGCAGATGCGGGCAGGCCACCACAGGTTCCATGTCCGTCACGTCCATGGTGACGACGCGCTCATATTCCGCACCCTCGTCGGCGGCAAGGGCCATGGGATCGGGCGTGCCGTGGGCGCGGCAGTATGCGGCCGTCATGTCGTCGGAGGGGAAGAGCCCGCACTTGCCGCCCGCCTCGATGGCCATGTTGGCCATGCAGAGGCGGCCTTCGATATCCACATCCTTCAGCGCGGAGCCGCCGAATTCCAGGGCACGGTACAGCGCGCCGTCCACGCCGATTTCACCGATGAGGCGCAGGATGAGATCCTTGCCGCGGATCCAGCGGGGCATGGAGCCTTCGATATTCACGCGGATGGTGGCGGGCACCTTGAACCACAGCCTGCCGAGCACCATGCCGCAGGCGATGTCCGTGGAGCCGAGGCCCGTGGAGAAGGCGCCTATGCCGCCGTAGGTGCAGGTATGGCTGTCTGCGCCGATGACGAGATCACCGGGCTTCACCAGGCCCTTTTCCGGCAGAAGCGCGTGTTCCACGCCCGCGCAGCCGCCTTCGTAGTAATGGGTAATGCCCATTTCCGCGGCAAAGCGGCGGGATACGATGACCTGGTTGGCGGAGGCAATGTCCTTCTGGGGGGTGTAGTGATCCATCACCAGAAAGACCTTGTCCTTGTCGAACACCTTTTTCGCGCCCATGGCACGGAAGGACTTGATGGCGAGGGGGCCGGTTATGTCGTTGGCGAGCACGCCGGAGAGGGAGCATTCCACAATCTGTCCCGGTTCGCGGACTTCCTCGTCGGTGTGCATCTGCAAAATTTTCTGGGCAAGCGTCATTGCCATGATTGATCTCCCGGAGGGAAAGCGGGTTCGCGGCCCGGGCGGGCCGCAGGAGCGCTCCTTTTCCGGACAAGGCGGGAAAGGAGCTGAAAACAACCGGGCGGCCACCCGGAAAAGGCGCCGCCCGGAACATGCGGACTAGTCCACAGGGTTCTGCTTGTAGCTGATGACGTCCTTTTCCTTGTGTTCAAGGCGGTTCAGGGCGTCCACATAGGCCTTGGCGCTGGCCACGATGATGTCGAGGTCGGAACCGCGGCCCGTGGCGGAATACTTGCCGTCGCGCAGGTGCACGGACACCTCGCCCTGAGCGTCGGTGCCGCCGGTGATGGCGTTCACGGAGAACTTCTCAAGCTCGGCACGGGTGCCGCAGATCTGGGAAATGACGTTGAAGGCCGCGTCGATGGGGCCGACGCCGAAGCCGGCGAGACGCACTTCCTCGTCGTGATCCTGCATGACCACGGCCGCGGTGGTGGGCATGGTGGAACCCATGGTGGTCTGCACGCAGATATTGCTCAGGCGGAAGCGATCCGGGATGCGCATGCGGTACACTTCGGAGAAGACAAGGGCTTCGAGGTCCTCGTCGTGAATGCGGGCCTTCTTGTCCGCAAGTTCCTTCATGGCCGCGAACACGGCGTTGACCTGATCGTTGTCCAGGCTGTAGCCGAGTTCCTCAAGGCGGGTGCGCACGGCGTTGCGGCCGGAGTGCTTGCCGATGACGATGTCAGTGGACTTGCGGCCCACGGCCTGCGGGGTCATGATTTCGTAGGTGTTGCGGTTCTTCAGCATGCCGTCCTGATGGATGCCGGATTCATGGGCAAAGGCGTTGCTGCCGATGATGGCCTTGTTCGCCGGAATGGGACGGCCGATGATGAGGGAAAGCAGATGGCAGGAGGGGTAGATCTGCTCGGTGACAATGGAGCTTTCCACGCCGTAGTATTCGGGGCGGAGCTTCAGGGCCATGACGAATTCCTCAAGGGAGGCGTTGCCCGCTCTTTCGCCGATGCCGCTCAGGCACAGTTCCGCCTGACGCGCACCGTTCTTCACCGCGGCGAGGCTGTTGGCCACGGCAAGGCCCAGGTCGTCGTGACAATGCACGCTGAACACGGCCTTGTCGGAATTGGGCACGTTTTCGATGATGTAGCGGATGAGCGCGCCGAATTCGTCGGGCTGAGCAAAGCCCACGGTATCGGGAATGTTGATGGTGGTGGCGCCCGCTTCAATGGCGGCGGTCACGATGCGGACAAGGAAGTCAGGTTCGGAACGGGAGGCGTCTTCCGCAGAGAATTCCACGTTGGAGGTGTAGGAGGCGGCGCGCTTCACCGCGGCCACGGCAAGTTCCACCACTTCGTCGGGCGTCTTGCGGAGCTTGTATTCCATGTGGATGGGGGAAGTGGCGATAAAGGTGTGAATGCGCGGATGGCGGGCATGCTTCACGGCTTCCCAGGCGCGGTCGATGTCCTTGAAGTTGGCGCGGGCAAGACCGGCCACCTGAGCCTTCTCCACACTCTGGGCAATGGCCTTCACGGCCTCGAAGTCGCCTTCACTGGCGGCGGGAAAGCCCGCTTCGATAACGTCCACCCCCAGCATTTCCAGCTGACGGGCGATGCGGATTTTTTCGCTGAGATCCATGGTGGCGCCGGGGGACTGTTCCCCGTCGCGGAGCGTGGTGTCGAAAATAATGACGCGGTCGGACATGATGTTCTCCTTCGTTTGCGGGGCCTTCCCCTTTTTGCGGCGCATATACACTGTTCCTTCGCCGGGGTGAAAGCCTATAAAAAAGGCTGCCCCGACTTCCGACGGAACAGCCTTTTACCTGTCATTCGTCAGAAATCACGATATATCCGGGCACAGCAGCAGACCGGACAGTCGCCCGCAAAGAAGCAGCAGGGAAGAAGCGAAGAGGACTTCGTTCTTCAAGGCGGCGGTATTGCGGACGTTGTACATCGTGACTCCCTGCGCTTATGAAAAGCGCCTTTTTTTGCAACACTACGCAAAGCGCATGTTTTTTTCAAGAAAAAATGTGAAGGGAGACAGAAAAAATTTTAAAGCCTTTCTTCTAGCTCTTGCCTTCTCGAAAATCTCCTCGAAGCCACTCAAAATTTTTCTTCGCTTCCTTATGCCCCCGGGCCGCAGCTTTTTCATACCACTCCATAGCCTTGGGAATATTCCGTTCCACTCCCCATCCGTTTTCATAGCAGCGCCCGACATTATATTGTCCGGTGGAATGATTTCCCAAGGCAGAACGCCTGAAGAGTTCAAAAGCCTTCTGCGTATTTTTTCGGACACCTTCTCCATTGAGATAACAGTTTCCAAGATTGTTCAAAGCCCATAAATTTCCTTGTGCAGCTGCTTTTTCGTACCAGAAAACGGCCTTTTTCAAATTTTTAGGTGTACCTTTTCCATTTTTTAATTGCAGCGCCAAGTCATATTCTCCCCATGAATACCCTTGTACCGCCGCTCTGTAATACCATGTTACAGCATTTTTGAGGGAACGAGCAACTCCCTTTCCACGTTCATAGGCAATACCAACGTCAACCTGAGCACGAAAAAAATTTTGTTTCGCTGCCTTTAAAGACCAAAAAAAGGCCTTCTTTAAATCCTTCTCAACACCACTTCCATTTTTATAACGACATGCAAGATAATACTGGCCTTCAGGATGTCCCTGTTCTGCAGCTTTTCTATACCAATCTGCTGCAATTTTAATATTATGTTCTACACCTGCACCATACCCATATACTAATCCAAGTAAAACTTGATATTCTGCATTTCCTGCATTAGCTTCATTTTTAAGACGATTCTCAACTCTTTTATAAATTTGAAAAGCTTCATTATCATGTCCCATACGTTTTTTAACAACTGCAAGCAGGACCGTTGCAGGAATATTATTCTGACCTGCTGCTTTAGTTAACCAGTATTCAGCCTTATCAAAATAATTTTTATGCACTATATGATTATAATACAATTTTCCAAGCTTATACTGATATTCATCGTTACCTGTCTTTATTCCATTTATTATTTCAGATGGAATATAAAATTTATTTGCATATGATATTTCATAATTAAATAATATTAAAATAAAACAACTAAAAAATAAAATTATCTTTTTCATAATATATCAATTATAATACAAAACATTAAAATTAAACGTTACCGCATCAAAATGTTTATCTGTTTTAAATTCCTTATAAAATGGAATCCTTTCTGCTATTCCAACATTACCTGAATTCATACGAATAGACTCGACAATTTTTCCTCCATCTATAAGAAGCATATGTATATTAATATCATCATATTTAACAACGTGCATTGTCATATCCATAGTTCCTTCAACTATATAAATATTACCTTCCTTAGGTTCAAGTGTATAATTAAATATTACATTTGCACCATTACTACTTCCCATAGTAATTGTTTCCATAATAGGCAATCCATCATATTCACTATGAGGAAAAGAACGAGATATATATCTTCCTTCATAGGGATGTGTACAGGCACTAAGCATAAAAATTAAGCTAATACAAAAAATACTAAAACATTTATTCATATATATCTCCTCTTGTCAAAGAACTACCCCTTTTCCAGCACCAGTTCCTTGGCCTTGCGGTAATCGAACTTGCCCGAACCCAGAAGCGGCGCCTGCTTCACGCTCACGATGCGCTTGGGCGTCCACAGCGGGGAAAGGCCGCGGCTTGCAAAGTGCGCGGCAATGCGGCTTGTGGTGACATCTTCGGTATCAATGACCAGGGCGAGCTGTTCGCCCTTGCGCGGATCGGGAATGGAGACCACGCCGAGCACGGCCTCGGGCCAGATTTCCCGCAGGGCCTCCTCCACCGCGGCAAGGGAGACCATTTCCCCGCCTATCTTGGCGAAGCGCTTGGCCCTGCCCCGGATGAAGATGAAGCCTTCATCGTCCACATGCACGATGTCGCCGGTATCGTACCAGCCCGCGCCGTCGTCGCTGGTGGCGCCTTCGGCAAAGGCGGCGGCAAGATCCTCATCCACCGGAGGTTCCAGCACGCCGGGCGCGGCGGAACGCATGTAGCCCAGCATGACATTGTCGCCCTTCACCCACAGAACGCCGGTGTTCTCCTCGTCGATGCCGGGCACGGGATGCAGGCGGCAGGCCAGCCCGGGCACCATGCGGCCCACACTGCCCGCGCGGCGGTAGGCGGGGGTGTTCACGGCAATGAGGGGCGAGGTTTCCGTGGCCCCGTAGCCTTCAAAAAGATCCACGCCGAACTTTTCCAGCCATACGCTGCGCGTGCTTTCGCGCATTTTTTCCGCGCCGATGATGACGAGGCGGGCGTGACAGAAATCGTAGGGGCGGCCGTAGCGCGCGTATCCTGCGCAGAAGGTGTCCGTACCGCAGATGATGGTGGACTGGCTCTCATAGAAGAGGCGCGGCACGATGCGGTAATGCAGCGGCGAGGGGTAGAGAAAGACGCGCACCCCGGCAAGCACGGGCAGAAGCGTGCAGATGCCGAGACCGAAGGCATGGAACATGGGCAGGCAGTTGAAGAGCTTGTCCCCTGCGCCCACGGTGAGCATGCTGAGGGCCTGATAGCGGTTGGAGGTGATGTTCACATGGCTCAGGAACACGGCCTTGGGCACGCCTTCCGTGCCCGAGGTGAACATGACGGCGGCCGGGTCCGTGCCCGGGGTGGAAGGCGCGGAGCGCATCCATGCGCCGAGGGCGCCGAAGAGCTTGTCGGACAGGGTGAGGTTCTTGGCCACATCTTCAAGATAGACGAGCCTGAGTCCCGCATCCTTGAGGGCCTGTTCCATGGCCGTGAGGTCGGCCATGGCGAGAAAACGGCGGGAGGTGAGCACAAAGGAGAGCTGCACCGTGGAGCAGCAGGAAAGCACGGCGGATATGCCCGAGGTGAAATTGAGCATGGCGGGCACGAAGCCTGCCGAATGCAGGCCGAAGAAGGCCACCAGCCCGGGCAGGGACGTGGGCAGAAGAAAGCCCACCCTCTTCTCGCCCCGGAACAGGCGACGGAAGGCGCGGCCCAGCACGGAAAGCTTGAGCAGCAGCGCGCCGTAGGTGAGAACGTGCCTGTCCTGATCCTCGGCAATGGGGAAGCGCCTGCCGGAAAGGGCCACGGCGTCCATGAGCACCTGCATGATGTTGCGCCGGTCCATGCCGGAACGGTACTCAAGCTCGGTCATGATGTCGTAGAGGCGTTCGCCCATGCGCCTGCGCCTCTCGCGCGGGGGCAGGCCTTCCACGGGGCTGAACTTCTGCACTTCCAGCACGCTGACGGTGATGCGGGGGAACCAGCGGCGGCGGCCCTTGTGCCGCGAATAGGAGAACATGGAGCTGATGGCGCCGTCGATGCGCACGGGCAGGAGCGAGGCGCTGGCCTTTTCCGCAATGACGCCCGCCGCCTCAAGAATGCGGGTATAGCGCGGATCGTTGCCGAGACTGCCGCTGTGGAACACCATGCAGCGGCCGTTTCTGGCCAGGGCGTGCACCAGGGAAACCGTGGCCGCAGGACTGGCAAAATCGAAGAACTGCGTGTCGGTCAGCGCACAGACGGGGCGCATCCACCACTTGTGCTCCAGCGCCCTGTCGGCCAGAAGCGTGATGCGGTCGGGCAGCATGGCGGCCAGAAGCAGGGGATCGATGATGGAGCCGGGATTATAGAGAATGAGGGTGCGCGGCCCGGCGGCGTCGTAATGTTCGCGGCCGCGCAGTTCCACGCGGTAGATGAGCCTGAGCAGGTGACGGACAATGAAACCAAGCATGCGATCTCCCTGATTCTGCGGCAAAAGCTCCGCGCCCCGTTGATGAAGGCGCTTTCGTCATCATGCCCAAAGGCCCCCGTTTTGTCGAGTACCCGGCCCGCAACACTCCTGCATGAACTACGTTTCCTTAAAACATACGGAGAGTACCGTGAAAAAAGCGCCCTGATGCGGAAAAGGAAGCGGGCCGGGCCGTTGTTGCGAAGCGGACGCAAATATGGTATCGAAGCCCCCATGTCCGACTTACACCTTGCCGCCAAAATATCCTATGTCGCCGTGGCCTTCGTGCCCGTGCTCCTGGGCATCATCCTTCACGAAGTGGCCCACGGCTGGGCCGCTCTGCGCTGCGGCGATCCCACCGCCCGCATGCTGGGCAGGCTCACGCTCAACCCCGTGCCCCACATCGACCCGGCGGGCACGGCCGTGTTCGTGTTCACGGCGCTGTTCTCGCCCTTCGTGTTCGGCTGGGCAAAGCCCGTGCCGGTGAACCCCCGCTACTTCCGCAACTACCGCAGGGACATGCTCCTTGTTTCCGCGGCCGGGCCCTTGAGCAACATGGTTCTGGCCATGCTCTTCGCCGTGGCCCTGCGCCTTCTGCTCTTTGCTCCGGCGGAATTTCTCATGAACACCTCCACGGGGAAATTCCTGCTGGAAATGTGCCAGATAGGCATTTCCGCCAACTTCGCCCTGGCCTGGATCAATCTTCTGCCCATACCCCCGCTGGACGGGGGGCGCATTCTGGAAATGCTGCTGCCCGGGCAGATTTCCCTCCAGTTCCAGCGTGTGGAACGCTACGGCTTCCTTCTGCTCGTGCTGCTGCTGGCAAGCGGTCTCATGAGCTCCATCCTTCTGCCGCTCATCCGGGGTTCGTGGAACTTCGCGCTCTGGGTCGTCGGCATCTGACCCCTTCCCTTCTTTCCCATCCATCAGGAGACACGCCATGACGGCGAACCAACGCACTGTTTCAGGTATGCGGCCCACCGGGCCTCTTCATATCGGCCACTATTTCGGCGCCCTCAAGAACTGGGTCGAAATGCAGAAAGACCATGAGGCCTTCTTCTTCGTGGCCGACTGGCACGCCCTGACCAGCAACTATGCCGACACCACCCGCCTGCCGGAATTCGTGCGCGACATGGTGGTGGACTGGCTCTCCGCCGGTCTCGATCCGGAAAAGTGCGCCATCTACCGCCAGTCCGACATCAAGGAAACCGCGGAACTGCATCTTCTGCTTTCCATGATCACCCCCCTCGGCTGGCTGGAACGCTGCCCCACCTACAAGGAACAGCAGCAGCAGATCACCGACAAGGACCTCGGCAACTACGG
>NZ_CALUWY010000028.1 GCF_944324615.1 uncultured Mailhella sp.
TCTTCTTCCCACTTGATGAAGCCGGGCTTCACGTCGGTCATGGCATTGACGATGAGTTCGACAAGGCCGCCGTACTGCATGCCGTTCTTCTCAAGGAGGTTGTTCTGTTCGAGCAGTTCGCGGATCTGGCCCTTGCAGTTGGAGCAGGGAGCGCAGACGTACTTCTTGACTTCAGGACCGAGGCAGTCCTTGAAGGCGCCGCAGATCTGTTCCATCTTTTTACGGCCGGTGATGTTCATACGCCATTCGTTGATGTTGTTACGCGTCATGATGGCGAAGCCGGAACCGCCGCCGCAGCAGTAGTTTTCCACGCCGTGAGGCGTCATTTCACGGAACTGCGGGCAGATGGCGTGCAGAACGTCGCGCTGGGGCTTCACAACGCCCATGAGGCGCACGAGGTTGCAGGGGTCGTGCAGGGTCACGGGGAAGTTGTTGCGGCTGGGATCGAGCTTCAGGCGGCCGCCGAGCACGATGTCGCGCAGCACGGGGAAGCAGCTTTCGCGCGGGATGTTCAGGTCGGGGGGCAGGATGCGGTCGGCAATGACGGTGAGGGCCTTGTGGGCATGGCCGCATTCGCCGAGCACGATCTTCTTGACGCCGAGCTTCTTGGCGGCTTCGGCGTGCTTGATGGCCACACGGGCGGCCTGCACGTCGTCGTAGAACACGCCGTAGTTCACGGAGTCGTAACCCGCAATTTCGGAGCTGAGGGTCCAGGAAAGACCCGCGGCTTCAAAGATGAGGGAGAAGGCCGCGATGTTGTCGGGCCAGGCCAGCATTTCACCGGCGTTGTGGATGAGCAGAATGTCGGCATTCGGTACGTCCCAGGGCGTCTTGAATTCGTATTCCGTGGTTTCCACATAGTCTTCATCAATGAATTCCACGGTTTCCTTCACCACGTCGGGGTTCATGCCGGTGGAGGAACCCACATCGAGCTGGAGCTTGGTGCCCTTTTCGTGCAGTTCGCGGGGGTTCCAGCCGAATTCCTGGCTGAAGAGCTTGCGCAGTTCACGGGCGATGAGGCCGTTATCCACACCGATGGGGCAGACCTGGGCGCAGCGGCGGCACAGGTTGCAGCGGTAGGAAAGTTCCGCAAGACGGACCACGGTCTTCCAGTTCAGGTCGATGTCGCCGTAGCGCCACTTGGCCAGAGGTTCCTTCTTCACATACTGCTTGTAGATGCGGCGGAACAGCTCGGAACGGAAGTTCGGACGATACATTTCATGTTCGCCGGACATTTCGTAGAGGTGGCAGGCCGCGGAGCAGGAGTTGCACTGGGCGCAGTAGTCCATGGTGGTGTCCAGCATGGCAAGGCAGGTCCAGTTGTTCTCGGGGGTGAAGAGCTTGCGCACGCCGTCGATGAAGCGGTTGACCAGCTCTTCCTCTTCGGCCTTGGTCTGCGGCACGGGAATGAGAAGAACGTTGATATCGTCGAGCAGGCAGCAGAACTGCTGCTTCTGAGCGTCGGTGATGACCTTCCAGGGGAAGGTCTGGTAATCGACGGGCATGGGGCGAAGGGTGTTCACATCGACCGTGGTGAGGATCCCTTCTTCCGTCGAGAGGTCATTGAAGGTAAGTTCCTGCGAAGTTTTCATGTGCGGCTCCTTAATCCTACTTCTCGTCGGGGTTGGAGGTGGCAACCTCGGCCCAGGTCTTCTTGCCGTCACCCTGAACATGAGGGCCACGCCAGCTCACGGGGAGGTTCAGGTTGTTGGCCAGCTGCTTCTGAAGCTTGGGATTGTTGATGGTGGGTTCATCGCCCCAGCGGATGTCGTGCCAGGTGAAGTACTTCATGAAGAAGTGACCCAGGAAGCTGTAGGGCACCCAGAAGAACATGAAGAAGCCGATCAGAAGATACAGCACATACAGGGGAGTCAGCTCCATGGCGGTGAAGGTCATCATGCCGTAGATGAAGCTGTTGCCCATGAGAGCGAAGTTGTACACGCCGTGCCAGAGGCAGAGCATGAGGCCGAACAGGCCGTACACGCCGAACAGGCCGAGGTTGAAGAAGTGTTCGTTGGTGGTGTACTTGCGGAGGCCCTTGTCGCAGAGGCGGCGCTGAATGAGGCCCACGGCGCCGAAGAGAATGCCGGCAAAGCCGAACACGTCGCACAGCACGGTGACGGCGGTGCAGAAGGTCACGAAGCCTTCAGCGCCGGCAAGCATGCCGATGGCGGAAAGCACGGTCATGCCCATGGCGCCCATGAGCAGATACAGACCGATGTGGAAGGGATAGGTGCGCACCCACAGCGTGCGGTTGTGTTCCCACACAGCCTTGAGGAAGAGCGCTTCAATGAGGAAGCCCTTGAGAGCGCCCACCATGCAGCTGCGATGCTTGTCCTTCCACCATTCGGTGTTTTCAAGGTAGCTGCCGCCGTAAGGGACCTTTTCAGGGTCTTCATGCGCCACGGGATACAGTTCCCAGCGCAGATGCTGAGGTTTCTTGAGGTAGCCGATGATCTTCATCAGAGCGACGGCCACAAAGGCAATAACGGCCACATAGGCCAAACAGTAGAAAAAGATGCTCATGGTTGTCTCCTGTCGCGTTGTCCGCCATCTTGCATCCTGACCGGAGCCTCTGCACCGGTCAACAGTTCCGCACCTAGCTTCCAGACCGCCCTCTGCTGCCCGGCCGCAGGAAAAAGGAAGGAATCATTCCCTTTCGTCTGACAGAGGCCACAGCCCCGGCGGCAGGACCGGCGCGGGGACGCACCGGAGGAAAGCTGGTGAAGATTACCCTGAAAAACACAAAAAAACAAGTCCGAGATCACAAGAACTCTCACAAGGTCACAGCGTGAAGAAGACGGCCCCGGGAGGAAAGTCTTGCTCCCTCCCCCTTTAATAAGTACACTTCGCCTGAATTCAAGCCATGGAGGACGGATGTACGTTTATCTCATAGGCGCAGGCCCCGGCGACCCCGGCCTGCTCACCTGCAAAGGCAGGCAGGCGCTTTCCGAAGCGGACGTGGTCGTGTACGATTATCTTGCGAGCTACGAGCTTCTCGCTCTGGCCAGGCCCGACGCCGAATTCATCTATGTGGGCAAGATCGCCGGCAATCATGCCATGAAGCAGGGCGACATCAACAGGCTTCTCATCGCCAAGGCGAAGGAAGGCAAGGTGGTCGCGCGCCTCAAGGGCGGCGATCCCTATATCTTCGGGCGCGGCGGGGAAGAAGCCGAGGAGCTTGTGGACGCGGGCGTTCCCTTCGAGGAAGTTCCCGGCATTTCCAGCTCCATAGCCGGCCCTGCCTATGCGGGCATCCCGCTCACGCACAGGGCGTGGTCCTCCTCCGTCACCATCATCACCGGTCATGAAGACCCCACCAAGCCCGGTTCCGTGCACAACTGGGACGCCCTTGCCCGCAGCGCATCCACGCTGGTCTTTCTCATGGGCATGAAGAATCTGCCCGACATCGCGGCAAGGCTCATCGCCGCAGGCATGCCCGGCGACACCCCCGCCGCCCTGGTGTACTGGGGTACCACCAGCCGTCAGCGGTCCCTGGCCTCCACCCTGGCCGACCTGCCCGACGCAGCCGTGCGCGAAGGCTTCACCAACCCTTCCATCATCGTGGTGGGCGACGTGGTGCGCCTCAAGGACAAGCTCGACTGGTTCGAGAAAAAGCCCCTTTTCGGCCGCACCGTGGTGGTTACCCGCGCAAGGGAACAGGCCAGTGAAAGCGCGGCCCTCTTCGCCCGCATGGGCGCGCGCGTCATACAGTTCCCCACCATTAAAATCAATCCGCTTGCCGATTACGCGGAACTCGACGAGGCCGTGGGCAACCTTTCCCGCTACGGCTGGCTGGTGTTCACCTCGGTGAACGGCGTGCGCTTCTTCCGCGAACGCCTCGCGGCCCTGAACCTCGATGCAAGAGCCCTTCACGGGGTGAAGGTGGCCGCCATAGGCCCCGCCACGGCAAAGGCCGTGGAATCCATGGGCATACGCGCCGACCTCGTGCCCTCCTCCTATGTGGCCGAAGGCGTGGCGCAGGCCATGCTCGAACTCGGCATGAAGGGCGAAAGAGTGCTTCTGCCCCGGGCGAAGGAAGCCCGCGAGGTGCTCCCCGAAGCCCTGCGCGCCGCAGGCGCCGTGGTGGATGTCATCACCGCCTATGAGAACGTTCCTTCCGAAGAGAACCGCGACGCGGTGATCGCCGCCCTCGAAAACGATGAACTTGACTGCATCACCTTCGGTTCCTCCTCCACGGTACGCAATTTCCTTGCCTCCATCCCCCTGGAAACGCTGAAAAAGCATCCCGGAGTGCGCTTTGCGGCCATAGGCCCCGTTACGGCGGAGACCATGCGCAGGATGGGCCTTACCCCCGACATTCTGCCGGAAAACTTCACCATTCCCGCGCTGGCGGACGCCGTGTGCGCCGCCTTCGCCCGCCAAGGAGCCACGGCATGACCCTGAAACTCGGCATTCTCGCCTCAGGCAGCGGCACCAACGCTCAGGCCATCATCGACGCCGCCGAAAAAGGCCGCCTCGACGCGGACATACGCATCATCATTTCCAACCGTCCCGGCGCCAGGGTGCTGGAGCGGGCGGAAAAACACGGCATTGCCGCCCTGTGTCTGGATCACAGGACCTTCCCCGACCGCGAGACCTTCGACGCCCGCATGGTGAAGGAACTGCTCGGCGCCGGTGTGGATACCGTGGCCCTTGCCGGGTACATGCGCCTTGTCACCCCCGTGTTTCTCGACGCCTTCCCCAACCGGGTGCTGAACATACACCCGGCCGTGCTTCCCGCCTTTCCCGGCACGCACGGCGCGCGCGACGCCTGGAACTACGGGGCGAAGTTCAGCGGCTGCACCGTGCATGTGGTGGACCCCGTCATGGACGGCGGCCCCATCATCGTGCAGGCCACGCTCCCCATCCGGCAGGAAGAGAACGACGAGGAACTGCTTGACCGCATCCATGTGTTCGAGCACCGCATCTATGTGCAGGCCCTCCAGTGGCTTGCCGAAGGCCGCCTGCACCTCGAAGGCCGCCGCATGCTGCTGGAACCGGCAGACAGGCCCCTGGCCCCGCAGCCGGAACTTGCGCTCATCTGGCCCCCGCTGGAAGAAGGATTCTAACGCGCTTCCCGCGCTTTCCGCCGGGGCGCGCCCCCGGTTCAATCCGCGCGGATTTCCGCGCCTGACTCGGCTGCCCGAGCAGCCGGAGGGTATGTCATGAAAGCTTTCCGCCTTTTCGCCCTGTGCGCCCTTGTGTTCTGCCTGTGCGCCTCTGCGGCCCATGCCGCGGACGATGCGCGCAAAACCGAACGCCGCACCCCCGTGGTCGTGGAATTCGAGGGCAACGACGCCATCGGCGTCACCCTGTTCTCGCGCCTGCAGGCCAAGATCAACAGCGCCAACCCCGCCAATCCCGCAAGAGAGGCGAAATTCCGCATTCTGCTCTCCACTGCGGCGGAATTCCCCTCCCGTCCGGGCGTGGGTTCCGTGTATGCCGTGGTCTGGACGCTCGCCCTTTCCGAAGGCTCCATGGAATATTATCTGGTGCGCGATCTCGGCATCGTCACGCCCGACACCGTGGATGCCGTGGTTGACCGCATCGTGAGCCGCACCGAAGGCGTGGCCGCCCGTTACGGCTACCTCGACCGCGAAAAATAGCCTCCTTTTCCGGAAGAACCGGCGCTGCGGGGAAAGACTCCTTTCCCCGCACAGGACGCGTTTTGTGCACGACTCTTCCCTGTTCCGCACCTCGAATGCCCGGGCGGACGTTTTCCGTTCCCCGGGCTTTTCCCTTTCCGGCGCGGCCCGCGCATGGCGCACACTCCGCGCTCAGGCCGCCTTCCGGGGCCCCTTCCCGCCCGCCCCGGCCGATGAACCACGAAAACGCTCCCGGCGCAGAGCCTTTTTCCGCACAGCGGCGAGGTGAAGGTGAACGCACTCTGGAAGAACATCGTCCAATGCTGGCACGACGGGCACAAGGTGGCCCTCGGCATTTTCCGCTTTCTCATTCCCATTGTCGTCATCGTCAAGATTCTGGAGGAAAGCGGACTCATCCCCTACCTCTCCATGCCCCTCGGCCCGGTCATGCACCTTGTGGGCCTGCCTGCGGAAATGAGCCTTGCGTGGATATCCTGCATCCTCGTGAGCATGTATTCCGGCCTCATGGTGCTCATTTCCCTCACGCCGCAGCTGCCGGAGCTCAGCGTTGCGCAGATGACGGTGTTCGGGGTGCTCGTGCTCATCGCCCACAGCCTCATCCTTGAGGTGCGCATTGCCGGTCAGTGCGGCGTTTCCATGCCCTTTCAGTTTCTGCTGCGCCTTCTCTCCGGCATACTCGCCGCCTTTCTGCTCCACCTCATTCTCGACCATGCCGGGCTGCTCCAGCAGAAGGCCGCCATACTCCTCGCCGCCGAACCTTCGGCAGGCTGGGGCGAATGGCTGCTGCAGCAGGTGGTCACGCTCTGCGAGATGTACGTCATCATCTGCGCCGTGATGCTGCTGCAGAAGGCGCTGGACGCCCTGCACATCTCCGCGCTTCTCGGCCGCCTTCTCGGCCCGGCGCTGCGCCTTCTCGGCGTCTCCTCCAGGGCCGTGTCCATCATCCTCATCGGCTTCACCATGGGCCTGCTCTACGGCAGCGGCATACTCATCAGGAACGCGCAGGAGGGGTCCCTTTCCCGCCGCGACGTGCTCTGCTCCATTTCCCTGCTGGGGCTTTCCCATTCCCTCATCGAAGACACCATTCTTCTCGCCCTGGTGGGCGGGAGCCTGTGGGGCCTTCTGGGCTTCCGGCTCCTGTTCACCCTCGTCACGGGGGCGCTCATCAACGCCTTCTACCCCGCTCTGGAACGCTTCGCCGTTTCCAGACCATAAGGAGAAGTCATGAAAACGCTGTGGATCAACGCCGGGGAACTTTCCGGAGACCTTCAGGGCGGAGCGCTGCTTGCCGCCCTGCGCCGATACGCGCCCGAAACCTCCCTGCGCGTGGTGGGCATGGGGGGCGAGAACCTCGCCCGGGCCGGGCAGGAGAACCTTCTGCGCGTGGAAGAACTTTCCGTCATGGGCATTGTGGAGGTGCTCACCAGCCTGCCGCGCATCTTCGGGCTGCTCGGGCGCATCAGGCGCGAGATGGAACGCATACGGCCCGACGCCGTGCTGCTCATCGACGCGCCGGAATTCAACTTCCGCGTGGCGAAGATCGCCCACCGACTGGGCATTCCCGTGTACTACTTCATTCCGCCCAAGGTCTGGGCATGGCGCACGGGCCGCGTGAAATTCCTGAAAAAGCACATACGCCGCATTTTCTCCATCCTGCCCTTTGAGGTGGATTTCTACCATGCCCACGGCATGGATGTGACGTATGTGGGCAATCCTCTGGTGGATCTGGTGAACTATGAAGGCATCCGGGATGTTGCTCCCGTCCCGGACCGCATAGGACTCATGCCCGGAAGCCGCAGAAAGGAAGTGGAATCGCTCATGCCCGCCTTTTCCGGCGCTGCGGAACTTCTGGCCGCGCGCTTTCCCCATCTGGAGTTTCACTGCATCCGCGCCTCCAACTTTTCCGAAGAGTATCTGCGTTCCTTCTGGAAGGCCCCCCTGCCCCTCATCATGCACGACGGAAAAGAGCGCTACCGCCTCATGCGCACCTTCCCCTGCATCATGGCCGCCTCGGGTACGGCCACGCTGGAAACGGGCCTTGCGGGCGTGCCCACGCTGGTGGCCTACAAGGTTTCCCCCCTTTCCTACTGGATCGGGCTGCATGTGCTGAAGGTCAGGTGGATAAGCCTGACCAACCTCATCATGAACCGCACCGTCTTCCCCGAACACATTGAAAAGGACGCCGACCCCGCCCCCCTGGCCGCACGCATGGAGGAATGGCTCACCAGCCCCGGCATTCTGGACGGCATACGCCGCGACCTTGACGAGCTGCGCAAAAAATGCGGCGAACCGGGAAGCGCGGAGCGCGCCGCAAAAGAGCTGTGGCGGGAACTTGCCTGAAAAGGCCCCGGAACACAGAGGAAAGCCTGCCCGTGCCGTGCACGGACAGGCTTTTTCATGCGCTTTTTTCCGGGATCAGCCGGCCGTGAGGCCGCCGTCCACAAGATAGAGGCCGCCGGTCATGAAGCTTGCCGCGTCGGAGGCCAGAAAATACATGAGCTCCGCCACTTCGGAGGCCTCCCCGACCCTGCCCAGCGGATAGAGGCCCGCCTCTGTGCGCCAGTAGGCCGAAGCGTCGCCGCCATGGGTGATGTCCGCAAAGCTCTGGAACAGCTTTTCCGTCAGCGGCGTGCGTATGGTCCCCGCGCACACGGCATTGACGCGCACGCCCTTCGGTCCCAGGTCGATGGCCAGGCTGCGGGTGATCTGCCCCAGCGCGCCCTTGGTCAGACCGTAGCCGAAACTGTTGGGCTTGCCCACATAGCACTGATCGGAAGCATTGATGACCACGCTCCCTCCGCCGTTCTCCAGAATGAAGGGAACTGCCGCGCGCAGGGTGTGTACCGTGCCCTTGATGTTGGTGTCGATCATGAGATCCAGCTCTTCCTCGCTGATCTCCAGCATGGTGTTGCAGCGATGAATGCCGGCATTGGCCACCACCGTGTTCAAGCCGCCGAAGCGTCCGCAGGCCGCGGCCACGGCCCTGTCAAGATCCGCACGGCTGCGGGTGCTGCCTTCCATGAACAGCACGCCCGTTTCCTGCGCAAGCTTTCCGCCTTCTTACGCATTGATGTCCATGAATGCCACGTTCCAGCCTTCTCCGGCGAACTTCCGCACGCAGGCGGCCCCGATGCCCGTGGAACCGCCCGTGATGAACACGGTTTTCCCCTTCTCGCCCATGATGTCCTCCTTATGGGTCCTGTATGAGAGCCCTGCCCCGCCATGATCGCGGGATGCGGCTTTTCCCGTCTGATACCACAGGGAAAGGAGTATCATCAACAGGATGCATCACTCTTCTTCTCCTTCCGGGCATCTTTTTTGCTGCATGCTCCCGCAACATGCGGGAGAGCGGCGTCTTCTGAAAAGCCGAAGACTGCGGCCCCGGGAAAATGCGCACGGCAGAACGCAGGCGCAGGCTCCGCCTTCCGCCGACGATTGCCGCATGTCCCCAATTCCCCGCCCCGCAGGGTCTCTGTGCCGGATCGCTTACGCTGAAGGCTCCTTGAAGCCTTTTTGGGGGAAACGCCGCCCGGCCCTGCAGAACAGCGGCACTCCGGCAGCAAAGAACGGGCTCTGGAGGCCGCAGGCCGCCCCGCGCAGAAACGCCGGACAGGGCGCAGAAACGGAAAAAGCCCCCGGCCGGCAAGGACGGGGGCTTTCGCGCATCTGGGGCTGCGGCGTCTCACACGCCGCCGGGTCTGTCCGCCTTTTCCACGGGCGGGAGCCTAACGTTCCGCAACGGCCTGAATGGCCGGGGACATGGAGTTTTTCTCCGCAAGCATGATGCTGGCGCCGGGATGGGTCGTCGCCACGCGCACCAGCGCATCCTGCGATTCCTGAAAACTGGCGTACGGCCCTATGGCCATCACGCCTTCCTGCGTATGCAGCAATGACGCCGCGTCATACATGCCCAGGCGGATAAGGCGGGAAAGCTGCTGCGCCACCGTATCATAGGAAACCTGGGTTTCCCGCAGTTTCACGAAAAAGGCCTGTGTGCGGGAAAGCGGTCTGCCGTCCTTGTCTCCCACAACTTCCAGGGAAACGCGGGAAACGCCCGTGTCACTGAGACCCAGGCTGTCGGCCGCCGCATACGACAAATCGATAATTCTGTTCTTGGCATAAGGGCCGCGGTCGTTGATGCGTACGATCACGCTTTTGCCGCTGTCCTTATGTTCCACTTTGACCAGTGTGCCGAGGGGAAGCGTGCGGTGCGCCGCCGTCATGGCGAACATGTCGAAGGCTTCCCCGGTAGCGGTAGACTTTCCATGATGCCAGGGGCCATACCACGAGGCCACACCCGACTGGAAAGAGGCATCCTGGCCATAAGCCGACGGCGCGATGAGAAGCAGACACAAAAGCCATGCCCCCGCGAACGCCATCAGACTTCGGTAGGAAGATGATGTCATGCAGACTCCGGGTTGAGATGAAGTCACGCCGCCGATCTGTCTGCGATCCTGGCAACGTGGAGCGGAAATCGCCCTTTTTCCCCCTCCGATGCAGCGCTCCCGGAAAAGGGCGCGGCTCCGATGCGCGAAGGCAAGCCGAAAAAACCTTCCGGTGAACCGCCTCCGGAGCGGGGAAAACCTCGGGGCAGAAAACGTTTGCCGGACGTTTTCTGACTCCCGTACATGTCTCATAGGGGGAAAAGTATCTCACCCGGCAGAAAATATGTCAAGCATGCCTGTATAATTCCACGATTTCTTCTGTAAGACTATCATTTTCCACGGAATGAGTCTGCAATTTTCCCCCTCTTTCCGGGCGTCCGGCAGGGGCTCCGGCTTGCGCCGGAAGAGCCGTCGTACTAGTATGGAGCACTTCCAACCTTGCCGCAGGTATCGCCATGACACACCGTTCCCTCCGTTTCGATCCTCAGGATTATCAGCTGCTCACCATGATCAACCGGACGGTGACCAAGAGCCGGGCCGAACGGCCCAGCCTCATGCCGCAGCTCAGCCCTTCCGGCATTCTCGAACTTGCCGTGCCTGCGGAAATGCGCATGGCCTCGGCGGTACTGCGCCTGCTCGACACCCTCGCCCAGGGCCATGCCAACGACAGACTCGAAGCCCTCGCCGCCCTGCACGACGAAGTGCTCGTCATGGCGCGCACCTCCCTGCGCATCAACACCGGCCGCGTGCTCGTGCAGCTCATGAAGGAACTCGTGCGCTCCCACGACGACTTTGAAACGCAGCTGCGCCTCGCCCACGACTTCCGGCAGGCCGCCACAGGGCGGCACGACGTGGTGCGGCGGCTGCTGCACCGCTACTACATGCTGGAAATGCCCGAAGACTGGAATCAGGCCGTGTTCGACAACCATGTGCACGACGCCAACACCAAGGGCCGCAAGAACGCCACGCATCTCATCATGGATGCCTGGCTCAAGGGCATCCGCTCCCTCACCGTCATCTACTACAACTACGTTTCCCCCGAAGCCGCCAGCGAACTGAGCCGCGCCGCCGCCATCATGAACATCACCGTGCGCATAGGCCTGCTCTTCCACGCCCCGCACAGGGGGCGCCTTGTGGACCTCATCTGGATTCCGCGCGGCTTTGCCAGCGACAAGGACTTCATCGCCTTCCTTTCCTCTCCGGCCATGTCCACCCTGATGAACGAAGGCCGGGCCGCCACAAGGTGGCTGGAAAAGCGCATTCTGCGCCTTCTGGAAACCTGGAACCACACGGAACGCCAGCGCCTCGCCCCCATGCTCCATGCCCTGCCGGAGGAGCTGGACAGCCACGAATTCATGCTTTTTGTGGGCTACGGGCAGGCTTCTCTGCTGCACCTTGCCGAATTCATTCATAAAAAGCTCTTCCCGCTGTTCCAGCGCCGCGCGGAGGAAATCCGCGACATTCTCGCTTCGCCGGACGAGAGTGAAGAGGTGAAGGCCCTTGCCGCAAAGCATCTGGAAGAACTCGACAAGTTCACCACCGAAACCGTGCTCGCCCGCCTCAACGACCCGGAACTTTTCCCCGAGACGGCGCAGCTGCAGCGTTCCTGCGATTCTCCGGACTGCCCGGAACTGCTGAACCAGACGCCTCTGCACCTGCTCACGCGCCTGTGCGAGCTGAAGAGCGGCTGCCGCATCACCCTGAACCTGGCCGGGCTTTCCGCCGAGGACGTGCTCAACCTTTTGTGGGACTGCCAGGGGCGCATCACCCATCTGGAACTGTTCAACCTCAAGGACTGGCAGAACGGCGACATGGAGCATTTGCAGAAGATCAACGAACTGCAGCGCGCCATCAACGCAGGCAGTGTTCCCCTGCTGAAACAGCTCATCATCGCCATGCTCAAGGAGGCGGCCCCCGGTTCCCTGCCCGGGCTTTCCGAAGAGGAAAGCTTCAGCACGCCCAGGGGAAGCGCGGCCCTGCATTCCGCCGACATGCCCAAATCGCCGCGCATCCGCAAGCTGCGCATCATCCTGCAGAACATTCCGGTGCTCTGCGGCTATTACCACGACACCAAGCTGCGCGCCACCATGGGCACCGATTCCACGAGCCGCCCGGGCCACCGCTACGGCATGGGACTCGCCTACCCCGAAACCCTGCCGCGCCGCGCCCGCCGCGAACTGGACGACCCGCGCCGTTCCGCCCACCTGCTCCTGCCCCTGCGCACCGAACTGCTTGAACAGATCACCTATATTTCCGACGCACCGGGGGAGGAGCCTTCCCGCATCACGGCCTTTCTGCGCCGCATTCCATGGCTGCGCCACATAGGGCAGGCCCGGCATACGGAATGG
Source organism: uncultured Mailhella sp. (assembly GCF_944324615.1). Taxonomy (GTDB): domain Bacteria; phylum Desulfobacterota; class Desulfovibrionia; order Desulfovibrionales; family Desulfovibrionaceae; genus Mailhella. The sequence goes on from NZ_CALUWY010000028.1 coordinate 12,343, forward strand.
ACGCCCGTGTCGGAAAACACCCTTGTCTGCAACAACGGCAACTGCAGCATCGCCACCGCCGACGTAGGCGCCGTGCAGGGCAACATCATCACCCTCGGCGGCACCGACGCCAACATGACCAACGGCTTCATTCCCAGAAAAAAGCCGTCCGAAGGCCCCCTGGAGCGCCTGCATTATCTGAACACGAATCTTGCCAATACCCTGCGCATGGTGGTGGGCTTCATCCCCGCCTTCCTCGCCTTTCTCTGCACGCAGACGGGCTGGATGGCCTGGCTCGGCGCTCCGCTGTGGTTCCTCATTTCCGGCCTGCGGAACATCCTTCAGGCCGTGCTCGGCAGCGGCGGCCTGCACCGCTCCTCCGTGCTGCACTGGAAAAGCTATGTGAGCTGGTCGGCCGTGTACGATTCGCTCATGTACAACGGCCTTTCCGTGGTGCTGCTGGAACCTGTGCTCCGATGCCGGGTACTGCAGGAAAGCATGGGCCTGAACGCGGCCGACGCGCCCCTCGCCACCTATGCCGTGCTTGTGGCGGGCTGCGCCCTGTTCAAGGCCGCCACCCATATTCTGCGGGGCTTTTCCAGCAGAAGCATTCTCACGGGCCTTGTCTGCACCTTCCTTTCCCTGCCGCTGGTGCTTCTGCTGCACGCCGTTCTCGGCTTCATCCTCGCCCTTGCCGGCTGCGGCCCGGCGGCTCTGGCAAGTTCCGCCGTCTTTGTGGTGAAACTCGCCTCCGACACCGCCATCGGCATTGCCGACGGCTTTGCCGACAAGGAACGCAACATCAGAAAGCGCATCGCCGACTACAAGAGCCGTCTGAGCGAGGCCCTTTCCTTCTATGCCCGGCTTGAGGAGCTTTTCCCGGAAAAGAACGTACCCGCCCTGCTGGCCCGGCCCGACGCCCTGCCCAAAACCCTGAAGGCCATCGAGCCGCGCCTGTGGCTGGACATGGTCATCAACGCCCTGGATCTCATGTACTTCTGGTATTACCAGCCCCGGGCCAACTACGCCTTCCGCATCTGCATGAAGCGCTTCTCCCGGAGCGAACGTGTGGTGCTTCTGCGCATGCAGCAGATTCTCATGCTGGAAAAGGAAGTGAGTCAGCTGCTGGTCAACGGCCTTGTGGGGCGCAACTTCGCCGGACCGCTTTCCTTCTACCTGGCCCGCAACGAAGAATACCTGAGCCGGATGAAGGAAGCCTGCCTGCCCAAGGACACGCAGAAAAAAGGCTCGGCCACCATCAAGTCCTCTTCCTGAGGCTCAAAACTCTCTGACACGCGGCCTTTGTCATGCCTGCAGACTCCCGTATCCCGGCCCCGGAAGGTGCGCGGCGGGCCGCCTGCCTCGTCCTGACCCCTCATCCCGGAATCCGATGTGAAAAGAGGCTGTTCCGGCACGCCCGCGTCAGCACGAAGGCGCAAAAGAAGCCGGAACATGCCCTTTTCAGCAGGCCGGCTGCTCTGAAGGCCCTCTGCGCCCGGGGTATTGCGGAAAAATCACCAGTCGCCAAGTCCCCCGATGCGGGCAAGGGCCATGTAGAGCACGATGCCTGCGGAGGTGGAAAGGTTGAGGCTGCGGATGCAGTCTCTGATGGGAATGCGCACATGGGCCGCGGCCATGTCCTGCACGTTCTGCGGAAGGCCGCAGGATTCCGGGCCGAAAAGCAGCGAATCCTCAGGGGAAAAGGCGAAATTCTGCACGGCTTCCCCGTGCCTTGCGCTGGTGGAGACAAGGCGTCTCCCCGCCCCGTCGGCGTCAAGATACGCCTCCAGGGAAGGCCATGTCTTCACGTCCACATAAGGCCAGTAATCGAGCCCGGCCCGGCGCAGGTGCCTGTCGTCGATGGAAAAGCCCAGAGGTTCGATAAGGTGCAGCCGCGTGCCCGTGCCTGCGCACAGGCGGGCGATGTTGCCGGTGTTCGGCGGAATTTCCGGGTGATAAAGAACAATATGCAGCATGGTTCATCCACGAAAGGCCCCGTTCTCTCCGGCCCCGTGCAAAGGAACACGATAAAGCGCGTTTTCAGGCGGAAAAATGTCGTGAGCCCGGGGCGCCGTGCTTTCTGAGAAGGGAATGGAAGAAGAAAGGGCCGGAAAAAACGCGCAAGGCCCGCGCCGGGGCATGCACGGCAGAAAACACTGCCGGAACGTTCTAAGATGCTTCTCACAAGGCCAAAAGAAAACGCCCGGGCACAGGGCACGGACGCCATGAAAGACGACGGGGCGAAAGCCCCGCCCGGAAGCGGCACAGGGAAAAGGGGCCTTACCCCCTACGCATCATGATGCTTGTTGGGAGAAGTCTTCTTGATGTAGGTGAGGGCGCAGATGACCGAAACAATGCCGATGAAGAAGAAAAAGAAATCCATGTCGCTCTCCTGAGCTTGAAAGGGTTTGACCTTCCGCACAAAACGCTCCGATACCTGCGGAAACGGCCATTGCGCCGGGGTGCGGGAGCGCCTTCTCAGGCATGACGCCCCCCGCATGAGGGCAATGCCTTATGAGCATAGCCTCAACACTCCCTTTTCGCAAGAGGGGTGAAAAAAAGCCCGACCCTTCCGCGCCTTCCCGCCGTTGCGGGGCGCACCCTCATGGGGTATCATCATGCTGTTTCACCACCTTCTTCAGAGCGCTCCGAAAAACCCGCCCTGCCTCTGCACGAAAACGCCATACGGCGCCCTGTGCAGGAAAGACCGGGAAGCGGCGCGCCGGGGGACACGCCATGATCCGTGCAGACCTTCATACCCATACCAATCATTCCCACGCACGCGACAGCGTGCGGCAGATGTTCGAGGCAGGCCGGGAAAAGGGCCTTCTCGTGCAGGGCTTTTCCGAACATTCCCCGCGCCCCGGGGGCTATGATTACCCCAGCGAATACCGCGATCACCTCGCCGCCACCTTCGACGCCTACCTTGCCGAGGTGGAGGAGCTGAAAAAGGAACAGGAGCCTCTCGGCGTCACCGTGCTTCTCGGCCTGGAAGTGGACTGGCTGGAAGACGAAGTGCCCTATATCCGCGACATGATCGCCGCCCATGAATACGACTACCTCATCGCAGGTATTCATTTTCTGGGCCGCTGGGGCTTCGACGCCACGGCCTGCGACTGGGAAAAGCTCGGCCGGGAGGAGCGCTTCCACCTGTATGCGCGCTACTACCGCACCATGAAGGTCATGGCCGAAACGCGCCTTTTCAACATTGTGGCCCACCCCGATCTCATCAAGATCTTTTCCGTGGACGATTTCCGCCGCTGGCTTTCCCTGCCCGCCTCCATGGACCTTGTGGGCGACGCGCTCACGGCCGTGCGCGACGCGGGCATGGCCATGGAAATTTCCTCCGCCGGACTGCGCAAGCCCTGCCATGAAATCTATCCCGGCCCGGAAATCCTGCACCTCGCCTGGCAGATAGGCCTGCCCATCACCTTTGCTTCCGACAGCCACAGCACCGAACAGGTGGCCTGGAACTTCGATGTGCTGGCCCGCTACGCCGCCTCCAGAGGCTGGAAGGAAAGCCTCGTGTTCCGGCGCGGGGAAGTGATTCCCGTGCCCTTCACGGCGGATTAACCGAAGCCTCTTCCCCTTCCTTCAGGGGGAAGAGGAATCTTTTTCCGGAACGCGCGGCAGGGGGGCCCGTCCACCCCCGCGCTTCCGGATCTCTTCCGTATCCCCGCCTTCTCTGCGCCGAAGGCCTCTTCCCGCGGGCAGAGGTGTTGCTGCGCCTCTCCGCCAAGCCTCCATGCTCCCCGAAGGGAGGCGGAACGCCTTCCGCCGTGCGCCCAAAAACGCGCCCCGCCCAGGCCTCGCGGCAAGGTTCTCTTCCGGGTATGCCGCGCCTTCTTCTCCCGGGCATGTCTTCCGCCCTTTCCGGAAAAATCCTGCGCCATGCAACACTTTGCAAGCTTTCCGCCCTTGGCAGGGAGAAAAAGCATGATTATTCTTCTTCCCACGGCCAGTCTGCCATTCAACCTGAGGAGCGATTATGACCAGCCAGATTAAAACACTTCTGCTCATGGCCGGCCTTTCCGCCGTGCTCATCGTCATGGGCAGTGCACTCGGCGGCCGGCAGGGCATTCTCATAGCCCTGGTGTTCGCCGTCATCATGAACATCGGAAGCTTCTGGTTCTCCGACAAGATCGTGCTGTCCATGTACCGCGCGCAGGAACTTTCTCCTGAAGATGCGCCCATGGTGTACAGCATGGTGGAAGAACTGGCGCAGAGGGCGGGCGTGCCCACTCCCCGGCTCTACATCGTGCCGCAGGAAGCGCCCAACGCCTTTGCCACGGGGCGCGACCCCGAACACGGCGTCATTGCCGTGACGGAAGGCATCATGCGCCTTCTGCCTCCGGAACAGCTGCGCGGCGTGCTAGCCCATGAAATGGCCCACATCGCCCACCGCGACATTCTCATCCAGACGGTGGCGGGCGTGCTGGCCTCCGCCATCACGGCCATTGCCAACATGCTGCAGTTCAGCATGATCTTCGGCAGCGCGCGCGATGAGGAAGGCAACAGCAATCCCCTTGCGGCCATTGCCATGATGATACTCGGCCCCCTGGCCGCCGGACTCATCCAGATGGCCATTTCCCGCCGCCGCGAATACATGGCCGACGCCGCCGGCGCCTCCTACTGCGCCGACCCCATGGCCCTTGCCGGCGCGCTGAACAACCTCGACGCCTACAGCAGGCACATCACCATGCAGGCCAACCCGGCCACGGAAAACATGTTCATTGTTTCCCCGCTCACCGGCGACAGCCTGCGCCGCATGTTCAGCACCCATCCGCCCATGGAAGAACGCATCGCCAACCTGCAGGAAATGGCACGCACCGGCCGCTACCCGGACTGATGCGCCGCAGAACCTGATCACAACCACTCTCCGCCGCTCCGGGCGGGGCCGGTACCGCATCCGGCCCCGCCCTTTTTGCGCCCCCGCCACTTTCGCCTTGCTTTTCCCCCGGCTTTACGCCACCCTTGCAGGCATACCCCGAAAGATATTTTCTACAGGATACCCCATGACCACTCCGCTTTTTTCCGCACCCGACAGCTTTGCAAGGCGCGCCCTGGAAGAGCTTTTTCCCGTTCTCGACACCGTCATGCCCATGACCGGCCAGCAGCGGCGCGACCTTCCCCTCGCCTGCCGCGACCTGTCCGCCCTGCTCACCACGGAACGCGACGGCCTCGCCCGCCCCTACTGGACCTCGCCGCGGCTCACCTCGGCCTATCTCCGCTATTTCCTGCCCTGGAACCTCGTCCGCCTCTCGGCGCTTCTGCCGGGACTCGACTTCGGCCGCATTCCCGAGGAGCCGCTCATTCTCGACATGGGAAGCGGCCCCCTCACCCTGCCCCTTGCGCTGTGGATGTCCCGGCCCGATCTGCGTTCCCGCCCCGTCACCATCGTGGCGAGCGACACCACGCCCCATATTCTCGAACTCGGGCGGGAAATCTTCGAGCGCCTGAACGAGGCCCTCGGCGAAAAGAGCCCCTGGACCATACGCACCATGCGCGCCGCCGTTTCCCTTGCGCCGCGCCGCCTGTACGCAAAGCCCGGCACGCTGTGGATGGCCAGCATGGGCAACGTGCTCAATGAAATGGAGGAGCGCCGCGCCAAGCCCGGCCACAGAATGGGCGAACGCATGCGCGAACTTCTGGAAAGCACCTGGGACATGCTTGCCGAAGGCGGGCTCATCCTTGCGGTGGAGCCGGGCACCCGGCAGGGCGGCCGCCTCATCGCGCATCTTCGCAAGAGCGCTCTGGGCGGCGTGGAGGAAGAGCCGGAATTCGACGACCTCACCGCCTTTGCCCTGCGCGAGGAACAGGCCGGAAAGCGCTTTTTCCCCGACGATGAGGAACCGGACGAGGACGACATGGACGATTTCGGCCTGCCGCCGCTCTTCACGCCCCTTTCCCCCTGCCCCCATGCGGGCCGCTGCCCCATGCTGGACCGGCGCTCCACGGCGTGGTGCCATGTCAACGCCCCGGCAGAGGGCGCTCCCGAAGCCCTGCGCGCCCTTTCCGCCAGAGCCGGGCTGGACAAGGATTCCATAAGCCTGTCCTTCCTTTCCCTCAGGAAGCTGGAAGAGGGCGAACTGCCGCCCGCCGCGCCCGCGCGCCCCGGCAGAGGACCTGTTGCCGCGCGCATCGTTTCCGACGCCTTCGTGGTGCCCGGCTATCCGGGCCGCGCCCGCTATGCCTGCACGGGCCTCGGGCTTGCCCTCATTCCCGCCTCCTCCCACCTGCCGCCCGGCGCGCTCTGCTCCTGCCGCCCCACGCGGGAACACGACATGAAGTCCCGCGCCGTCATTCTTCTGCTGGAAGACGAGGCCCCGCACAGAACTTCCTTCCGGCCGCCCCTGCGCACGTCTGAACGCCGGGAAGGCGGAACCTTCCGGGACAGGGAACATAAAAGGCCCTTCCCCTCACGGCGCGAGGACGCCCCCTTCCCCCGGAAAGAAACATCGGAACGGGGCCGGGGAGAAGGCTTTGCCGACAGACAGCGCTCCCCCCGCAGGCACGACGCTCCGCGCAGACATCCCGGAGGCGGAAAAAAGAGCGGGAACTGACGCCAAAGCCTCAGTACCGGCACTTTTTTGCGAAACAAAAGCCTTTGCCTCTGGCTTTTTTTCACGAAAGGAGCATACTTTTTTCACCCGAACAATACCGGGTTCATTCTCGTAAGGAGATCACCCATGAATTCTTCCATCGCCATCATAGCCGCCATTGCCGTCATCGCCGTCATCGCGGTTCTTTTTCTGAGAAAAAAGAACACTCCTGCACAGGATAAGGAAAAGCCTGAGGAAAAGGGCCCCCAGGGCGATCCCGAACTGTACGCCCTCGGCATGAATCCCATTTCGGAAAAGCCCATCATGTACGCTCTCACCACCTGCCAGCACTGCAAGAACACCAGGAAATTCCTCGACGCCAACAACGTCGACTACACCGTCATCTATCTGGACGAGTATTCCGGCTCGCAGCGTTCCGATCTCATGGAAAAAGTGCGTACCTACAATCCCCGCGGAACCTTCCCCACCATTCTCGTGCCCGGCGGAAAGGTGATAGTCGGGTTCCGCAAACAGCTCATGCAGGAGGCACTGATTCATGACTCCGGAACAACTGCTTGATTGCCTCTCAAAAAGTGCGGCAGCCAAAGGCTATTATCTTCACGCCGATCGTGAGCACTGTCTCGGCACGGCGGAAAGTCTGCTGGCCAACAAGGAACGCTACGGCTACATGTGCTGCCCGTGTCGCCTGGCATGCGCCGACAGGCAGCAGGACAGCGACATCATCTGCCCCTGCGTGTACCGCGATGCCGACATAGCCGAATACGGAGCATGCTTCTGCTCCTTCTATGTTTCCGAGGAACACAAGGACGACCCGGACTTCTTCCCCGATGTGGAAGAGCGGCGCGATCCTTCACGCGGTCTGTAATAACCGCAAAAATCCTTGCCCGACCCTGCGGCGCATGCCATACTTTTTCCCATAAAGGAAAAGGAGATGGTCATGCGCCGCTTGTTTTTTTCCGCCGCTCTGGCGGCCGTTCTTCTCTGTGTTCCCTCCCCCTCCCCCGCCGCCGACGCGCCCCCGGCCGATGCGCGCCTCGTCAAGGTGGTTGCGCTGAGCCGCCACGGCGTGCGCCCGCCCACCCAGTCGGCGGAAACCCTCGCCTCCTGGAGTTCCCGGCAATGGCCGGACTGGGGCATTCCCCCCGGCCACCTCAGCGAACGGGGCGCGGCCCTCATCCGTGCGGAATGGGAGGGCATGCGGAATGCTCTCGCCTTCAACGGCCTTCTGCCCGCCTCCGGATGCCCGGAAGAAGGCAGCATCTTCATCTATGCCGACAATGAAGAGCGCACCCTCGCCACGGCAAGGGCCATGCTGGAAGGACTCGCCCCGGGCTGCGGCATGGAGGTATCCTCCGCCCCTGAGGGCCGGGATCCCGTGTTCCATCCCGTGAAAAGCGGTTTTCTCCCCTCCCCGCAGCTTTCCGCCGAAGAAAGGCAGGAACTTGCCCGGACCGTTTCCGCAGCCGGCAGAGACCTTGAACAGAGCGTGGCAAAAATCGCCTCCCTTCTCGGCCCGGCCCCGCGCTTCTGCGTTCCCGGCAGGGATTCCTGCACTCTGGCCGACCTGCCCTCCCGGCTGCACTTTCCCGCCCCCGGCAGCAGGCAGGGCGTTTCCCTGAGCGGCGGGCTGGGCACCGCCTCCACGGTTGCGGAAATTCTGCTGCTGGAAAGCCTGGAATGGCCGGAAAAAGCGCAGGCCATCGCCGCAGAAATCCCCGCCCCCCTTCCTGCGGGGCCGGGCACGCCGGTGGAGCGGAAGGCCAGGGAAATCATTCTCGCCCCGCGTGCGGACAGGCCGGAAGAAGCGCCCCTGCCCTTTGCGCCGCGCTGGAAGGCCGCGCCCATGGAAGAGAACGGGGAAATCATGGTCAACCCGCGCACGGCGCTGCAGCTTCTGCCCGTGCACACCAGACTGCAGAGCGCGGTGCAGCGCTTCCCGGCCGTGGCGCGGCAGGAGGGGCTCCCCCTGCTTTCCCTCATGGCGGAAAGCCTTGCCGGAACCTCGCCCATGAAGAGCGCCGATGCGGCAAGGCTCGTCGTCTTTTCCGGGCACGACACCAACATGGTCAACATTGCGGGCCTGCTGGACCTGCACTGGACAAACGGGCTCTTTCCGGACGACAGCACGCCCCCCGGCTCCCTGCTGGTGCTGAGTCTCTGGGAAACGCCGGACGGACCCATGGTGCAGGCTTCCTTCCTGTGCCAGACGCCGGCCGCCTTCCTGAGCACCGATCCGGCCGTCATGCGTGCATCCGCCCTGCATCACGCGCCGCTCGTCCTGCCCGGAGCGTATGCCCATACGCCCGCAGGCCCCGCCGTGCCGCTGGAAGACTTCCTCTCCCGCGTGCGGAGCATGACGGGAAGCGGGCTTTCCGCACGGCTTGCCGCGCTCCTGCAGCACTCCTAAAGCAAAAAAGCCCCCGCGCCCAAAGGACACGGGGGCTTTTCCGGGCCGCGCATGGTCTGCGCGGCCGGAAAAGGTTCTAGCTCCGCCACCTTCTCAGAAAATCCGCCGGAGAGCCGCCCCGGTCGAGGTGACGGAGTAGCGCGCTTCCGAACACGGCTGCGTCGGGCCGGACCGCGTCCGGCAGGGCGGCGAGCTGCTCCGGAGAACGCAGGCCGAAGCCCAGGGCCACGGGCAGGCGGAACACCTCGCGCACGCGCGAGAGCACTTCCGGCACCTCGGCGGGAAGATGATCCCTTTCTCCCGTGGTGCCCATGACGGAAACCACATAGACATAGCCTTCCGACACGTCGGCATAGAGCTGCATGCGCTCCTTCGGGGTGTTCGGTCCCACAAGAGGGATGAGGGCCAGAGCGTGCGCGGCAAGAAGGGCGCGTATGTCCGCCGCCTCATCCCAGGGAAGATCGGGCACGATGAAACCGTGCACCCCTGCCGCGGCGGCCTCGGCCGCAAGCCTTTCCCAGCCGTACTGCAGGAAGGGATTGGTGTAGCCCATGAGCACAAGGCCCGCCCGGAACAGGCCTCTGCGCGCCTTCAGCCCTTCCAGAAGCGCGCCGAGGCTCACGCCTTCGGCCAGCACTCTCTGGGAAGCCTCCTCCACCACCGGGCCGTCGGCCACGGGGTCGGAAAAAGGCACGCCTATTTCCATCACGTCCGCGCCGCTTTCATCAAGTTCCCTGAGAATATCCCAGAACCTTTCCCGCGAAGGAAAGCCCGCCGTGACAAAGGGAATGAGCGCCGTGCGGCCCGCCGCCCCGGCGGCGCGAATGTTTTCTTCCAGAATATGCATGATTCACCTCGCGGCCGCGCCGCTTTTTAAACGCCTTTTCATACCGCCTGCAGGCCGAGGGCCTTTTCCACGATGTCCATGTCCTTGTCGCCCCGGCCGGAAAGGTTGACCAGCACGCGACTCCCCGGCGCGAAGCGCTGCCGGTGTTCCAGAACAAAGGCAAGGGCGTGGGAGGATTCCAGCGCCGGAAGTATGCCCTCCATGCGGCAGAGCTTCTGAAAGGCGCTGAGGGCCTCATGGTCGTAGGCGATGCCGTATTCCACGCGGCCCGTGGCCGCGAGGTGGGCGTGCTCCGGCCCCACGCCGGGGTAATCCAGCCCGGCGGAAATGGAACCGGAAGGCAGTATCTGCCCGTTCTCATCCTGCAGGAGCATGGTGTATTCCCCGTGCAGCACGCCGGGGCGGCCCAGATTGACGGCCGCCGAATGCAGGCAGCCCGCCTCGCCCGTGCCCCCGGCCTCCACGCCGAAAAGGCGCACCGACGCATCCGGCACAAAGGGCGAGAACATGCCTATGGCGTTGGAACCGCCGCCCACGGCCGCCACCACGGCATCGGGAAGCGCGCCCGTCTTCTCCAGCATCTGCGCGCGGGCCTCGCGGCCGATGACGCTCTGAAATTCCCGCACAAGGTCGGGGAAGGGATACGGCCCCGCCGCCGTGCCGAAGCAGTAATGCGTGCTGCCCTGAAGCGAAATCCAGGCACGGAGCGCGGCGTTGATGGCGTCCTTCAGGGTGCGGGAACCGCTTTCCACGGCCACCACGTCCGCCCCCATGAGGCGCATCCTGCGCACGTTGGCCGACTGCCGCTCCATATCCTCCGCCCCCATGAACACCGTGCACTTCATGCCGAGCCTCGCCGCCGCGGCCGCCGTGGCCACGCCGTGCTGTCCTGCGCCCGTTTCCGCAATGAGGGCCGTCTTGCCCATGTGGCGCGCAAGCAGCGCCTGCCCCAGGGTATTGTTGATCTTGTGCGCGCCGGTATGCAGAAGATCCTCCCGCTTGAGCCAGAGCTCGAAGCCCAGCTCTTCGGAAAGCGCGGGGCAGAAGGTGAGCGGCGTTTCGCGCCCGGCATAGTCGTGCAGCAGACCGTGCAGCTCACGCTGAAATTCCTGCGAAGGCAGAATGGAGGCCATGGCCTCTTCCAGTTCCATAAGCGGCGGCATGAGCAGCTCCGGCACGAAGCGGCCGCCGAAATCTCCGAAATATCCTTTTTTCACTGTCCGTCCCCTTCCGATCCGCGTCTGCCGCGGGCATGTTCCCAGGTGCGCACCGCCTCCACCGCCCGCGCCATGAGCGCTTCATCCTTCACGCCGGGGGAGGCTTCCAGTCTTGAATTGAAATCCACGCCGTCCGGCGAACAGACGGCAAGGGCCCGCGCCACGTTCAGAGGGCCGAGCCCGCCGGAGAGAAACCACGGGTGCGGGAAGCCGAGGCCGCGCAGCGCCTCCCAGTCCAGTTCCCGCCCGCTGCCCATGCCCGCATCGAGCAGATACATTCCGCACGTTCCGGCAAAGGCCGCGATATCCGCAAGAAGCGCCTCGCGCGAGTCGTACTTTGCAGGCCAGAGCACGCGGATGACGCAATCCGCGGCAAAGGCCCGGGCAAACTCCGCGCTCTGCCCGCCGTGAAGCTGCACATAGTCAAGGCGGGCAAGGCGCACGATGTCCCGTATCTCCTCCGCGCTCTGGCGGACGAACACGCCCACCCGCTTCATGCCGTGCGTATCCAGGGCCGCCGCCTGAAGCGCCGTGATGTTGCGCGGGCTTCCGGCATGAAAGACAAAGCCGCAGAATTCCACGCCGAGCCGTGCCGCGGCATCCACCGCGCGCTGATCGCTCATGCCGCAGATTTTAATCCGCATCTTCCGCCTCCTTTCTGCTCAGAAGCGCGGCAAGGGCCTCGCCGGGCCTGCCGCCTTCCATGAGGGCCGACCCCACGAGCGCGGCGGCAAAGCCCCGCGCCGCAGCCTCCTCAAGGTCGGCGCGGCAGTGCATGCCGCTTGCCGCAATCCAGAGCTCTCCATGCTCCGGCGGACGGCGCTCGATGAGGCGCAGGCAGGCCTGCCTGTCCACCCTGAGGGTGGCAAGGTCTCTGGCGTTCACCTGAATGATGCGCGCGCCGCTTTCGCGGGCAAGGGCGAGGTCGTTTTCATCAAATACCTCCACCACGGCTTCCACCCCGCCCTGTTCCGCCATCTCGCGCAGATCGCGCAGCATGCGGGCGGAAGGGGTGAGGCGCACGATGAGCAGAAGCGCCGAAGCGGGCGTGGCCAGGGTGGCCGCCACCTGCGCAGGGTGGAAGAGAAAGTCCTTGCGCAGAAGGGGCGGACGATTCCCGCCGCTCTTTTCCATGGCCTCCGCCATGCGGGCAAGGTAGGAAACATGCCCGTGGAACCAGCGCTCCTCCGTGAGCACGGAAACGGCGCATGCGCCCGCATCGGCGTACTGCAGCGCCGCTTCTTCCGGTTCCAGCGACTCGCATATCACCCCGCGCGAAGGCGAGGCGCGCTTGTATTCCGCAATCACGGCAAGCGGCCCTCTGCCGCGCGCCTCAAGGGCGCGGGAGAAAGCGGGCCTTGCGCCCCGCCACGGGCAGAGACGCTCCAGCCCCCCGCCCTCAAGCTCCGCCACTTCCTGCCGCTTGGCCTCCATGAAACGTTCCAGTCCCGTCATGACAGCACCCTCATGCCTGCGCCTTCCTCCACGCCCTTCCGGGCCATGGCCACGCATTCTTCCAGACTCTTGCCCTCTTCCAGCATGTATATGGCAAAGGCCGCGTTCACGATGACCATGTCGCGCATGGCCCGGGGCCCGCGCCCGGCCAGAATTTCCTTGAGCACGGCCGTGGCCTCCTCCTTGTCGCGCACTTCCAGATCTTCCGGTTCGCAGGGAACGAAGCCGTACTGAGCCGGGTCGAAGATGATTTCATCCATCACGCCGTCGGTGATGAGCACGATGCGCGTTCTGCCCATGGTGGTCAGTTCGTCGTATCCGCCCGCGCCGTTGAACACGGCCACCTTGTGGAAGGGGCGCTTCTGCAGCGTGGCCGCAATGAGATCCACCTGTTCCGGGTCGCCCACGCCCATCATGAGGTAGTCGGGGCAGGCGGGGTTCAGCATGGGGCCGAGCATGTTGAAGAGCGTACGCATGCCGAGCTGCTTGCGTACCGGCCCCACGTTGGCAAAGGCCGGATGAAAGTAGGGCGCGTACTGGAAGGCGAAGTTTCTTTTTCTGAGCATGTCCACAATGGCATCCGGGTCCTTTTCCATGGGAATGCCCAGCCCCTCCAGCGCATCCGCCGCGCCGGACGTGGAGGACACCGCGCGGTTGCCGTGCTTGAGCATGCGGTAGCCCATGCCCGCCAGCGTCAGCGAGGTGGCCGTGGAGCAGTTGAAGGAATGTTTGCCGTCGCCTCCGGTGCCCACGATGTCGATGCACTTTTCCGGCACGCCCGGCACCTTCACGGCGCGGGCAAGCATGATGCGTATGGCCGCGGCCAGTTCGGAGGGCTTTTCCCCCTTCATGCGCAGTCCCATGAGCAGCGCCCCGGCCTGCGCGGGCGTCATGGTGCCGTCGAGCATGGAGCCGAAGGCCACTTCCGCTTCCTCGTCCGTGAGATCCCTGCCCCGGGACACGGATTCCAGAATGGAACTGATGGTGGGCGCGGCCTGCACCGTGGGCAGAAGACTGCCGGGGAAATTCTCCAGAAGGCGCAGACCGTCCGGCGTGAGTATGGATTCGGGGTGATACTGCACGCCCACCCACGGCCTGTCCCGGAAGCGTATGGACATGACCTCGCCCTGCGGGCCGCGCGCCGAAACGGCAAGGAGCGGATTGACGTGCTCGTCGTCCAGCCGGAGCACCAGGGAATGGTAGCGCCCCACCACCATGGGGTTGGGCATGCCCCGGTAGAGCCCCTTGCCGTCATGCACGATTTCCGAAGTCTTGCCGTGCATGATGATGGGGGCCGCCGTCACCTCAGCCCCGGCGTACAGCCCCAGCACCTGATGGCCGAGGCACACGCCGAGCACCGGAATCCTCGGGCTGAGCTGCCGGAGAAAGGCCAGGCAGTACCCGGCCTTTGCCGGATGCCCGGGCCCGGGGGAAATGCAGACCATGCGCAGCGAAGGATCGTTGGCAAGGGCCACCAGACCGGGATCGTCGTTTTTCACCACACGGGGCCTGTGCCCCAGACGGCAGAAGGCCTGAACCAGATTGTAGGTGAAGGAATCGTAATTATCGATGAGCAGGAACATGGAATTCTCCCGGGATAAGACATGCCTGACGCATGATGGCCGACTTGGTGCATACCTCCTTCCATTCCAGCGCAGGGCTGGAATCGTGCACAACGCCGCTGCCCGCCTGCCAGTACAGGCGGCCGTCCCTGACCCACATGCTGCGTATGGTGATGCCCGTGTCGAGGTTCACGCCGTCCTTGTCCAGACCGAGCCAGCCGATGCACCCGGCATAGGGCCCGCGCGGCACCTTTTCCAGCGAGGCGATGATTTCCATGGCGCGGATCTTGGGCGCGCCGCTCACCGTGCCCGCCGGGAACGCGGCCGAAAGCACGTCCACCGCGTCCAGCCCCTCTTCCAGCTCCGCGGTGACGCGGCTTGTGAGGTGCATGACGTGGGAAAAGCGCTCCACCATCATGAGCCGCTCCACTTCCACGCTGCCGGGCAGGGCTATGCTGCCCAGATCGTTGCGGGCAAGGTCCACCAGCATCATGTGTTCCGCCCTTTCCTTGGGATCGTCCTGAAGGTCGGCGGCAAGGGCCTCGTCCTCATCCACGCTCTGCCCCCGGCGGCGCGTCCCGGCAATGGGCGCGGAAAGAAGCCTGCCCGCGGTGCAGCGCACCATGACCTCGGGGGAGGAACCGAAGAGCGTGATGCCCGGAAGATTCATGAAGAACATGTACGGGGAGGCGTTTTCGCTGCGCATGCGGCGGTAGAGCAGGAAGGGATCGCCGGAAAAGGGCGCGCTGAACTGCACGGAAGGCACCACCTGAATGGCCTCTCCCGCGCGCAGCATTTCCCGTATGCGCTCCACCGCCTGCTCGTACTGCGCCCGTCCCGACATGTCGGGCAGAACGCCCGCCTCCTCCAGCGTGCGCGCCCCGTTTCCCCGCCCGCTGCGTACCTCGCGGGGCGTGCCGAGGCTCACCTCGGCAAGGCGGTTGTACATGTGATCGAAGAGAAGAAGCGTCCCGGGCAGACAGAGCACGCATTCCGCATCCTCCGGCCTGAGCAGTTCCGCCACCTTCGGGTGGAAGAGCCCGGCCATGCCGAAGCCGAAATATCCGCACAGGGCGCGGGTGATGGGCGGCAGGTTCGCCGCCCGTGGGTCGGGCAGAATTTCCAGGGAACGCATCACCTGCCGCAGACCTTCCACAAAGGGCATGCCGTTGAATCCGGCAAGGGGCGCGAGGCGCTCATCCTTCACCAGACATTCCAGCTTCCCTTCCCGGCACGACACATAAAGGGCCATATCGAAGGCCAGCACGCTGTAGCGACCCCATCGGCCGTCCACTTCCGCGCTTTCCAGCAGAATGCCGTGCCCTTCCCCGGCCATGCCGAGATAAAGGCTGATGGGCGTGTCCATGTCCGCCGGGAGCCAGCGGACGCTCTGACGCACTCGAAGAGGAAACGTGTGGGCTTTCATGTCGATAACCTTGTGCTGAGTCATAAAAAAAAATGCCGCCCCCGGAGAGGGGACGGCATTCACATCTTCCACGCCTGAAGTTCAGACGGGCGTCAAGACCGCACCTCTCCCTGAAGAGGGGTACTCCACCACCACTGGCCGGAGAAGGACACGGTGAAGGCGAAAACGGACATGGAACGCTCCTGAACTCAGTTGCCCGGGAAAAGGGCTTTTTCTTTGGTGTATGCAAGGCTGTTTTTTTTGTCAATCCACGGCGGAATCTTTTCCTTTCCGGTACAAAAACGCACCGGCGGCGACGGGAACGGCTTTTTTTTCCTCCGGGCTTGACAGCGTTTCCGAACCGGAGCTATGGAAAAGAAAAAAAGGTGAACATCATGCTCAGCGCGTACCTTTCCGGCTCCTTTACCTTCGCCAGCAGCTTCGGTTGCTGGTGTGATGCGTATTATCCCGGGCCGGGCGGCGGGCTGTGCTGATTTTTATCATCACAGGACTATCAAGCCGCAGGCATATACCGCCGGCGGCTTTTTTCATATCTGCCGCAGGCGCCTGCAAAGGGGTTTCGCCATGGAAGTCGGCGCTCTCAGACGTTTCAACCACATCATCAATCCCCAGACCGGCCGTGCCATCATCGTTCCCATGGATCACGGCGTTTCCGACGGCGCGCCCCGCGGTCTGCGCGACATGGCCCAGGCCGTTCAGGACATGGACGAGGGCATGGCCGACGCCGTGCTTCTGCACAAGGGGCTCATCCACAAGGCGAAATACGAATCGCACATGCGCCTCGGCTTCATCATGCACATTTCCGCCTCCACCAGCCTTTCGCGCAGGCCCAACAAGAAAATGCTCGTGGGCGACGTGGAAGAAGCCGTGCGCCTCGGGGCCGACGCCGTGTCCATACACATCAACCTCGGCGACGACGATGAAAGCATGATGATGTCGGATGCGGGCAAGGTGGCCAAGGAATGCAGCCTGTGGGGCATGCCGCTGCTCATGATGGTGTACGCGCGCGGCCACGACGTGGACAGCTTTGATCCGCACAACATCGCCCACTGCGCCCGCGTGGGCGCGGAACTCGGCGCCGACATCGTGAAGGTGCCCTACACCGGCGACCCCGAAACCTTCGCCGACGTGGTGGCCGACTGCGGCGTGCCCGTGCTCATCGCAGGCGGGCCCAAGCTCGATTCCACGCGCAAGCTGCTGGAAATGGTGCACGGTTCCCTCCAGGCCGGAGGCTCGGGCCTTTCCGTGGGCCGCAACGTGTTCGAGCATCCGCACCGCGTGACCCTTCTGCACGCCCTGCGTGCCATGGTGCATCAGGGAGCCTCCGTGGAAGAGGCCCTCGACATCATGGGAGAGAAGTAACGGGCCGGGAGGGTGAAAAAGTTTCGCCCTTCCGCCATTTTCCTGTTGACAGCATTCTTTTTCTGGGATTAGTAAATTCTTAAACTCAGTATGGTTGTTGTTATGCATACTCTTTATACCGCCACCGCCCAGTATGAAACCAGTGCCTTCCGCTTTGGTTTCTACTTTTATTTTACCGGGCCCTGTGGTCGGAAGGGTTGCTGACAACTGTTGTTTGCAAACTTCGGGCCGCAGGCGAAACAAGCCGGCGGCCCTTTTTCTTTGTATATCGCCGCCACGCAGCCCCCAACGTTCAACGAAAAGGAACGCATTATGGAACTCGGCACCAAGAAAAGACTGTCCCGCATCTTCAATCCCGACACCAAACGAGCCATCGTCGTTCCCATGGACCACGGCATGACCATAGGCGCGCCCGACGGGCTGGTGGACATTCGCAAGGCCGTGGATGACATGAACGAAGGCGGGGCCAACGCCGTGCTCATGCACAAGGGCCTCATCCGTGCTTCCGGCTGCGCCGACGCCAATGCCGACCTCGGCCTCATCATGCACATCACCGCCTCCACGGCCCTTTCCCCCAACGGCAACACCAAGGTGCTCTCCGGTACGGTGGAGGAAGCCATCCGCCTCGGAGCCGACGCCGTGTCCATCCATCTCAACCTCGGCGACCCCAACGAAAAGGAAATGCTCTACACCGCGGGCGTCATCGCCGATCACTGCAACCGCTGGGGCATGCCTCTGCTCATGATGCTCTACGGCCGCGGCGGCCTCATCCGCGACAGCTTCGCCGTGGACATCGTGGCCCACTGCGCCCGCGTGGGCGCGGAACTCGGCGCGGACATCGTGAAGGTTTCCTACACCGGCAGCCCGGAAACCTTCCGCAAGGTCACCGAATGCTGCTGCGCGCCCGTGCTCATTGCCGGCGGCGAACGCATCGACTCCACGCGCAAGCTCCTGCAGATGGTGCATGATTCCCTGCTTGCGGGCGGCGCGGGCCTTTCCATCGGCCGCAACGTGTTTGAACATCCCCGCCGCGTGGATCTCATGCGCGCCATGAACGCCATCGTGCATTCCGGCGCTTCCGTGGACGACGCCATGGCCATTGTGGGCGAAGACCAGTAAGCCGGGGAGCAGGGATGAACATTTATTTCAAAAGCGTGCCCTTCAGCAAGAACGACGTGACCCTCGCCCTGGAATCCGGCGTGGACGGCGTCATCGTTCCCGCCGACAAGGTGGAATCGGTTGCCCAGCTTTCCCGCACGCCCGTCATTGCGGAAGAGGACATGCCCTCCCGTTCCATGGCCACCAAGGCCGATGAGGAAGCCATACGCGACGAGCTTCTTGCGGGCAGGCAGGCGGTTCTTGCCCGGGGCTGGGAAATCATCCCCGTGGAAAACCTCCTCGCCCAGTGTCCCAGCGTCGTGGCCGAGGCCGGAAACCTTGAGGAAGCCGTACTCGCCTCCGGCATTCTTCAGCGCGGGGTGCAGGGCATCGTGGTGCTGCCTGAAGCCATAGGCGACCTCAAGGACATCGTGGCCCGCTGCAAGACCAGCCGGGAACACGAGGATCTGCAGGAAGCCGAAATCATCCGCGTGGAACCTGCGGGGCTCGGGCACCGCGTGTGCATCGACACCATGTCCATGCTGCACCGGGGCCAGGGCATGCTGGTGGGCAATTCCAGCGCCTTCACCTTCCTCGTGCATGCCGAAACGGAACACAACGAATATGTGGCCTCCCGGCCCTTCCGTGTGAATGCCGGGGCCGTGCACGCCTACATCCGCCTTCCCGGCGACACCACGACCTACCTTTCCGAAGTGGAGGCTGGCCGGGAAATGCTGGTGGTGGACCATACCGGCGCCACCACGCTGGCCACGGCGGGCAGGGTGAAGATAGAAGTGCGGCCCATGCTCCTTGTGGAAGCTTCCTGCAACGGCAGAAAGGGCACGGTCTTCCTTCAGAACGCGGAAACCATACGCCTCACCGCGCCGGACGGCACGCCCGTGAGCGTGGTGAATCTGAAGGCGGGCGACAAGGTGCTCTGCCGTACCGACGAAGCCGGGCGGCACTTCGGCATGCGCATTAAAGAAGACATTCAGGAGAAGTGATCATGGCGGAGCCTTTCCAGATACCCGGCCTTGCAGAACTGCGTGAAGAAATCGACGCGGTGGACTCCGAGCTTCTCGCGCTGCTGAACCGGCGCGCAGGCCTCAGCCTTGCCGTGGGCAGAGCCAAGAAGCAGGTGGGGGGCAGAGTGTTCGATCCCGCGCGCGAGGCCATGCTTCTGGAAAGGCTCGCCGGACGCAACAGCGGACCGCTGAAGGCGGAGCACGTCACCTCCATCTGGCGCGCCATTCTTTCCGCCTCCCGTTCCCTGCAGAAAACCTGCACCGTGGCCTACCTCGGGCCGGAGGGCACGTTCTCCTACTTTGCGGCCGTGGATTTTCTGGGTGAATCCATGACCTTTGCGCCCTGCCGCGACTTCAACGAAATTTTCCGGGGCATCACGCTGAAGCAGTTCGACTTCGGCGTGATTCCCCTGGAAAACTCCATTCACGGCACCATAGCCCAGAGCTTCGACCTCTTTTCCGAGTACGAGGTGAGCATACAGGCCGAGTTCTACTCCCGCATTTCCAACAGTCTGCTCAGCAGGGAAAAGAGTCTGGACGGGGTGAAGACCGTCTATTCCCATCCCCAGCCTCTGGGCCAGTGCGCCGCATGGCTGCGCGCCAGTCTCCCGCAGGCGAAGCTCGTTTCCGTGGAATCCACGGCGGCCGCCGCATGGAAGGCCTCCCGCGAGGAGGGCGCGGCCTCCATAGGCCACCGCAGCATGGCGGAAAAGCTCGGCATGAACTGCCTTGCCAGCGACATTCAGGACGATGCCTCCAACTGGACGCGCTTCGTCCTCGTCTCCGCCGGGGACGTGACCGCCCGGCAGGCGCCTTCGGAAGGCGCGTTCAAGTCCTCCCTGCTCTTCACCGTGCCCAACAGGGCGGGCACCCTCGCCTCGGTGCTCAACATCTTCACCACCCACAAGGTGAACATGACCAAGCTGGAATCGCGCCCCCTGAAGGGCGCCGCCTGCTGGGACTACATCTTCTTTGCCGATGTGGAATGCGATCTTTCCGCCCCGGAAAGGGCGGGGCTCATCCACGATCTTCGCGCGTGCTGCTCCTTCGTGCGGGTACTGGGCTGCTACCCCGAAGGCCCCCGTCTCGATTCCACCGTCAACACCACAGGATTCTGATTCATGATCACGCTCAAGGCCCCGGCCTCCAAGTCCGTTTCTCACCGCATGCTCATCGCCGCCTCTCTGGCGCGCGGCCGCTCGCTGGTGCACCATACCCTCTCCAGCGCCGACCTGGAGCGCACGCGGGAGATACTTCAGGCCGCCGGAGCCGTGCTGGAGGATCTGGGGGGCGGAAGCTGGAGCGTGCAGGGCATGGAACACGGCCCCGCAGGCGGCGCTGCGCCCCTGAACTGCTATGTGGGCGAATCGGGCACCACCTGCCGCCTGCTCACCGCCGTTCTGGCCGCCGGGCACGGCGCCTTCCGCATCCATGGTGTGGAAAGGATGCACGAGCGGCCCATAGGCGCGCTGGCAAAGGCCCTTTCCGCCCTGGGCGCGCATATCACGTTTGAGAAAAAGGAGGGCTATCCCCCGCTTCTTCTCTCCACCGAAGGGCTTTGCGGCGGCGATGTGGACATGTGCGTCGACGAATCCAGCCAGTTTCTTTCCGGCCTGCTTCTTGCCGCGCCCTTCTGCCGCGAAACGCTCCATGTCACGCTCACCGGTTCCAGAGTCGTTTCCTGGCCCTATGTGGGGCTGACCCTTCAGGTGCTTGAGGACTTCGGCATCTCCTTCCTGGTGGAGGAAAAAGAGGGCGACGCCTGGCACGAAACGCCGTGGCGGAGCGTGCACGAGGCAAGGCCCGGCGCTCTTCGCATCAGCGTAAGCCCCGGCGCGTACCGGAGCGGCGAATATCATGTGGAAGGCGACTGGTCCGGAGCCTCCTACCTGCTTGCGGCCGGAGCCGTGGGCAGAGAAAGCGTGCTGGTCACCAATCTCCGCGCCGATTCCCTGCAGGGCGACCGCGTCATTCTGGACATTCTGCGCGCCATGGGCGCGGGCATCACCGTGCGGAAAGAAGGCATCGTGGTCAGCCCCTCCCCTCTTCACGGCATCACCGTGGACATGGGAGCCTGCCCCGACCTCGTGCCCACCGTGGCCATGGTCGCGGCCTTTGCCGCAGGGACAACGCGCATGGAAAACATTGCCCACCTCAGGCTCAAGGAATGCGACCGCATCTCGGCCTGCGCCGCAGAGCTTGCCCGCGCAGGCGTGCGCTGTGAGGAAGAGGAAGGCGCGCTCACCGTGCACGGCCTCGGGCCCGACATGCCCGACATCCGGGAAGGCACGGTATTCCGCACCTACAACGACCACCGCATCGCCATGGCCTGTTCCCTGCTCGGCCTCGGCCGGGGCCAGTCCGTCAGGGTGGACGATCCTTCCGTGGTACGCAAGTCCTTTCCTGAATTCTGGAACGTGTGGAGCGCCCTTGCATGAGCGAACGCATCGTCATTGCCGGATGCCGGGGCCGCATGGGGGCCATGCTTATGGAAAGGCTGAGCCGCTCCGCCGCGTTCCAGCCCGTGGGGCTGGACCTTCCCTATGATGAAGAGGACATGGAGCAGGCCTGCAGAGGCGCGCGCGTGGTGCTTCTGTGCATTCCGGCCACGGCCATTGCCGGAACCGTGGAAAAGCTCAGGCCCTTCATGGAGCCTTCCACCATCCTTTCCGACATCACCTCGGTGAAGGAACTGCCCATGCAGCACATGGAAAGCCTGTGGGACGGGCCGGTGGTGGGCACGCATCCGCTCTTCGGCCCCGTCCCGGCGCAGGATCTGGAACTGCGCGTGACCATAGTGCCGGGAAGGCACGCTTCGGAAGAGGACGTGGCCTTTGTGGAGAGCCTGTTTCACAGCTTCTGCTGTGTGACCTTCCGCGCCACGGCAGAAGAACACGACATGGCGGAAGCCAGAATACAGGGCATGAATTTCATCACGAGCGCGGTGTATTTCGCCATGACGGCGGAAGACCCCGCGCTTCTTCCGTACATCACCCCCTCCTTTCTCCGGCGCATGAACTCCACGGAAAAACAGCTCATGGAGGACGGCGCGCTGTTCACCTGGCTCTTTGAAGCCAACCCCCACAGTCAGGCCATGGTGCGCCAGTACCG
>NZ_CALUWY010000029.1 GCF_944324615.1 uncultured Mailhella sp.
TGCGTGAGCGGGTCCGGCAGGACACGCTCACACTGAGGATGCAGCCCGCACGCCGTCTTCCGGAACACTCTGCGCTCTGCCTTCCCTTCCCACATACGGCGAAGGGCCCTGCCTCCACGCCCGGCGCGCCTCCCAGACAACAGCAGCGAGTCGAAGGAGGGCCTTTGCGCCCTGGAAAGTCTCCGCCCTGCCAGATGAGGGGGCCCGGGGGGAATCATTCCCCCCGGAAAACTCTTTCTTCGGGGGTGCGGGGCGGCGCCCCGCGTGCCTTTCCTCTCTTCCTGCGTTTCCTGCCTTTTTTCTCTCTCTCCCTTTCCCTGTTAGCGAGCTCTGCGTTTTTTCCAGGCCACGGAGAGGATGCCGTCGAGGATGGACCAGGGGTTGGGGGGGCAGCCGGGGACATAGACATCGACGCTGCCCTGGGGCAGGACGGATTCCACGCCGCCGCAGCCTTCTCTGCTGCCCTTGAAGGTACCGCCGGAGATGGCGCAGGTACCCACGGCGATGACGATTTTCGGTTCGGGCACGGCCTCCCAGGTATCGAGGAGGGCCTTGCGCATATTTTCGGTAACCGGGCCGGTGACGAGGATACCGTCGGCGTGTCTGGGGGAAGCGGCGTATTCTATGCCGAAGCGGCCGAGGTCGTAGATGAGGGTACCGAGCACGTTGACATCGGCCTCACAGGCCATACAGCCGCCGGCGCTCACTTCGCGCAGTTTGAGGGAGCGGCCGAAGAGGGAGAGATCGCGTTTCTGTTCGCCGAGGGCGGGGCGTATGCCGGGGGTACAGATATCTTCGGGCGCGGGGGAGCGCACGATAAGGGCATCGCGGCTGTATGCGGCGATGCGGTGTTCGTGGGTAAAGGTTATTTTCTTTTCCGGGCAGGCCTGTTCACAGGCGCGGCAGAAGAGGCAGCGGCCCATGTCGAGTTCCGGGCCGGAAGGCAGGATACGCAGCGCTCCCGTGGGGCAGGAGGCGAGGCAGGCGCGGCTTTTGCATGCCTTGCAGGAGGTGGGCGTAATGGAAGGCAGGCCTGCGAAGCGCGGGCTTATGGAAGGGAGGGTGAAGGGGTAATCCAGCGTGCGGTAGCCCTGGTGGAGGCGTTCTCTGATAATGTTCAGCATGGGGAATCCTTTACAGGTCATGCCCGCAGTAGGACAGGTTGAAGCTTTTGTTGCACAGCGGGAAATCGGAGATCTGTTCATCCCGGAGAGCCATGGCAAGGCCGCTCCAGTTATGGAAGGAGGGGTCCACCACCTTGTAGGCCCGCCAGCGGCCGTCCTTTCCCGTGATGCCCACATGGCATATTTCTCCGCGCCAGCCTTCTACCATGGCCACGGCGAGGCGTCCGGCGGGGAGGGCGGAAGGCATGGGCGTGCGGCAGCCTTCTTCTCCGCTGGTGGCGGCGAGAAAATGCAGGTCGGCCTCGGCCGAGGCGGCGGAATCGTTCAGTTCGTCGCTGCGGATGAGGGTGCGGGCGAGCACGTCGCCGGAGGTGCGCATATGCTTTTTGAGCGGGCCCTGTTCCAGGGCGGAAAGGGGCCAGTCCATGCGGTCGTCCGTATCCAGGCCGCAGGCGCGGGCCGCCATGCCCACAAGGCCGAGGGCGCGTGCGTCTTCAAACGACACCACGCCCGTACCGGTGAGGCGCGCAAGCACGCTGGAGCTTTCCAGCATGACATCCACGGAGCCGCGCGCATCGCGGAAGGCGGCGCGCACGCGCTTGGCCAGGGCTTCGCCGAGCATGGAATCCACATCCCATTTCACGCCGCCCGGGCAGAGCAGGTTGCGGCCGAAGCGGCTTCCGCAGAGTTCGGAAGTGATGTTGAGAAAGTCGCCGGTAATGCGTCCGTTCCAGGCGGAGGTGGGCAGAAAGCCCGTGTCGCCGCCTATGGCTCCGAGGTCGCGGGTATGGTTGGCAAGCCGTTCCAGTTCCAGCGCAAGGCGGCGTATGCGGTGCGCACGCCGGGTGGGCTGCACGTTGCAAAGCCGCTCCACAAGCGTGCAGTACGCCGTGGAATGGCCTATGGCCGTATCGCCCGCAATGTTTTCCATGAGCGGCAGAACAAGGTTGTCCTTGCTGTGCAGGATGAGGTGTTCCACGTCGCGGTGCTGGAAGCCGAGCTGTATTTCCAGGTGCATGACGTTTTCGCCGTAGCACTGGAAGCGGAAATGCCCGGGTTCGATGACGCCCGCGTGCACCGGGCCCACGGCCACTTCATGCACTTCCGGTCCGTCCACCCGGTAATAGGCGGTTTCCGCCGGGCCGGGGCGCAGGGCGCGGTTTCCCCCTTCCTGCGGGCGGAAGCGCACGGGCTTGAGCCAGGGGTGCCCCACGGGCTGCACGCCCCAGGTTTCGCAGATTTCCCGCTCGAAGAGGTGCACCTGCGGGCAGAGCGGCGTGAGGGATTCAAAGCGCTTTCCGGGCACGGCGCGCACGGCATCGAGCAGGCGGCTTGAGGCGTCGGCAAGAATGCACACAAGTTCCGTGCCTTCTCTGCCCGGCACGCCGAAAAAGGCAACGACGCGCCAGCTTCTGCGGCAGCGTTCGATGACGGAGCGGGCAAGCTCCTCCATGGGCAGAACGGGAATATCGTCGTAGGCGATGGATTCTTGATACTGGAACATCATGCCCCCAGAAGCGCGGCGGCGCGGTTGAGCGTTTCCGTCAGCCAGTCGGGCACATACAGGCCGAGGCAGAGCACCATGAGGCAGAGCACGGCGGGCGGAAGCACGCTGAAGAGCGATTCGTGGTAGTCCATGGGCACGTCGTGCGGGGGAGTACCCTGCGCCATACGGAGCACGGGAATGGACATGCCCACGAAAATGACGGCCAGCGCGGCGAGGTAGACAAGCGCCACCCCAAGGCCGTCATGGGCGAAAATACCCTTCAATATGGTGAATTCACTGAGGAAAAGACCAAAGGGCGGCGAACCGACGATGGCGAGGAAGCCCGCCGTCCACAAGGCGCCGGAAAGGGGCATGTCCTGCCTGAGGCCGCGCACGTCGTAGCTTGAGAGCGTGTGGTAGCGGGTGAGAATATTGCCCGCCACCAGAAAGAGCATGCACTTGGTGAGCGAATGGCACACGGCGTGCAGCATGCCGCCGAAGAGCGCGCCGCCGCCCACGCCGAAGGCCAGGGCGAGTATGCCCATGTGTTCCACGCTGGAATAGGCCAGAAGGCGCTTGTAGTGGCCCTGTCCCACAATGAAGACGGCGGCCGTGACCATGGAGAAGAGGCCGAAGAACACGAGAAGGCCGCCGCTGAAGTCTCCGAGGGAGGCCGCACGCATGATCTGATGCCCGCGCAGAATACCGAGCAGGGCGCAGTTGAGCAGCGCGCCGGAAAGCATGCCTGATACCATGGAAGGGGCCTGGCTGTGGGCGTCGGGCAGCCAGGTATGCAGCGGGGCGAGGCCCATTTTGGTGCCGTAGCCCACAAGAAGGAAGATGAACGCGGCCTTGAGCCAGAGGGCGCGGCCCGTACCCTGCACTTCGCGCGCCTTTTCCATGAAGGCGGAAAGCTGATCCATGCCTTCGGCCGAAGGGGCGGCGGGGTTGTGGAAGGCCACGGTCATGAGAATGTTGCCGAGCAGCGCAAGGGCGATGCCCACGGAACAGATCATGAGGTATTTCCAGGTGGCTTCCATGGAGCTCTGGTGCCGGTGGAAGTAGATGAGCGGGGCCGAGGCCAGGGTGGTGATTTCAATGCCCACCCACAGGGCGCCGAGGTTGGCCGTGGTGGTCACGAGAGTCATGGCGGCCACAAAGAAGCACAGGCAGGAAAGGAAGCGCGTTTCCGGTGCGTTGGTAAAGAGCTGGCCTTTCTGCAGGTCGCGTTTCACATGCTTTTTTTCCTCTTCCCTGAGGTATCCCACGGCGTACACCGAGGCTGCGGTGAACAGGATGGAGGCGAGCATGAGAAAGACCACGCCGAGGGCGTCGGGCCGGAGCAGGCCGAACAGTGCGGTGGGGGCTTCGGCGTTTCCCACGGCGCGCAGGGTGAGGCAGGACAGGCACAGATGGGCGAGGGCCGTGGCCACGAGCAGGCCTCTGCGCGGCCATGCACCGGGAACGAACATGAGAAGCCCGGCCAGAAGCGGGATGAGGAGAAGCAGCGCGAGCGTCATGTCAGTCCCTCAGGTTGCGGAAGCGCGCCACGTCGATGGAGTCGAACGCGCTGTTGATGTGATTGATGGCAATGGCCATGACGAAGATGGCGGCGAACACATCGAGCAGGATGCTGAGTTCAAACCACACCGAACCTTCGGTCATGAGCGGGATGCCGAGCAGGAAGATGCCGTTTTCCACCACCAGATAGCCGATGACCTGGGCGAGCGCCTTGGCGCGGCCCACCACGAGGATGAGCCCGCAGAAGAGGGTGGTGAGGGCCACGGGGAAGAGCATCGGGGGGAAGAGGCCTTCCGCCGCGGGGATGCGGCCTTCCAGCCACAGGGAGAAGGCGAGGCATACGAGGCCCCCGGCCATGGGGTACATGCGTCCGAGTCTCGGCCGCACCACGGGTTCCAGGCCGAGCTTGTGGCAGACATGGCGCAGGAACACGGGAAAGCCCACGCCCTTCAGGCAGAACACGGCGATGGAGAGCAGGACAAGTTCCGCATTGAGGGCTCCGTCCACGGGCAGGAGCAGCAGCGCCGCGAGCAGCGCGCCCTGCAGGGCCGAGAGGCGGATGAGCATGAGAATGCGGCCCGACCAGAGCATGATGAGGTCGGTGACGAGCAGAAGCAGAATGACGAACTGGAAGAGCGAGTACATAGAGCTACCGGACCAGAGTCAGAATGAGGACGAAGGCGGCCACGGAACCGGCGAGACCCACCAGCGCGGGCACCACATGCATGCGAAGGCGCGCCATGACCGATTCCACCACGCCCACAAGGCATGCGATGCAGGCCGTACCGGCAAGCGAAGCCGCGGCCTGGGCGGGGAAGGGCAGGGGCGGAATCACGAGCCCGATGAGCAGGGTGGAGAATATCCACAGTTTCACGGCGGAACCGTAGAGAATGAAGGCCATGTTCGGGCCGGAATGGTCGAGCACCATGACTTCATGGATCATGGTGAGTTCCAGGTGCGTGGTGGGATCGTCCACGGGGATGCGGCAGTTTTCCAGCAGGAGCAGCACGCCCATGACGAAGATGAGCAGCACAAGTTCCGGTCTGCCGTGCATCCAGGCCGTTACGGGAAAGCCGTTGAACAGCGCGGAAAGGGAGAGCGCGCCTTCTCCCAGGCTGGATGCCGTGCCGATGAGGGCGAGAAAGACCAGAAAGAGCACAGGTTCGGCTATGGCGCCGAACAGGGCCTCGCGGCTTGCGCCCATGCCTTCGAAGGGGGAACCGGTATCGAGGGCGGCGAGCACGGTGGCGAAGCGCCCCATGCCCAGAAGGTAGGCGCACAGGATGAAGTCGCCCTGAAAGGCGAAGGGGGAGGATACGCCGCCGAGGGGCAGCAGGGCGAGGGCCGCCACGGCCGAGGCCATGGCAATGACCGGCCCGGCAAGGAATACCCAGGTGGTGCCTTCACCGATGACTTCGCCTTTGCGGAGGAGCTTTATGATGTCGTAGTAGGGCTGGAGCAGGGGCTTGCCGTGCCTGCCCGCGAAAAGCGCCTTGACCTTGGCGATGATGCCGAGGGGCAGGGGCGCAAGAACAAGCGCGAGAACGAAATGCGCAAGGTAAAGCCGCAGGTCCATTATGCCACCCCCCAGATGAGAAGCGCCACCAGCGTGATGAGAATATAGAGAATATAAATGTTGACCAGGCCGTTCTGTACGATTTTCAGCGCGTTGCAGGCGCGTTCCATGAGCTGGAAGAGCGGGGTGTAGCCCTTGCCGCGCACCACGTCGGGCGCTTCCACGCCCAGGGAGGCCCGCGCAGGGAAAAGCCCTTCGCCTTTGACCGAGCGCACCCTGGTGCCCATGACGGCCCCGAAGATGCGCGCACCCGGTTCCACAAAGGAGGCGGGAGTGTACTGGATGCGGCTTGTGCCGTACTGGTAGCCGCAGCCCCACACCGGGCCGCGCTTCACGCCCCTGCGGGCCAGAAGCACGCGCCGCACAAGCGCAAGAACCAGCACAAGGCCGATGCCGGCCCAGCCGAACAGCGAAATGTGGCGGAGCAGGCCTTCCGTCTGCCCTATGGCAAGGCGCGCTTCTTCCACCACGCCCTCATGCATGGCGGGAATGAAGTCCAGCGTGGGCTGTACCATGGAAAAGGCCAGCGGCGCGAAAAGGCCGCCCAGCACGCAGGCCGCCGCAGGAATGCACAGCGGCAGGAGATGGCGGTTTTCCGGCACATGCGGCTCGGCCGCAAAATGGGTGCGCGGCTGTCCGAGGAAGGTCATGCCGTAGGCCTTGGCGTATACGGCGGCGGAAATGCCGCTTGTGAGCATGAGCGCCGTCATGCAGGCGACCATGGCTATCTGCTGTTCAAGTCCCGGGAGCTTCAGCGACGAGATCATGGACATGGAAAGCACGAATTCCCCGGCAAAGCCGTTGAACGGCGGCAGGCAGGCAATGGAGGCCGCGCCCAGCGCGAAAAGCGCGCCCAGAAAGGGCATGCGCTTCTGCAGCCCGCCGAGGCGCGCCATGTCCACCGTGCCCACGGCGTGCAGCACTTCGCCCGCACACAGGAAGAGCAGGCCTTTGAAGGCGGAATGGTTCAGCATGTGGAAAAGGCAGCCGGAAAAGCCCAGCGCCGCCGTCCACGCACTGCCGTTGTGTATGCCCACAAGCCCGATGCCCGCGCCCATGATCATGATGCCCATGTTCTCCACGCTGGAATAGGCGAGCAGCCTTTTCAGATGGCTCTGGGCAAGGGCTTTCAGAATGCCCATGAGTGCGGTGATTGCGCCCATGGCCATGAGCAGCCAGCCCCACCACACGGGCATGGAGGTCGCGGGCCCGAAAAAGTCGAAGGAGCGGATGATGCCGTACAGCCCCGCGTTCAGCATGGCGCCGGAAAGCAGCGCGGAAACATGACTCGGCGCCGCAGGATGCGCCTCAGGCAGCCAGACGTGCAGCGGCACAAGCCCGGCCTTGGCCCCGAAGCCGAAAAGAGAAAGCAGGAAAAGCGCCGTGGCGTTCGCCGGATGGTGCGCCGCCATGGCCGAAAAGAACGTCGAGCCGCTCTCCTGCCACAGCAGCGCGAAAAACGCAATGAGCAGTACCGCCCCTAAATGCGCCGCGACAAGATATACCCACGAGGCATCCTGCACCAGCCTGTCGCGGTCGTTGAAGTCAATAAGGAAAAAGGGCGAGAGCGACATGATCTCCCATGCCAGCATGAAGAACACCGCATCCCGCGCCGTCATCACGCACGTCATGCCCAGAAGCAGCAGAAGATAGAAAAGCCAGTGCGCCCCGAGATTGTGCTCGGAAGGGTCGCTGTGCCTGAGCGATACGCAGCCCGAAAGCCCGCAGGTGATCCCCAGTACAAACACCGGCAGCAGAAAAAGCCGGGAAAGAGGGTCCAGACCCAGCGCAAACGCCCCGAACGGCAGCCCCCAGGGCAGAAGAAAACTCTCCGCACTGCCCCAGCCGCCGGAAAAAAGACCGTGCAGGCCAAGAAGGCAGGCAACTGCAGCCGCCCCCGGCCCGATGAGGTTCGCCGTCCTGTTCGTGGATGCGCTCACCGGCCGCAGTGCAATCAGCCCCGTTACCAGAGCCCCCGCCACCATGACCAGAAGGGCAAGAAGAAAGGTGTCCATACATTCCCCAGATGCTAGACGTGAAAATTCTTGCGAAAAACAAGGCGGCCACACGTTAGACCTCTTGACCGGAAAACGCAAGCTCAGCACCCCCCGGAAGGGACCGGGAAACGAGGAAACGCAGAAAACGCAGGGAAGGCAGGAAAGGCAGGAAAGGCATGCGGGGCCCGCCCCGCACCCCGGCAAAGGCACCGGGGCTCCGCCCCAGTCCCCGCCGGGGGGAATGATTCCCCCCGGGCCCCCTCAGTTTGCAGGGCAGGGGCTTTCCCGGCGCACAGGCCATCCTTCGACTCGCTGCTGTTTTGGGGGATCCGGGAGCGCACGGGGAATGCCGCGTGTTATCGCAACGCTTTTTCCTGCGCGGAGATTCTCCGGGCGTGGAAACGATGCCCTCTGCCGTCTGTGGGGAGGGCAGGCAGAGCGTGGAACGTTCCGGCTTACCGCGCGGGGGCTGCCACCTCAGTGTGAGCGTGTCCTGCCGGACCCGCTCACGCAGGCCGACTCCGTCCCGGCCTGCGCCGGGCCGTCGTGTCAAAGGAAAGATTTCAAGACAAGGGGGCGTTGAGAGAGGGCTTTGCTTTATTCGGCGCCCGTCTTCGGAAAAAGTGTGGCTCAACGCCGGATGTTTTTTGTTTGTGCTCGAACTGCCTTGTATCAACGCCGGTACAGGCCTCTGTCTGCGGAGAATAGCGCTTTCTTCAACACACTGTCCGGCTTCCGCCTGCAAAGAACATTCAAGGCTTCATGCTGCTTCTGTCTGCAAAGGACAGCCTTGTATCAACGCACCGTTTTCCCTTTCGTTTGCGAATGTGGGCCGTATCACAACGCTCCGGGGCCCCCGGACGCCTTCAAGCGTTCGGGCCGCCGGGCATAAGTAGCCGGTACTTCCGGCGTTAAACGCCATGCCCGGCGTGCAGGTTCTGCGCCCTGTACAGCGTGTCCGGAGCAGACGGGCATTTGTGGTACCCGGGCGGTGGAAGGTCAGGCTGCAGGCAGGCGGATTCACTTCCGCCGTTAAGCGCAGCAGCCACCGTGCAGGCCCCGTGCAAGTACAGGGTGTCCTGAGCAGACGTTCTTTTGTGCTGCTCCGGCGCTGGAAAGGTCACAGGCCGGGCCTTCGCGGTTGCCCAGGCGTTTGGGACAAAAAAGTGCGCTTTTCAGCGCACTCTTCTGTGTTTGTCTGTGGGGGCCCGGGCCTTTCCCGCAACCGTTTTGCTTATGGGGGAATGGGGCTTTCCGGGCTTCGCGCGGCCGCGCATCCGTTGTCGGAAATGCTCTTCTTCAGCACCCGGAGGGGCTTTTGTCTGCACAGGGATGCCTTGTATCAACGCCGGTACAGGCCTCTGTCTGCGGAGAATAGCGCTTTCTTCAACACACTGTCCGGCTTCCGTGTGCAAAGAACATTCAAGGCTTCATGCTGCTTCTGTCTGCAAAGGACAGCCGTGTATCAGCGCACCGTTTTCCCTTTCGTTTGCGAAGGTGGGCCGTATCACAACGCTCCAAGGCCCCCGGGTGCCTTCGGGCACCCGGGCCGCCGGGCATAAGTAGCCGGTACTTCCGGCGTTAAACGCCATGCCCGGCGTGCAGGTTCTGCGCCCTGTACAGCGTGTCCGGAGCAGACGGGCATTTGTGGTACCCGGGCGGTGGAAGGTCAGGCTGCAGGCAGGCGGATTCACTTCCGCCGTTAAGCGCAGCAGCCACCGTGCAGGCCCCGTGCAAGTACAGGGTGTCCTGAGCAGACGTTCTTTTGTGCTGCCCCGGCGCTGGTGTCACTCCGGCTTACTTATGAAATTCCGGGGTGCCGGAGTGGTAGTTCGTATATCCCGTGAGGTACCAGACCTGATCCATATCCCTGCCGGAGCGGGCAAGGATGTTGAAGGCCGCGGCCGCGCGTCTGCCGGAGCGGCAGAGGATGAGCACGGGCCGGTCGTCCGGCACTTCCTCCACGCGGGAGGAAAGTTCGTCCACAGGAATGAGCAGCGCGCCTTCCGCGTGGCCTTCGGCAAATTCCCCGGGAGTGCGCACGTCGAGGATGACGAGGTCGTCTTTCAGCTCCGCATAGACTTCCGTGGCTTCGGCCGGGCTGAGTGCGCCCGGTTCAGGCAGTTCCAGGGCAAGGCAGGGGGAGGCGAGCAGAAGGGCGCTGAGCAGCGCGCCTGCGAAAAAACGGAAAAGAGACATGGAAACTCCTTGAAAAACCGCATGACCGCACACGCTGTGCGGAAACAGGTTTTATGTCTGAAGGTGTGAAGCTCGAAGGTGACGGTATGTTCACCACGAAAAAAGTCGCCTTGGGCCGGAACTCCTCTATGCCGGAGATTCTGCACAGGCGCAAGCCCCCCGAAGGGGGCCGTACTGCCGTATATGCCCGCTTTTCCTTGCAGGATGCGGCTTTTTACCTTTGTAACGATTTCTTTCAGCAAAAAAGAGCGGAATATCCGGCTTTTTCCCGCCCCGCAGCGCTCTTGATCGGGCATATTCAGGCCCGCAAGTACGGAAAGCGTCCGTTTTCCCGGAAAAAACGCTCTGGAAAAGGGAATGCGGCAAAAAAAGCCGGAAAGGGCATAAAAAAAGCCCCCGGCGTGCTGCCGGGGGCCTTGGGATCAATGGTTCTGTTTACGCAGGTAGGCGGGGCTGTCGTCTTCCTCTATGGTGAAATCCTCCGCCGGTTCCTGATACTGCTTGGCTCTGTCCTGGTAGCGCAGGTAGGCGGGAATGTCGGTATCGTCCTGCGGATAGTCGTTGTAAAGCTTGGGCCGGGCCAGGATTTTCTTGGGATCGTGGCTGCGGTGCTGACGGGGGTAGCCCTGCACCACCGGGGGCACGTTGGCTTCGTTGCGCGTATCGTTCATGGTCACCACCGTGCCCGTGTCCTTGGCAGGCTTTTCCGTGGCGGGCTCTATGCCCGTGGCAATGACCGTGATGCGGATTTCCTCGCTGCAGCTTTCGTCCAGAGACATGGCCACCACGATTTCCGGATCTTCGCCGTTGGCGCCGCGCGCCGCTTCCTCAATGTAGGAGGCTGCGGTGCTGAATTCGTCCATGCCGAGGTCTTCGTTGGCCGTGATGTTGACGAGCATGGCCTTGCAGCCCGTGATGGAAAGGTCTTCCAGCAGGGGGCTGGTAATGGCGCGCTTGGCCGCATCAAGGGCGCGGTTGTCGCCCGAGGCGCGGCCTTCGCCCATGAGCGCCATGCCCTGGCGGCTCATGACGGTGCGCACGTCGGCAAAGTCGGCGTTGATGAGGCCGGGCTTGGTGATGAGGTCCGTCACGCCGCGCACGGCATCATAGAGAACATCGTCGGCCTTCTTCAGCATTTCCGTCACCTTGGCGTTCTTCGGCGCAATGGCGAGCAGGCGGTCGTTGGGAATGATGACCAGGCTGTCCACATGCTGGCGCAGCTCGTCGATGCCCTTGAGCGCCGCCTTCATGCGCTTTTCGCCTTCAAAGCGGAAGGGCTTGGTGACCACGCCCACGGTGAGCACGCCCTTTTCCTTGGCCACCTTGGCGATGACCGGGGCTGCGCCCGTGCCCGTGCCGCCGCCCATGCCAGCGGTGACGAACACCATGTCCGCACCGTCCACGGCGCGGCGGATGTCTTCCACGCTTTCCTCGGCCGCAGCCTGGCCCACCTCGGGCTTGGCGCCCGCGCCGAGTCCGCGCGTCAGTTCCTTGCCGAGCTGTATGTGCTCTTCGGCAAGGGAGCGGGAAAGCGCCTGCATATCGGTATTGGCGCAGATGAAGGACACACCTTCCAGGCGGGAGTTGATCATGTTCTGTACGGCGTTGCCGCCGCCCCCGCCCACGCCGATGACTTTGATTTTTGCGGCCTGTTCTGTATCGGGAACCATATCGTCCATAGTACTGTGCTCCGGGTATTCGACTGATTGACTTAACGGATGTCGCCGAACCAGCGCTTCATGCGTTCCCATACTCCGTGGAACATACTGGATTCGGCAGAGGAAGAGGGCGCGTTCACGAAGCGCGTGGGCGCTTCCTCGCTCTCCTTTTCGGCTCCATAGAAAAGCAGACCTACGGCCGTGGCGAACTTGGGGTTGTTGATGACGTCCTTGAGTCCGCCCACGTTGCGGGGATAGCCCAGCCTCGTGGGCAGCTGGAAGATTTCCTCCGCCAGTTCCGCGCAGCCCGGAATGAGGGCCGCGCCGCCCGTGAGTACCACGCCCGCCCCGAGCTGACGCTTGAGCCCGGAATGTTCAAGCTCCTGATACACAAGCGCAAGGATTTCTTCCATGCGGGGTTCGCAGATTTCGGCAAGCACACGGCGTTCCACCGTGCGCGAGGGTCTTCCGCCCACCCCGGGCACCTCGATGGTCTCGTCGGGACGGACCATTTCGGTGAGGGCGCAGCCGTATTTGATTTTTATTCTGTCGGCCGCGGATATGGAGGTGCGCAGGCCGAAGGCTATGTCGCTTGTCAGATTGTGGCCGCCGAGGGCCACGGCTCCCGTATGCTTTATGGCGTTGTTGACGAATATGGCTATGTCGCTCGTGCCGCCGCCTATGTCCACAATGGCCACGCCTATCTCGCGTTCCTCCTCCGTAAGAATGGACTTGGAGGAGGCCAGAGACTCCAGCACGATGTCGGAAACGTCGAGATCGCTCCTGTTGCAGGAACGGATGATATTCTGCGCCGAGGTCACGGCGCCCGTCACGATATGCACGTTGGCTTCAAGGCGCACGCCCGACATGCCGATGGGGTTGGCTATGCCGCGCTGTTCGTCCACAATGTAGCCCTGGGGAAGAATGTGTATGACTTCCCGGTCCATGGGAATGGCCACGGCCTTGGCCGCGTCGAGCACGCGCTCCACATCGTGCTGCGTCACCTCGCCGCCGCCCTTGATGGCGATGACGCCGTGACTGTTCACGCCCTTGATGTGGCTGCCCGCGATGCCCGCATACACCGATTTGATCTCACAGCCGGCCATGAGCTCGGCTTCTTCCACGGCTTTGCGGATGGACTGCACGGTCTGGTCGATGTTGACGACGACGCCTTTGCGCAGGCCGTTGGAGGGACTTGTGCCTATCCCGATGATATCTATTCCGTTTTCGGAGGGTTCGCCGACAACGGCGCAGATTTTTGTCGTACCTATGTCAAGGCCGACGATGAGTTCGGATTTTGGCATTGTAAGCTCCCCATGCCCTGAGCATACCTGTGAAAGGAGATGCCTTGTTAAATACAGACTTGAAAAGAGCAGCACAAAAACGCGGCATTGTCCAGCATTTTTTTACCGGACAAACTGCCTGCCTCCATGTGCCGCAACACTCTGAAAGGATGGGAGAGTGGCGTCACTTGTCGTTCTGCTGCCCGTCCTGCGTTTTGGTCATCCACACCTGTCCGTCGGCGGCGCGGATGCTGGTGACCATCACGGTTTCCTTTCGTTTTTCAATATCGGTAACGACCGAGGCGATGCGCTTCAGATTGTCCTTCCAGTTTTCCACGCCGATGCTCAGCCGCAGGCGGCGCGTTTCCCAGTACAGCTCGAAGCCTCCGCCCGCGCTCAATCGTATCCACGAAATCTGGGAAATGTCAAAGGGGAACCCTGCATGACGGAATTCTTCCACGAACTGGGCCACCATGGGCAGGGCCTCTTCCCCGCCGGGGCCTATTTCCAGCACGGGCAGGGAACGGAAATTCTCCGTGGACACGGGGGCGATGATCTGGCCCGCGGCGTTGATGTAGTAAAGCGTGTTGTCCTTGCGCGCGCAGAAAAGCGGCACGCGCTCCTTGACCGTGATGACGAAGGTGCCCGGCAGTTCCCGCCGTATGGACACATGTTCTATCCACGGGTTGGCCACCAGCTTCTGTTCCGCCTGCTGCACGTTCACAAGAAGGCTGTTTTCCCCCTTGCGTATGCCGCACTGTTCCAGAATGTCCTCGGTCCTGATCTGGCTGTTGCCCGTGACGCTCACGCTTTCTATGGTGAAATATTCGCTGGTGGTGCAGAAATGCCAGGCCTTCACCAGCCCTGCGGCCGCGCCGTAGAGAAAGACCCCCGCCACGGCCAGGAGCGCGGTCCAGCGGATGAGGCGCAGAAAGCCCTTGGCGCTCACATGCACCGAAGGCAGGCGCAGGGAGGAGCGCCGCGTTCTTTTCGGCGCTTCCTTCACCTTCTTGCGGTTGGCGCTGCTGCGGCGCTGCCGGGAGGCGCTTTCCGCCGCGCTCTTTTTTCTCTGCGCGTAGGCGTTGCGGCGGCTTGAGCGGTTCAGGAAGGACATGGCGGCCACTCCTTCACCTCAAGCTGAAGCGCCACGCCGAACATGTCGGAAACGGCGCGCTTTGCCTCCGCGATGAGC
The DNA here is from genome assembly GCF_944324615.1 of uncultured Mailhella sp. Lineage (GTDB taxonomy): Bacteria > Desulfobacterota > Desulfovibrionia > Desulfovibrionales > Desulfovibrionaceae > Mailhella. Next base: position 14,037 of record NZ_CALUWY010000029.1, read on the forward strand.
ATAAGCGCGTCGCTGCACAGCCCCGGCACGCCGCAGCGGGTGTCGTGCACGAGAAAGTTCGCGTGCATGGGGGAGAAATACAGCGCGCCGCGCCTTTTTCCCTTCATGCCCGCCGCATCCAGAAGGCGGCCTGCGGACTGTCCTTCCGGGTTCTGGAACACGCAGCCCGCCGTGTGCTCATGCACGGGCTGGCCCGCCTTCTTGTGCAGAAAGTTCTCCCGCATGCGGCCGTGCACGGCCTCGGGCGTATCCACGGCAAGGGAAAGCACAGCAGAAACGCTCATGTACCACGCGCACGGCTCCGTGAGGGAGAAGTGCCGGTACCGCGCGCTCCAGCCTTCCGGCAGAAGCGTGTGCAGCCCCTTTTCCGGGGTGTACACGGAAAGAGAGCGCAGAAGAGGGGCCGTGCTGCACCCGTAGGCCCCGGCATTCATGGCCACGGCCCCGCCGAGGCGTCCGGGCACGCCGATGAGCCCTTCGAGGCCCGAAAGGCCCTTTTTCGCGCACCAGGCAAGGAGCCGGGGCATGGGCATGCCCGCGCCCGCGCGGAAGAGAACGCGCCGTATCCCGTCGGATTCCTCCTCGCCCAGCACTTCCGGTTCCGCATCCTTCGCACCGAAGAGCGGCCGCAGCACGGTGATGGGAAGAGCGCCGTCATGGATGAGCAGGTTGCTCCCTCCTCCGAGCACGCAGGGCAGCCCCCCCGCCGCGGCGAGCGCCTCCGGGAGGCGTCCGCAGTCTTCGGGCCTGTCCAGCCGTATTTCGGCAAGGGCGTATCCTCCCAGCCGCAGCGTGGTGAGAGGAGCAAGGGCGGGGCGGGGGGTGATGATCACGCCATGTTCTCCAGTACCCGGGGTCCCACGGTGGTCACACTGCCCGCGCCCTGGGTGATGAGGACATCGCCGGGCCTGAGGTCGTCCTTGAGCGCGTCCACGATTTCGTCGAAATTGGGTTTGTAGGTCACGTCGGTTTTCGAGAACTGACGGATGCCGAGGGCGAGGTTCACGCCGTTCACGCCGGGAATGGGCGATTCGCTCGCAGGATAGATTTCCGTGAGGTAGAGCCGGTCCACATTCTCGAAGGTGTGGCAGAATTCTCCGAACAGGGCCTGCGTGCGGGAAAAGCGGTGGGGCTGGAACACCATGACGAGCCGCCTCCCCGGGAAGACCTGGCGCGCCGTGCGGATGGTGGCCTGAATTTCCGTGGGATGATGGCCGTAGTCGTCGATGACGGTGACGCCGTTCTTTTCGCCCTTGAGCTCGAAGCGGCGGCCCACGCCGGAGAACTGCGCAAGGCCTTCGGCGCACTTTTCCGGAGAGATGCCCGCCTGAAGCGCCACGCCGATGGCCGCAAGGGCGTTCAGAATGTTGTGACGCCCGGGCTGGGAGAGGGTGACGTTGTCAAGGAGCTTCTTTTCCTGGCCGTCGCGGTCGCGCAGCCAGACGTGGAAGCGGTTCATGGCCCCGCATTCCACGATTTCCCCGCGGATGCGGCAGTCTCTGCCGAAGCCGTAGGTGAGGAAGGGGCGCTTGATGCGGGGGATGAGGCGGCGCACGCCCGGATCGTCGCCGCAGATGATGTTCATGCCGTAGAAGGGCACCTTGTTCATGAAGGCCGCAAAGGCGTCGTCGATGGCTTCCTGCGTGCCGTAGTGGTCGATGTGGTCATAGTCCACGTTGGTCACCACGTTGATGATGGGGAAGAGGCAGAGGAAGGAACCGTCGGATTCGTCGGATTCGGCAATGAGGTATTCGCCCTGACCGAGATGCCCGTTGGAGCGGTAGGCGTTGAACAGGCCGCCGATGATCACCGTGGGGTCGAGCCCCGCGGCGTCGAAGATGGAGGCCGTGAGCGAGGTCGTGGTGGTTTTGCCGTGGGTGCCGGCCACGGCTATGCCCGTGCGCAGGCGCATGAGTTCGGCCAGCATTTCCGCGCGGGGAATGACGGGGATGCCCCGTTCCCGTGCGGCCTGCACTTCGGGGTTGTAGTCGGAAACGGCGGAGGAACGCACCACCACCTGAGCGTCGCCCAGGTTTTCGGCCGCGTGGCCGGTGTGGATGACCGCTCCGAGAGAGCGCAGGCGCTGCACCGTGGCGCCGGTGGAAAGATCGGAACCGTGAACGCTGTATCCCAGGTTGAGGAGCACTTCGGCGATGCCGCTCATGCCGGAGCCGCCGATGCCTATCATGTGAATGGCGCGGATTTTATTGTTCATGTATCACCATGAATTACTTTTGAGAGTTTACGGCAAGCTTCAGCAGCTCTTCGGCAACGTCGCTTGCGGCATGGGGCCGGGCAAGGGTGAGGGCGCCTTTCCGCATGGCGGCGAGGCGTTCCTTGTCACGCAGAAGTTCGATGAGCATGGGCGCGAGGCTCCCTTCCTCGGCCATGCGCTGCGCGTCCTTCTGCGGCAGAAGAATGCCGCCGCCCGCGTCCTGCATGGCGCGCGCGTTGCCCGTCTGATGGTCGTGCGCGGCAAAGGGGAAGGGAATGAGCACCGAGGGCGTGCCCGTGGCCGCAAGTTCCGCAAGGCTGGTGGCGCCTGCGCGGCACAGGGCAAGGGAGCTTGAGGCGTACACTTCGGCCATGTCGTGGATGAAGGGGCGCACGATGGCATCGGTTTCCTCGGGGCTGAAGCCCGCTTCAAGGTAGCCGAGGCGCACGCTTTCGTATTCGCCCTCGCCCGTCTGATGCACGATGTGCACGCCTGCCTCCCGCAGGGCCGGGAGCATGGAAATCACCATGTTGTTGATGGCCCGCGCGCCCTGGGAACCGCCCATGACGAGAAGGTGCATGCCGTTTTCCCGCGCCTGTTCACCGAGGGCGGCGATGCCCGCGCGTATGGGGTTGCCGGTGAGCACGCAGCGTTCTTCGGGGAAGGAGGGTTCCTGCCTGCTCTGCGGCCAGGAAAGGCAGATGCGCTTCACCATTCTGCCGAGAATCTTGTTGGCCGCGCCGGGAATGGCGTTCTGCTCATGCAGGGCGCAGGGGCGGCCCAGAAGCCGGGCTGCGAACACGGAGGCAAAGGCCGCATAGCCGCCGAAGCCCATCACCGCGTCGGGCCGGAAGGAACGCACGATGAAAAGCGCCTTCCACACGCCCGCGAGCATGGCCGCGCCGGCGGAAAGGGCCTTGAAGCCGCGGCCCAGAAAGCCCCTCACGGGAAGGCCCCTGAAGGGAACGCCCGCCCGGGAGGCGAGATCCTTTTCCGGGCCGTACAGGCCGCCGACGAAGAGCACTTCCACGTCGGGATGTTTTTTCCTGAGGGCCTCGATCACGGCAAGGGCGGGGAAGATGTGTCCGCCCGTGCCTCCGGTGGTGATGATGATGCGAAAAGGCATGCCTACTCCCGTACGGTTCGTGAATAGTTGAGCAGCAGTCCTGCACAGATCATGTTGGCAAGCAGGCTGCTGCCGCCGTAGCTGATGAACGGCATGGCAATGCCCTTGGGCGGGACGTTGCCGAGAATGACGGCCATGTTGAGCAGAAAGCTCAGGGCGATGACCAGGGTGAGCCCGTAGGCGGAAAGCCTGTCGCGCAGGTTCCGCTGCCCGAGCACCACGCGGTAGCAGCGGTAGAAGAAGAGCGCGAACAGCACCATGACCACGGTGATGCCCACAAAGCCCGTTTCTTCGCCCACCACGGACATGATGAAGTCGTTGTGGGCTTCGGGCAGGTACACGGTCTTCTGTATGCTGCCGCCGAGTCCCACGCCGAAAATGCCGCCGCTGCCCAGCGCAAGCAGGCTCTGCACGATCTGATAGCCCGAACCTCTGGCGTTGGCAAAGGGTTCGAGGTAGGCCGTCCATCGCGCCCAGCGGTAGGGTTCCACGATGATGAGCGCCACCACGAGCACGGCCGCGATGATGAGCACCATCATGAGGTACCAGCCGCGCGTGCCGCCGCCGAGGCACATGAAGAAGAGTATGGTCAGCATGATGATGGTGCCGCCGAGGTCGGGCTGAAGCACGAGCAGCGCGCAGATGAACAGCGTGATGAGCGTGGGCGGCAGAAGGCCGCGGCTGAACTCGCGGATCATGCTCTGCTTGCTGCTCATGAAATAGGCCAGGTACATCACCAGGGCGATGCGGGCGAATTCCATGGGCTGCACCATCATGAAGTGAAAGTCCAGCCAGCGCTGGGCGCCGTTGATGGTGGGGCCTATGAGCAGGCACAGCACGAGCAGTACCATGACCACGCCTATGCCCCAGTAATGGAGTTTGTTGATGAACGAGCGCGGAATCCAGCACAGCAGCGCCACAAAGACCCCGCCGAGCAGCATGGTCTGCAGCTGACGGTGGAAGAAGTGGTACGATTCGTTGTAGGTGCGCTGGCTGATGGGGCCGCTTGCGGAAAGAACCGCCACAAGGCCCACGCACAGGAGCAGAAGCAGCAGGGCGAGCAGCCACCAGTCCACCGGACCGAAGGGCAGTTCCGGTTCGGGAGCGGTCGGTTTTTTCTTGCGCAGGTTCATGGGCGATCCTTGTGGGGTTTCATCGGTGCAGAGGGCCGTTGTCCGCCCCGGCGCGGGCCGGGACGGGGCAGCTTACGCCTTTTCGTTCTGCATGCGCAGGACGAGTTCGCGGAAATGGTCGCCGCGCTCGATGTAGTTCTTGTACTGGTCGTAGCTGGAGGTGGCCGGAGCAAGCAGCACCGCGTCGCCTTCCCTTGCCAGGGAACGGGCGCGGGCAAGGGCCTCGTCCATGGTCTCGTCCCAGGTGACGGGCACCGTGTCCTTCCAGGCGGGTTCAAAATGTTCGCGCGAGGCGCCGTACAGGGCCACGGCGCGCACATGTTCCGCCAGAAGAGGCTTCATGCCTTCCACATCGCCCCCCTTGAACTTGCCGCCGGCAAGCAGGATGACGGGCCTTTCGAAGGCGCCGAGCGCCACCTTGAGCGCCTCGATGGTGGTGCACTTGGAATCGTTCACATACTGCACGCCCGCAATGTCCGCCACATGTTCCAGCCTGTGGGCTATGGGCGTAAATTCCCGCATGGCGCGCGCGGCTTCCTCTTTTGTCACGCCGAAGGGGGAAACGGCAAGGAAGGCCGCTTCCGCATTGCTCTGATTGTGCGCGCCGATGAGCCGCGTTTCCGGGAAGGGCCGCGCCCCGGGCGTGAGGAAGACCACATGCGCCTTCATGCCGAATGTTTCCGGCAGGCTGCGCAGAGCGGGGGAGAGAACGGCAAGGTCCTCCGCCGTCTGACGGGCGAAAAGGCGCATCTTCGCCTCGGTGTATTCTTCCATGTCCTTGTGGAAGTCGAGGTGATTTTCGGAAATGTTGAGCAGCACGCCCACCCGGGGGTGCAGGGTGGAGCAGGTCTGGAGCTGGAAGCTGGAAAGTTCGAGCACCACCACGTCGGCCTTCTTCTCCCCGTGCCTCCGGGCAAGCACATATTCCGAAAGGGGCACGCCGATGTTGCCGCCCGTGAACACCGTGAGGCCGTGGGCCTTCAGCATGGCGGAAATGATGCTCGTGGTGGTGGTCTTGCCGCTGGTGCCCGTGATGCCGATGACGGGCTCATGGTCGAGCAGGCGCCAGGCAAGTTCGGTTTCGGCCATGATGCCGGCCTTGGTGCCGTCCTCTCTCACGGGAAGAAGAGGTTCGATGACGGCCTTTGCCGCCGCAGGGCTGGGAATGACGAGTTCCACGCCCTCGAAGGATTCGGGCGTGTGTTCGCCGCCGAACACGGGAATATGATGTTCGGAAAGCCAGGCGGAAAAGTCCGCAGGCATGTTCTCCGGCGTTTTTTCCAGAAGGCGCACACTTGCGCCTTCCTCATACAGCAGGCGCAGGGCGGCTCTGCCGCTTCTGCCCGCGCCTATCACGGCAACGCTTCTGCCGGCAAGGGAAAAGGTAGCCACAATACACCTCAGCGCAGTTTAAGGACGGAAAGGGAAATGATGGCCAGAAGCACGGAAATGATCCAGAACCGGACGATGATCTTGGATTCCGGCAGGGGATGTTCCCCCTTCTGGAAATGATGGTGCAGCGGCGTCATGCGGAACAGCCTTCTGCCGTGCGTGGCCTTGAAGAAGCCCACCTGCATGATGACGGACACCGTTTCCATGACGAACACGCCGCCCGCCACGATGAGGATGAGTTCCTGCTTGCAGAGCACGGCCAGAAAGCCCAGCACGCCGCCGAGGCTGAGGGAACCCACATCGCCCATGAACACCTGTGCGGGGAAGCAGTTGTACCACAGAAAGCCGAGCCCCGCACCCATGAGCGCGCAGCAGAACACCGTGACCTCGCCCACGCCCGGCACCGCAGGCACCTGCAGGTACTGGGCGAAGTTCGCATGGCCCGCCACATAGATGAAGATGGCGTACACCATGAAGCACATCACCGCGGGCAGTATGGCCAGGCCGTCCAGCCCGTCGGTGAGGTTCACGGCGTTGGAGGAGGCGATGAGCACCACCACGGCGAACACCACATAGAACACGCCGAGATCGGGCATGAACTGCTTGAAGAAGGGCACGGAAAGCTTGCTGGAATAGGCCGGTTCCATGAGCAGCAGGCTGATGGCCACCACCGACACGGCAATGAGCCCCAGCATCTTGGCGCGGGGGGAGAGGCCCTTGTTCTCGTGATGGCGTATCTTGGTGTAGTCGTCCACGAAGCCCACTGCGCCGAAGCCCACGAACACCAGCATGGTGAGCCAGATGTACACGTTGGAAAGGTCGGCCCACAGCAGGGTGGACACGATGGCCCCGGCCATGATGAGCAGCCCGCCCATGGTGGGCGTGCCCGCCTTGGCCTGATGTTCCGGCACATAGGAGAGTATGGGCTGCCCCACCTTGAGGGCCGTGAGCTTTTTCAGAAACCACGGGCCGGTGAGTATGGTGAAGAGCAGGGCGCAGATGAGCGCCCCCGCCGAACGGAAGGTGATGTAGCGGAACACGTTCAGCAGGGAGACATCCTGACTGAAGGGGACGAGCAGGTTATAAAGCATGGTTTTTCTGTTCCATGAAAAGGGTGACGAGGCGTTCCATACGGTTGACGCGCGAACCTTTGAAAATCACAAGCCCCGGGTGTTTTTCCCCCCGGGTCTTTTCCCAGCGCTCAAAGGCGGGAAGAAAATCCCCCGCTTCGGAAAAGGCGGCGAAAAATCCGGGAAAATCAAGGCTTTTCAGCCCCTTTTCCACCTGCTCGGCATGTTCTCCCGTCCAGAACACGGCCTTGCAGCCGGAGAGGGCGAGTTCCCTGCCGAGCCTTTCATGCTCTTCTTCCGCCACATCGCCGAGTTCCCCCATGGCGCCCATGACGCAGACAAAGTCCCTGCCGCGGGCAAGTTCCGCCGCCGCCTCAAGCATGCGCCGGGCGGAAAGGGGGTTGGCGTTGTAGGTGTCGTCGATGACCGTCCAGCCCGGCAGTTCGTGCCGTGCGAAGCGCTGGGCGGGGAAGGGGGCCTCTTCCACGCCTTTTCGTATCTCTCCGGCATTCAGGCCGGAAAGATGGGCCGCCGCCGCGGCCGCAATGATGTTTTCCGCAGCGTACGGGCCGGAAAGGGCGCAGTTTACGGTGAGCTCTTCGCCGTCGAGCCACAGACGGTAGTTTCCCCGGCCCGTTTCGTCAAGTCCAAGATACTCCGCCCTGTAGGGAACGTCCGCTCCCCTGATGGAAAAGAACACGGTGTCGGGCCGCAGGGCGAGGGCTTCGCGGGCGAGGTCGTCGTAATCGGCGCTCACAAGGGCCCTGCCGCCCGGAGCGATGTGGGCCAGAAGGCGCGATTTGTAGTAGGCCGTGCCCTTGTCCCCGAGGCCCAGGCTGTGGCCTGCGCCCACATTGAGGATGATGGCAAGATCGGGCCTGAGCATCGGGCCGAGTTCGTCCATGTCGTTGGGGTGGCTGATGCCCGCTTCCATGACCCAGAAGTCTTCGTCGCCGTCGGCCGCCAGCATGGAGACGGGCATGCCTATCTGCGAGTTCAGGTTCATGCGGTTTTTCGCCGTCTTGCCGTGCACGGACAGAATGTGGGCCAGCAGTTCCTTGGTGGTGGTCTTGCCCGCCGTGCCGGTGATGCCGATCACGCGGCCGCTGAAGGCAAGGCGCCAGGCATGGGCCATGCGTCCGAGGGCCTCCACGCTGTTTTTCACCACGAGCACCGGGGCGGGGGCTTCGCCGTGGAAGGGGTCGCGTTCGGCAAGCACGGCCGCGGCCCCTGCCCTGACGGCGGCGGCTGCGAAATCGTGCCCGTCGACCTTTTCACCGGCAATGGCAACAAAGATATTGCCCGGAGAAACCTGCCGGTTGTCCGTACATGCTCCCGTGATGGTCACGGAAGAAGGATAAAGCACCGTGGCCTCTGCGTGCCTTGCGGCCTGTTCCAGCGTCATCTGCACGAGATCAGCTCCCTGAGTATTTCCTGATCACTGAAGTGATGTTTCGTGGTTCCTATGATCTGATAGTCTTCATGTCCCTTGCCCGCCACAAGCAGGGCGTCGCCGCTCTGAAGCAGGCCCACGGCCAGTTCCAGCGCCTTGCGGCGGTCGCTTTCGCGGTAGACTTGCGCGGCCTTTTCCAGCCCGGGCATGATGTCGTCGATGATGGCTTCCGGGTCTTCCGTGCGCGGATTGTCGGAAGTGACGATGGCAATGTCGCTCATCTCGGCCACGGCCTCGCCCATGAGCGGGCGCTTGGTGCGGTCTCTGTCGCCGCCGCAGCCGAACACGGTGATGAGGCGGGAAAAGCGCGCGTCGCGCAGGGTCTTGAGCACATGGGTGAGCGCGTCGGGCGTGTGGGCGTAGTCCACGAATACGCCGGTCTGCGCCCCGGCCATCCATGCGGCGGAAGGCACGACGATGCGTTCCAGCCTGCCCGGAACGCCCGCAAAGCCGGAAAGGCACTGCAGATCTTCCACGGAAAAGCCCATGCTGAGGGCGATGCCGCATACCGTGCACAGGTTGTTGGCGTTGTGCAGGCCGATGAGCGGGCTGTGCATGACCCAGTCGAGCCGCTCCTCGCGGTTCTTCTGCCAGTAGAAGTGCAGGGAAAGGCCTTCGGTGTCGGCGCGGCGCACGTCGGCCAGAAGGAAGGGGCGGCCCGCCAGAGGCGTGCGGATGCCGACGCCGAGCGCCTGGGGAAATTCCTCAAGAAGCCGGTGGCCGTAGGGATCGTCGTTGGTGATGACCATGGCCTTGCTGCGCAGGGGAAAATCCGCAAAAAGCGCGCGCTTGGCCTGGAAATAGTTTTCCATGGTCTTGTGGTAGTCGAGATGGTCCTGCGTGAGGTTGGTGAAGGCCACGGCGCTGAAGTTGATGCCCGCAATGCGCTTCTGGTCGATGGCGTGGGAGGAAACCTCCATGATGACGGCCTTTGCCCCGGCCTCGCGCATGTCCTTCATGGCGCGGTGCAGGGTGAGGCATCCGGGCGTGGTGAGGGGCGCGGCCTCCTCATGCCCGGGCCAGCGGTAGCTTATGGTGCCGAGTACCCCCACGGGAATGCCCTTGGAACGGTAAAGATGTTCCAGCAGATAGGCGCAGGTGGTCTTGCCGTTGGTGCCCGTGACGGCGATGACGGGGATGTCGCTGTTTTCCGTGCCGAAGCGCGCGGCCGCCAGGGTGCCGAGCATGGCGCGCGAATCCTCGCACAGCAGCCAGGCATGTTCCCGGTCGCCCTTGGTCTTCAGGTTCATCCGCTCCACGCTGCGGGCGGGAGCCACCACGGCCCAGGCCCCCTTGTCCAGCGCCATGCGGATATGGGTCGCCGTTTTGCTGCGTTCCCCGGGAACGGCGGCGGGCAGGGCCACGAACACGTCGCCCTGTTCCACAAGGCGGGAATCGGTCTGAATATTGCGGGTGCACTTGCGGAGTTCTTCGCAGAGCTGGGCGGGGGTGATGCGCATGGATTTACTCCTTTGCGGCGGAAGGGGAGGTTTCGGAATCGGGAGGCGTGTCGGTGAGCCACACGGTACAGGTGCTGTCTTCGTTGATGCGGCTGCCCGGTGCGGGGCTCTGCCTGAGCACGAAGGTGCCGCTTCCTTCCATGGTGGGGATGATGCCGCGCGCGACGCAGGTTTCTATGGTCTTGCGCAGGGTAAGGCCCCGGAGGTTGGGCATGAGGGTGTTGTCGGCAAGGGCCTTTCCGGCCATTTTCTGGGCGCGTTCGCGTTCCTTCCTGGCTTTTTCTGCGCGGTATTTGGCGAGGTTGGCGAGGTAGATGGCGTCTTTTCTGCGCTGTTCCCTCTGGGCGGGGGTGAGCGCTCTTTCCTTGGCCTGTTCGGCCATGGCAAAGGTGACGTCGGGCAGATAGCCGTTGTAGGCCAGCGTGCGGGAGGCCACCTTCTGGAACACGGGCGCGGCGATGGCGCCGCCGTAGCCCGTGGTGGTGGGTTCGTCGAGCATGACGTAGATGACGTAGCGCGGCGCGTCCGCAGGCACGATGCCGCCGAAGGAGGCAAGGCGCTTGCGGCTGTAGCCGCGGCCGGAATGATCGGCCTTCTGGGCCGTGCCGGTCTTGCCCGCCACCCTGAGGCCCGGAATCCGGGCGCGGGTGCCCGTGCCGTTGCCGTCCACGGTTTCTTCCATCATCTTGAGCACGGTGCGCGTGGTTCTCTTGGAGAAGATGCGCTGGCCCGAGGCGTTGTCGCTCTGGCCCGGTTCGTTCATCACCAGGCTGAGCGGCCGGAATTCCCCGCCGTCGGCCAGAATGGTGTAGGCCTGAAGCATCTGTATGCCGGTGACGGAAATACTCTGCCCGAAGGAGGTGGACATGAGGTCAAGCTCGCTCCAGTCGCGCGGGGCACGCAGAATGCCCCGGCTTTCGTGGATGCCTATGCCCGTTCTCTGCCCGAAGCCCAGCCTTGCAAGGTAGGAATGGAACTTCTGCGTGCCCAGCATGAGCCCTATCTTGGCCATGCCGATGTTGCTGGAACGGGAAATGATTTCCGTGGCCGTGAGTTCGCCGTAGGCGTGGGTATCGTCGCGTATGGGCGCGTAGCGGGTGCGCCACACGCCGTTTTCGCAGAAAATTTTGGTTTCCGGCGTGACGAGCTTTTCCTCCAGGGCCGCGGCCATGAGCAGGGGCTTGAAGGTGGAGCCGGGCTCCAGACTGTCGCCGGAGAGGCGGTTGCGGTAGAGGGCGGAACTGGCTTCCCGGTAATTGTTGGGATTGAAGAAGGGGTACTGCGCCCAGGCGAGAATTTCGCCGCTCTCCACTTCGGAGACGAGAACCCCGCCCCAGCGCGCGCCCGAGGAGCGCACGGCGTCGGCAATGACGTCTTCGGCAATGAACTGCACCTGCACGTCGATGGTGAGGTGTATGTCCTCCCCGCGCTGTTCCGAAGGTTCCTCCTTCTGGTTGAGGATCTGTTCCGCGGCGTTGCGGGACACGCGGCTTTTCACGCTGGTGCCGCGCAGTCTGTCGTCGTAGGCGAGTTCCACACCTTCGAGGCCGTGGCTGTCCACGCCCACGAAGCCCAGCAGCTGCCCCGCCAGATGACGGTAGGGGTAGACGCGCTCGAACTCGCGGGAAAGACCGATGCCGGGAATGCCTTCCTTCTGAATGGCTGTGGCCGTGGCGTCGTCCACCTTGCGGGCCAGCCAGATGAAGGCCTTGTTTTTGCGGAACACGGCGGCGAGGTCGGCGGGGCTTCGCTTCAGAAGCGGGGCGAGCCGTTCGGCCGCGTCATTGATGTCTTCCATGACGCGGGGGTTCGCGTACACGGACTGGCAGGCCACGCTGCGGGCCAGCACGCGGCCGTTGCGGTCGAGAATGCTGCCGCGCGCGCCTTCGATCACCTCGGTATAGGTGTGCTGGCGTTCGGCCATTTCGCTGTATACGGGGCCGAGCAGCACCTGCACCTCGAAGGCGCGGAACCACAGAAGCAGCCAGCACACGATGAAGAGCGCCGCCGCATAGTGAAATCGCTGCCCGAGCAGCCAGGCCCACCGCGCGCGTATGCGCGAGAACAGCCCTTTGCCTTGGGTGGCAGAGGGCTGACTTGAGGGGAGGCGACGGTTGGCGCGCCGCCGCCCCGGCATGCGGGACGACGACGAGGAAGAACTGTTCGGGCGCATGGGGCTATTTGTTCCTGCCTGGGTTGATACGGCGGATCTGGCCGGGGTCGGCCATGCTCATGCCGAGCTGCTCGGCGGTTTTTCCGAGGACGTAGGGGGAAAGAAGGCTGTCGCGTTCCACTTCCAGCTTGGCGACGTGGGCGCGGGCGGAGTCCGTCTGCCTCTGCATCTTCTGGATGGTATAGGCCGTGTCGCTCCTGTCGATGCTCAGCCAGGTGAGGGCCACGCCCATGATGAGGCTGAACAGGATGGAGACGATGAGCATGAGGAACCAGCCCCCGGAACCAAGCGTGGCGGTATGCGAATTCATGACAGCTCCTCCTTCTTGAACGGCGGCAGTTTTTCCACGACGCGGAGCTTCGCGCTGCCGGCTCTGGGGTTGATGAGAAGTTCGTCCTTTCCCGGGACGATGGGTTTTTTTGTCAGGAGGCGCACTTCGGCATGGTGGTTGCACACGCAGCGCGGAAGGTGCGGCGGGCACAGGCAGTCGGTGCTCCAGGTGCGGAATCGCTGTTTGACGATGCGGTCTTCCAGCGAATGAAAGGTGATGATGGCCAGCCTTCCGCCCACGGCGAGCCGGGGCAGGATGGCGTCGAGAAAGCGTTCAAGCTGACCGAGTTCGTCGTTCACCACCATGCGTATGGCCTGAAAGGTGCGCGTGGCCGGGTGGTTGCGCGCCGTTTCCCGCCATTTGGCGGGGTAGGCGTGCCAGACGATGTCGGCAAGCTGCCCCGTGGTTTCGATGGGGGCCTTCTGCCGCGCCTCCACAATGGCCCGGGCGATGCGCGGCGCCTGCGGATCTTCCCCGAAGGTTTCGATGATGCGGCGCAGGGTGTTCACGTCGGCCATGTTCACCACCGTGCGCGCCGATTCCGTCCACGGTTCCCGCCCCGCGTGGGAAAAGCCGCCCATGTCCATGCGCATGTCGAGCGGCGCGTCGCCGTGCAGGGAAAAGCCGCGTTCGTTCACGTCGAGCTGCAGGGAGGAGACGCCTATGTCCAGAAGCGCGCCGTCCACGCTTTCCCAGCCGAGGGCGTCCAGCGCGTCGGCAAAGGAGGCGTATTCCAGGGAGAAGAGGCGGCAGTGGTCGCCGTAGGGCTCAAGGCGTTTCTGGGCGCGCACAAGGGCCTGCGGGTCTCTGTCCAGTCCGCAGAGGAAGGCCCTGCCGCCGCTTTTTTCCATGAGGGCGGCCGAATGCCCGGCAAGGCCCAGGGTGCCGTCGAGATAACGGCCTTCAGGGCGCGGGGCCAGAGCTTCCAGCACTTCGGGCAGAAGTACGGAAACGTGCCTTGCGTTTTCGGCAGTGACGGGAGAGGCGGATTCAGGACGATGAGGCATGGCGAAAAGGGGCTAGAGGGAAAAATCAATGCCGCTTGCGGCAAGTTCTTCCGTGACGCCTTCGAGATGTTCCGGCGCCATGGAAGCCCGGAGCGCGGCGGGATTCCAGATTTCAAAACGGTCCACAAGACCGAGAACGGTGGCCTCCCTTTCCAGCCCGGCATAGGCGCGGTGATCGGGAGAAAGCAGAATACGGCCCTGGGCGTCGGGCGTGTGCTTTTCCGCCCCGCCTATGACCAGGCGGCGGAAGGCGCGCACGCGCGCGGAAGGATTGGGGATGCGCATGAACTTCTGTTCAAGTTCCGTCCAGTCCCGCCAGGAAAACGCCACGAGGCAGCCGTCGTAGGTGGTGAGGACGAAGGAGCAGGAGGACGGGTCTGAAGATTCCGGAGCCGCCGCACTTTCCGCCGTGAGGGCGGAGCGCAGTTCCGGGGGGAGCATCAGACGACCCTTCTGGTCGAGGTTGCGGGAGAACCTTCCTCTGAACACCATAGCGCGTTTCCACTTTGTGCCACTTTTCCCCACTTTTTGCCTATAAAAGAAAAACTGTCAAGGCCGGAGGAAAGATAATGAAAAGCAACAGGTGAATATCACAGGAAAAATCAGAAGTGTTACAAAAAACGGGAAAATCGGCGCGCAGCATCGGCGTTCAAAAGTCCCTGCGGCGGGGAAAAGGCCCCCTTGTGCGCGTCGCGGCCTTCCCGGGAAGGCGCGGGCGGAAAAAAGCCGCGCAGAAGGGCCCTGCCTTCCCCTTTTTCCCACGTCAGGCATGGGGGAGGGCTTTTTTTTCGTTTTTTTCGTTCCTGCGGGGAAAGGGAGCGGCTTTTCCCCCTCTTCCGGAAAGGCGCGGGCATTTTTTTTGGGGGGGGGCACAGCCTTTCTGCCCCCCCTTGTGCAGGCCGCTCCGGGCATGGAGGAGGAGCCGCCCCCGGCGCAGGGGGGAGAAAAGCCCCGCAGGGTGGGAAAAAGGGGAGGGATTCCGTTCCGGGGCGCGGGGAGAGGCCTGTGCCCCGTTTTTTCCCCGGCGGAGCACGCTGAGGGCCGAAGGGGGCAGGATTTTTCCCCGGCAAGCAGGGCTCTTTCAGTAGAGGCATGGGGGATAGGGCAACAGCGCCCTCCTTCCCCGGCGGGCAGGGCGCTTTTCATGCGGAAGGTCTGTCCTGCGCCGGAATCTGCCCGGGATTTTCCACTCACCGGCGCTTTTCCGCTCCCTCCAGCAGGGGACAGGCCCTGAGCATGGCGGCAGGCCTTCCCCTTTTTTCCATGTCAGGCATGGGGGAGGGCTTTTTTTTCGTTTTTTTCGTTCCTGCGGGGGAAGGAGCGGCTTTTCCCCCTCTTCCGGAAAGGCGCGGGCATTTTTTTGGGGGGGGCACAGCCTTTCTGCCCCCCCTTGTGCAGGCCGCTCCGGGCATGGGGGAGGAGCCGCCCCCGGCGCAGGGGGGAGAAAAGCCCCGCAGGGTGGGAAAAAGGGGAGGGATTCCGTTCCGGAGCGCGGGGAGAGGCCTGTGCCCCGTTTTTTCCCCGGCGGAGCACGCTGAGGGCCGAAGGGGGCAGGATTTTTCCCCGGCAAGCAGGGCGCTTTCAGTAGAGGCATGGGGATAGGGCAACAGCGCCCTCCTTCCCCGGCGGGCAGGGCGTTTTTCGTGCGGAAGGTCTGTCCTGCGCCGGAGCCTGCCCGGGATTTTTCCACTCCCCGGCGCTTTTCCGCTCCCTCCAGCAGGGGACAGGCCCTGAGCATGGCGGCAGGCCTTCCCCTTTTTCCCACGTCAGGCATGGGGGAGGGCTTTTTTTTCGTTTTTTTCGTTCCTGCGGGGAAAGGGAGC
>NZ_CALUWY010000030.1 GCF_944324615.1 uncultured Mailhella sp.
AGCAGCAGCGTGATGAGGCAGAACATGATGGTCGGCCTGTTGCGGAAGGTGGTCACGATATCGTAGGCGATGCAGTCCAGGTTTCCCGCCTGCCTGAGGCAGGTGAGGAACATCATGCCGGTGAAGATCACGAGGTTGATGTAGATGTACCAGACCGGCCCTTCGAACAGGTGTCGGAACGGAATGCCGAAGCCCGTGACCACGGCACTTACGGCGACGGAAACGAACAGATTGATGGCAATGGGGATGTCCTGCCTGAATTTCTTTCCCAGCAGAAGAATGGCGACATAACTGACTATCATGGCCGCCAGCGCGATGCTTGCCGTGACATACATGGCGTCGCCGTGGGAATGTGTGAACATAGGGCCCCCTCATGTCGAAGGTGTGAAACAAGACGGCTTCCGACGGGCGGAGCGGAAAGGGAGGACGTGTCGTGGAGGAGAGCAGCGGGGCGTCGCCGGAGTTTTTCGATCGGGAAGGGGTTCCGGACCTGCCGCCGCGCGGCCGGGGCTTTTTCGCAGGGGAAAGGAGGAGAAGGGCCCCGTGCCGGCGGCGAAAAGAGGTCAGCTGCCCGCGGCGAGGTTGCCGAGCACCTTGGCGATTTCTATGGCCTTGGGTACCAGAATGATGGGCCGGTCGCCTGCGGCCTTGGTGAAGAAGCCGTCGCCGTTGCCCGCTTCATACACGAGGAAGGCATCCACGCTGGGGGCGAGTTCTTCCAGCAGCTGATTGGTCATGGCATCGCGCCGGCCTTCACCACCGATGTGGACGAGAATAAGGTATGCTCCGCTGTCCTTCGCGGCCTTCACGAGATCCTGGCAGCGCTTCTTTTCCGTATCGAGGTTCACGCCCGCGGAGCCGAAGCCCTTGAGGCTGGTGCCTACGGTGATGAATACGGTCTTGGCGGCAGCCACGTCTTCAACGCCTGCCAGAGGCTTGTATTCCCCGGCAAGCTTGGCACGGCCGGCCAGCACGGAAAGAGTCTTGGCGTCGGGGCTCTGACCCAGGGAGGTGAACAGAGCCGGAGTCTGTATCTTGGGAAAATCGGCGGCCTGGGCGCCGATCACGGACAGGGCGATCAGACCGAGAGCACATACGGCGGAGCGGAAAAGATGACGCATGGTATCTCCTTGGGTTGCATGTTCGGAAAGATTCTTTGTCCTTGCCCCGCCCTGCGGCCGGATGAGCACCGGGCATTCAGGCCGCAGGGCGGTTTCTGTTCCGGGGAAGGTGACGCGCATTCAGCCGTGGCGTCAGAAGGCATCCACATGGCCGTCGCCGCGGACTTCGGCGCCGCCTGCGTAGGTTCCGGTTTCGGGGTCGATTTCAATCACCCACACGTTGCCGGAGCTCATGCGCCATATCTGCGAACCGGGCACGGAATCATGCCCCATGCGTACCATGTCCTTTTCCCACAGGGAGCGCAGCTCGGGCTCGATGGCCAGGCGCGTTCCGGCGGAATAGTGGTACATGTCGCCGTACAGGAAGCGCGGTGAGGAAATGGCGGCCTGCGGGTTGAGCTTGTATTCCAGCATGCGGATCATGACCTGGAAGATGCCGGGCATGGTGGATTCCGCACCGGAACCGCCCACCAGAATGCGGGGCTTGCCGTTCTGGAAGAACATGCCGGGAGAGAGCGTCCAGCGGTTGCGCTTGCCGGGGGCCACGATGAGATTGCTGGGCTTTTCCGTCCAGGGGTTGTCGGCAAGGTCGAACCAGTCCATACCGTTGTTTCCGATGACGCCGGTATTGCCGAGAATGTCCTGACCGCCGAAGAACTGGCCGAGAGTATGGGTGAAGCTGACGCAGTTGCCGTCCTTGTCCACGACCACCACATGGTTGGTATTGCCGCGATAGGCCATGTTGCGGGTGCTTTCCGCAAGGGACACCGGTTCAGAGGCGAGAGAGTCGGGAAGAGCCGCACTCGCGGGAACCTTCCTGCTCCATTCCGCGGGGTTGCCGGGCTGCACCTTGCCGGGAGCCGCCTTCTTTCTGTCGATGCGCAGGCGCTGGGCCGCGGCGTAGTTGTCGGAAAGAAGGTTCTCCGCCTGGCTTTCCACAAACTTCGGGTCTGCCACGAACTCATAGGAGTCCGCGTGGGCGAGGCGGTCGATTTCCACCATGAGATGCAGGTATTCCAGACTGTTGTCTTCTATCTTCGACCAGTCGAAGCCTTCGGCTATCTTGAGCGCTTCCATCCACGTCACGGAGCTGGAGGGCGGCGGCATGCCGTACACGTCGAGATCCTTGTACTTCATGTGCAGAGGCTCGACCCACAGAACCTTGTAGTTCGCAAGGTCTTCCATGGTCCACAGCCCGCCGTTCTCCTGCATGTAGCGGACCATTTCCCTGGCGATGGAACCCTTGTAGAACGCATCCACGCCTTCCTTGGCAATGGTGCGGTAGGTGGCGGCAAGTTCCGGGTTCTTCATGATGGCGCCGGCGTCGGGCCATTCTCCGTCGGGAGCGAAGACGCGCGCGAGGTTGGGGTACATCATGGGAGCCTGGGCCGCCTGCGTCTTGTAGTTGTGGCTCTGGCGCTGGCTGAGCACGAAGCCTTCCTCAAGGTAGCGGATGGCAGGCTCGGCCACCTTGCTGAAGGGCATGGTGCCGAACTTTTCCAGCACGGTGCAGTAGGCCATCATGTTGCCGGGAATGCCCATGGCCTTCAGGCCGGAGAGCAGCTCGGAGCGGTCTGCAAACTTGTCGGGAGTGGCCGCCGCCGGGGCCTGGGTGTCGGCGTCGAGCGCGTAGAGCTTGCCTTCCTTCGCATTCCACAGAAGCCAGAAACTCGCGCCGCCGGGGCCGCACATGGCCATGTCCACCGCGTTGAGGGTCAGGGCCGTGGCCACGGCCGCGTCAAAGGCGTTGCCCCCGTCTTCCAGAATGCGCACGCCCACGCGGGAGGCCAGAGGATGGGCGGATGCCACCATGCCGTTTTTGGAGAATACCGCCGCCTTGCTCAGATGTTTTTCCGACTTGTACTCAAAGCCTGCAGCGGGGGAGAAAAGAAGGCTTGTCAGCCCCATTCCTGCCAGCAGCACTGCTGTAACCTGCCGTACTTTGTGGAATCCTCGTATCTGCATACGCGCCTCCTGATGGAAAGAGGTGAACGTGTGACGGTAAAACCACACCGCAAAACAAGATATTCGTCGGTGAAAACAGACGAAAACTCCGGAAGACCTCCTGGTATCAAGGTGCTTGAAGAAGATTCTGCCTCTATGGTTATAAAACACCCCGCCGTGCAGTATTGTCAAAAGATTCTTTTTGCATGGCACCATGCAATTATATTGCATGGCGGCGGGTCGGTGCTTCCGGAGGCATGGATGCGGAAGATACCTGCGGGGCGTTCCGGAAGGAGGCGGAGCGCCCCGGCGCTCTGGTCGGGGAGAAAGGGCGGAAGGAAGGCCGCAGGCCGACAGAAGAGCCGCCCTCAGGCGGCCCCGCCTGCACGACGTGCCTTCCGGGCGGCAGAAAAACGCTGCGGAATATGGTGACTTCCGGCGGAGCAGGTGCGCGGAGGCATGGCGCGCCTGCCCGGAAAAGAGCGGCATTTACCCGGCGCAGAGGGAACGGGAGGAAAGGTCCGTGTGAACATCGTTTTCCTGTCCCCGGGGATAGACCACCCGCAGGTAGTCGAAAAATTCGCGCGCAGGGGAGGAACGGAGCTTGTTTTTCCGGCTGATGATGCCGAGCCTGCCGATGGCAAAGATATGGTCGATGTTGAAGATGGTATAATCTTCCTCCGTTTCCAGAGGCGTGAGCGGCGGGGCGATGCAGACCCCTACCCCCTCCCTGACCAGTTGCATGGCGAGAATGAAGTTGTTGATGGCGATGATGACGTTTTTAGGCTGGGGCAGGTCCGGTATGGTTGCCAGAATGGGGTTGACGTAGCCGTCCAGCGTGAGCGCGATGAAGGGCAGAGTGCATATCTGCTGCCAGGTGGGGACGGGCGGAAGATCATAGGGATTGCCCTTCGGCGTATAAAGAAAGGCGGAACTGGGGCGAAGTTCCGTAAACTGGATGAAGCCCGGGATTTCGCGGTAGATGGTGAGGCCGAAATCCATCATGCCCGAAACTACAAGCTGATGAACGTTCTTTGAGGAGGTGGCATCCAGAATGAAGTGCACCTCAGGGTGAAGCCTGCGGAAATTCAGAATATGAAAGACCAGTTCGTGGGCGAGTCTGTCCAGACAGGTGATGTGTATCGTGCCTTTCAGGCGGTTTCCGGCGTTTTTCCCGAGCTTGAGCCTGTCAAGCGCGTCCAGTATGGGCAGAATGTCGTTTCGCAGCTGGAGGCCTTCATGGGTGGCCGTCATGCCCGAGCTTGTGCGCTCAAAGAGCGTGCGCCCCAGCTCTGTTTCCAGCTTGCGTATCTGATAGCTCACGGCGGAGGGGGAAAGGCACAGTCTCTGCGCGGAACGCTGAATGCTGTGTGTTTCCAGAACAGACAGAAATGTGTGAATCCACTGTAGAAAGTCTCCGCTGAACGGGTGGTGCATATCTTGTCCTCGTAAAAGAAGGGGATGTTCAATGAAGCGCCATGGTATCACGGAACATTCATTCATGTTTCTTCATGGGGATATCCGCATAGCATATTCAGTATAGACAAGAACAGCATTGGAGGCAATATCCGTTTTTCAGCGGTACGGTTTCGATACGGACTGATGTCGTGCGATACGGTGCACGGGTGGGGAATATTGCGGAAGTGTGGGGAGATTCCAGAGGGGAATGTCGTCCTTTTACCGGGAAAAGGGGCCTTTACGGCCCTTGTTTCCGCCATGCACGCGGTCTTTCTCTTTACCGCCATGGTGTGATCTTTTCCACGGCGTGTTTCTTCCCCTGTGCCGCGCATGGGCGCGCTGCTAGGCTCCGTGAAAAAGGAGTCAGCATGAACAGTTTCAGGAAAGCGCACGCCTTCACCTCACGCTGGGAAGGCGGATTTGTGCATCATCCCGCCGATCCGGGCGGAGCGACGAACTACGGCGTATCCCTTCGTTTTCTGCGTGAGCAGGGGCTGCATACCGGCGATGTGGACGGCGACGGCGACATCGACGAGGACGATATCCGCGCCCTCACGCCCTCCCTTGCCGCGCGCGTTCTGCGCCGCAACTTCTGGGACGTGTTCCCTCTCGACAACGTGCAGCCTCTGTGCGCCATGGTCATCTACGACACGGCCGTGAACATGGGCGTCTTCTATGCCAGGAAGATGGCGCAGCAGGCGCTGGGTCTTCAGGTCGACGGCCGCTGGGGCCCCCTGACCTGGGCCGCGCTCAAAAGCTGCAACGACAAAAAGACCGCCGTGGCCATGTGCCATATCCGCCGTGCGCGCTACTGCGAACTGGCCCGGAACAATGACGGACTTTCTCCTTTTCTGAAGGGCTGGCTGCGCCGTGCGGACGCGCTGGAAGAAACGGTGGAAGGGGCCTAGAGACGGCCTTCAGGGACGCAGCGCCCTGCCGGGACTTCCGGGCGGCTTTTTCCGCGCCTGCCCGGCATGGCGGCCCGGCGGGGAAGGCCCGCCCGGACAAAAACAGGGAAGGAAAAGCATGGATACACAAAAGACCACAGGCGCCGGCGTGGGCTTTGAGCGCATACGGCGCATTACCGGCTACCTTGTGGGCACGACGGACCGATTCAACAACGCCAAGCGCGCCGAAGAGCGCGACAGGGTGAAGCATTGCAGCATGGAAGCCTTTTCGGGGGAAGGAAACACGAATTTCCGCCCCTCGCCGGGCGGCAGGGCCCTCTGAGGGAAGGGCCGTCGTTTTTTCAGGGATGGTTTGTGCGGCGGAAGGCGCGTTTTTCTTCCGCACGCAGAAAGAGCGTTGTGCATGCCGCCCGGAAGGATCCGGCCGGAGGCTCCGGTGCGGCGATATTCCGGCAGACAGGCCGTGATACCGGCAGGGAGTGACCATGGAAGAGATGATTATGGAAGTATGCGGCTCCTACGCGGGGCTTGTGCTCTCGCTCATGGGGGTGTGCGCGGCCGTGGCGGCGCTTCTGCCCGCGCCTTCGGAGAAAAGCGGCGCGGTGTACCGCGTGTTGTACCGGCTGCTCAATCTTCTGGCCGTGAATGTGGGCCGCGCCAGAAACGCCGACGACGCGGCGCAGGAAAAGAAGGTCTGATGTGGACAAAAAAGCCCTTCTGGCCGGGCTTCTGCGCCTGGCGCAGGCCCTGCTTGAGGCCTGGCGCGAGGCTCGCGGCAGGGATGTGCGCCGCCGTGCTCGTGATGACGGTGCAGGGCTGCTCCTTTCCCAGCTCAGGGGCGGAGATTCCGCCCCTGCCGGTACTGACCAGCCTTCGGAAGCTGGAGCTGAACGGCAGGGCGGGGCTGTGGATGAGCAGCGATGACGCAGGGCGTCTTGCGCTCTGGATATACGACGTGACCGGGGAGGACGGGCGCTGAAGACGGGGAACGTTCGTGCCCGGAACCTTTGGGGCGGAAGCGCCCGCACAGAAGGGCGCGCCCTGTCCGCTTTCCGCCACGGTCTCCGCGCAGGGTGCGGCGGGGGGGCGGCGCTTTCGCGATGCTGCGCGCTCAGGCGCCACCGGAAGCCGCGGCCGGGAGAAAACCTTGCAGACGAAGACGGCCTTCCGATGTTCGGGAAGGCCGTGCCCGCCCGATACGGGAGGGGCGCTCTGTCCGCAGAGAGGGGGCAGCTTCAGTGCGCCCCGCTTTGAAGTTCCGCCTCTTCGCTCATGGCCTTGATGCGCTTTGCCATGGCCCGGCCCCAGGGGCGGGAGATGCAGTGGCTGCATATTTTCTGACAGAGGCCGTTCCAGGCGGTTTCCGCCTGATCCGCGCTTTCCGCGTGGGGGCCGGTCATGCCGCAGTTGCGGCAGCCGACGGAATAGATGGTCCCCAGAATGTCAATAAGGCCGATGTCTTCCGATTCGCAGTAAGGGCAGGCGTGCACGATCATGCGTTCTCCTCGCAGGTTGGAAATCAGGGGCAAGCACCATTCATAGCACGGAAAACGGAATATTGGCGAGTGTAAAAAAAATCACGATGTAGGAAGGGGAAAGGTGAGTCAGATGGGAGGAGACGGCGCGGACCATGCCGCCGAATATCTGGGCGCGGTGCGCGGTGCGTGGCCGCTGGCGCTCATTGCCGGGGCCGTGGCCATGGCTTCGGCGGCGCGGCAGATCCGGCGCGGCTATAAACAGCGTTCGCGGAGGGACAGGGCGGCCACCGTGCTTCTGAACGCGGCGCTCACCACCTCCATGGCGGTGAGCTGTGCGCTGCTGCTGCCCCTTGCCGTGCCGGAAGTCACGCCGGAAATGCAGGTGGCGGTTTCCATGGTGGTGAGCGGGCTGGGAGGGGAAACGGTGAAGCTGTGGTTTCTGAAGAAACTCGGCCTGTCGGTGGTGGACCTCATGAACCCCGACGACATCAACGACATACGCCGGACCATGCCGCCGGAAATGCGGAAAAGGCATGTGGAGCACTGTCCCTTCCGCGGGGATGAATGTCTGACGGTGAGCGGGGAACAGGCCGCCGGGGCGTGAGGCTTTCGCGGCAGAAGTGCCTTTGGCGGTCTCAAGGGGCGAAGAGCGGGAACATCCATGGCAGAGGTGACAAAGAAGAAGAGGACATGCGCGCTCCGTTCTGCCCCTGAAGAAGAGAGAAAGGGGGATGGAACGAGTGCGGAACAGGAGCCGGAAGCCGGGCCTGCGCCGGAAGGGGACGTTCCGCCCCGCGCAGGGCGGAAAGGACGCGGAAGCCGGAAAGAGCGCGCAGAACCGGACGGAACGCCCCGGCAGGCGACAGGGCGCGCCCCGGTCTGCGTGAAGAAGGCCGGCGCCCTTGCCGGGGCGGACAGTTTTGAGGCCGCGCTCAGGGTGCTCATCGGGATGCCGCTTGAGCAGGTGAACGCGCTTGAAGGCGTTTCCGCGCGGGTTGCGGTGTGCAGGACCATGATTGTGAAGGCGGCGGGCGGGGAGAAGTCCGCCGCGGACTGGGTGCGCGACACGCTGGGAGAAAAGCCTGCGGACAGGGAAAAGGTCCGGAGCGGGGAGAGCGTGAAAGTGATTCTGTTCGGTGAGGAATGATGGAAGTCAGAATCCGCCTCCGGCCATGGCAGAAAAGGGCGCTGGAAGCGCTGGATCGCCGTAGGTACGGCGTGCTCATCTGTCACCGGCGTTTCGGCAAGACGGTGCTTGCGGTATCGCGGCTCTGCCGCAATGCGGCGGAGGGCGCTTCCTCCTACCGGGGGGCGTACATTGCGCCCACCTGCCGTCAGGCCAAGGATGTGGCCTGGGATTATCTGAAAAAAATTGCTCTGGCCGCCGGGGCGAAGGTGAACGAGGGCGAGCTTCGCGTGGATTTTCCGAACGGGGCGCGCATACGCCTGTACGGTGCGGAGAATCCCGATGCCCTGCGCGGGCTGAACCTGTGCGACGTGGTGTTCGACGAGGTGGCGCAGATGCCCTATGCCATGTGGTCGGAAATCGTGCTTCCCATGCTTCTCGCCACCAGCGGCAGGGCGCTTTTTCTCGGCACGCCCAAGGGCAGAAACGCCCTGTGGAAGGTGTGGGAGAACGCAAGGCTGCACAGGGAGCAGTGGGCGGCGCTCATGTACCGCGCCTCGGAAACGGGCATACTTTCCGAAGAGGATCTTGCCGTGGCGCGGCGCGAATCGAGCGAGGCGGAATACGCGCAGGAATACGAATGTTCCTTCACCGCCGCCGTGGCCGGGGCCTATTACGGCAGCATCATGGAAACGCTCGAAAGGGAAAGGCGCATTGCCTCCGTGCCGTACCGGCCGGGCTTTCCCGTGATGACGGCGTGGGATCTCGGCTTTTCCGATTCCACGGCCATATGGTTTGCGCAGATCGTGGGCAGTGAGGTGCATGTCATCGACTATTACCAGTCTTCCGGCGTGGGGCTGGAGCACTATGTGCGCGAGCTTCAGAGGCGGGGTTATGTGTACGGCGACCACCTTTTTCCCCACGATGCGGCGGCTTCGGAACTCGGCACCGGCACCACAAGGCTCGAAACCCTGCGAAGGCTAGGCGTACGGGGCCGCGTTCTGCCCATGACGCGGGTGGACGACGGCATCAACGCCGTGCGCCTTCTTCTGCCGCGCTGCTTCTTTGATGCGGAAAAATGCGCGCGCGGGCTGGAAGCGCTGCGCCTTTATCAGCGCGAATGGGACGAGAAGGCCGGGGATTTCCGCGCGCGGCCCCTGCACGACTGGACAAGCCACGGGGCCGACGCCTTCCGCTACCTTGCCATGGGTGTGGAGAACGTGGCCGGACGGGGAGAATTTCAGAAACTGCCTCCGCGCAGGAACCTGAGGGTATGCTGATGGAGAACGAAAAGCTTTGCCGCGTCATAGCGCGGGAAATGGAACGGTGCATGGGCCGCGAAGGCTCGAAGCTTTCGGAGGCGCGTGCGGCGCTCAAGCGCCGGTATCTGGGGTACGGCTACGGCGTGGACGAGGAGCGCGAGTCGAGGGGCTTTTCCACCTATGTGGACCGCACGGTGATGGAAACCGTGGAATGGGCCAAGCCCGGGCTCATGCGCGTGTTCTGCACCGACGAGATCATCCGCTTCGACCCGCGCGACAAGGCGCAGGAGCAGGCGGCGGAGGACGCGACCTTGTATGTCAATCAGGTGGTGTTCGGCCGGAACATGTTCCGCCTGGTGCACGACGTGCTTTCCGACGGGCTGTACCAGCGCGTGGGCTGGTGCATCGCCCACTGTCCGGAAAGGGAGCAGACGCGCCTTCTGCAGTACGCCGGGCTTTCGGAACAGGAGGCCGTGGCCCTGCTGGCCGATCCTTCCCTTGAGGGGGAGGAGGCGGGCGAGCCGCGCGTGGAAAGCCGCGTCACGCCGCAGGGGCTGCGCTACGACGTTTCC
This sequence comes from uncultured Mailhella sp., assembly GCF_944324615.1. Classification (GTDB taxonomy): domain Bacteria; phylum Desulfobacterota; class Desulfovibrionia; order Desulfovibrionales; family Desulfovibrionaceae; genus Mailhella. The sequence continues at coordinate 9,870 of NZ_CALUWY010000030.1, forward strand.
CTGCGCCGCAGGGTGAAGCGGCGCGAGATACGCATCGACCCCGTGCCTTCGGAAAACGTCATTCTTTCCGCCGATGCGCAGGATGTGGAAAGCGCCCGCTTCATCGCCTTCTGGGAGAGGAAGACGGCCTCCGACCTGCGCAGGGAAGGCTACGGCCGGGAACTCATCGAGAGCCTGCCGGCCATGGACGAGGGCGGGATCATGCCCGAAACCGGCGTGGGCAGGGAGGTGAACGACGAAAACGGCATGAGCGCGGGCGAACGGGAGGGGGAACGCGCCTACAAGGTGTATGAGGCGTGGCTCGACTTCGACCTGAACGGCGACAACGTGGCGGAAAAGGTGAAGGTCACCTTCTGCGGGGAGGCGGAGTCCTGCCGCGTGCTCAGGGTGGAGGAATGGCCGCTGTATCGCGCGCCGCTTTTTGCCGCCTGTTCCGTGCCTCTGCCGCATCAGGCCGTGGGGCTGTGCCTGGCCGATCTTGTGGCCGACGTGCAGGACCTGCGCACCGAAATGACGCGGCAGTATCTGGACTGTCTCGCCCTCGGCAATCAGGGCGAGCTTGTGGTCAACGAGGGCATGAGCGGCAGCGTGGAATACGACAGTCTCCTTGCCCGCGGCGTGGGGGCCGTGCACCGCGTGAAGGGCGACGCCTCCATCTCTCCCCTGCCGGTGGCGACCTGTTCCGGCGAGGCCCTGCAGGGGCTTGAGATGAGCTCCGGCCTCATCGAGCGGCGCACCGGGGTTTCGAGCCGCACGCAGAGCCTTCAGGCCGATGCGCTGCAGAACACGGCCACGGGCGCCGTCATCATGGAAGAAGCCGTGAATCAGCGCCTGGAACTCATTGCCCGCGTGTATGCCGAAACCTTTTTCAAGCCCCTCGGCCGCTACATCCTGCACCTTCTGCACCGCTGTCACGACAACACCGTGCAGCTCCGGCTCAAGGGGCGCTTCATGGCCTTCGACCCGCAGAGCTGGGACCCGGACATGGATATTTCCGTGGCCGTGGGGCTCGGCACGGGCAACAGGAGCAGGCTTGTGGGCGTGTATCAGCGCATTCTGGAGATGCAGCGCGCCTTTGTGCAGCAGCTCGGCGCGGCTTCGCCGGTGCGCCTTTCCCACATCGTGTACACATGCAGCAAAATGTGCGAGGCCGCGGGGCTGGAAGCGCCGGAGCGCTTCTTCGGCACGGAAGAAGATGCAAGGCGGGCGGAGGAAGCGGCGAAAAACGCGCCTTCCGCGCCTTCGCCGGAGGAGAGACGCCTGCAGCTGGAAGAGCGGAAGGCGCAGGCAAAGCAGCAGACGGACGCCTGGAAGGCGAGGGAGGAGGCGAAGCTCCGGGCATGGGAGGCAAAGAGCCGCCTTGCGCTGGAAAAGGAGCGCGTGGAGGGCCGCCTTGCCCTGAAGGCCATGGAAATGAACATGGAAAAGGAACTGAACGAAACGCGCATGGCCATGGGCGGGAAGGATCGTGCCCTGACCAACATCAAAGGCGCGGGCAATATGTAAGGGCGACGCCGTTTTTTTCCGCCGGGAGGCAGACGGAGCGGTCTTTGCCGCAAGGCGGGGAACGCGGCGGACGTTGTTGCGGCGAGAAGAAGCGGGCCATGGAGGGGAAAGCATGACGCATGAAGAGAGGATGGAGGCTCTGGAGGCGGGGCGCATTCTGCAGAGCGAGGTGTTCCGTGAGGCCTTTACATGCCTTGACGCGCGTTACGTCAGGGCGTGGCGTACCTGTACCGACGCGGTAAAACGTGAGGACTGGTGGTACATGCAGCGGGCGCTTCAGGAGGTGAGGCGGGAACTTTTTTCGCTGCTGCAGGGGGCCGCGATGGGGAAAAAGGGGAAGGACGACGTGTTGAACGCGGCGCTTGAGCGCGCAAGGGAGAAGCCCTGAAAGGCGCATGGGGCCGTGGCGGACATGCCGGCAGAAGCCGGGCGGCGAAAAAACGGGGGGGAACGTGCAGAACGCCCCGTATGACCGCGCCTTCCGCACGAGAAGGGAGGGAGGAAGAGTGATGGTAGACTTCAGGAAAGGCCTGCTGCCTTTGTTTGCCGCCGGCGGCGCCGCGGCAATGCTGAGCCCGGACGAGGCGGAAGCGGCAGTATATTCCAAGGATGGGCGGCGGTTGCTGAATCTGCTTGATAAGGCGGCAAAAGGCGCCTTGCCGATGCATGAACCTGTTTTTGAGTTTCAGGAACGCCTGCCGAAGAAAGTTTTCAAGGCGGCGAAGGAAGACAATGGGGCGTTTCATACCCGAAAACTGGCAGCAGACAGAAATGATATTCAGCACTACTGGAATGCCAGACACGGGCAGTTGTCCAATGAAGAGATAGAAGATCTTGTGGAAGCTCTGGTGACAGGCAAAGACAGGTTTTATGTGCGTGCGAACAAGCCCTATGTCGAAAGTGTAGCAGCGCTGGGAAAGGGCACGGGGGGAAGGGGCTCTTTGCGTCCTTCGGAAGAATTTACTTATCTCCACCAGGTGAACCCCATAAACAATAAGCGGCTCCTCAACATGAAGAGCCGCACCTGGGGAACGCCGGATGGTTCCGCCTTCCATCCTGTGGCAAATGAAACATCTCCGCTATGGGAGAGGCCTACGCAGCGAGCGATCTCTGCTGACGGCGTTCCCGATGACTTCACCCTATCAGAAACGGCCATGCCCCGCAAGGGAGCGCCGCTCCTCTTGATGGGAGACGCCGCCCTTGCTCCATGGGAAGCGCAGGCGGCGGAGCGGAAGGAGCGGACGTGGCGGGAGGCATGGCAGGATACGTTCGATGAAATATCGCGCGGTCTTGGCCTCGGCACAAGGAATGCGCTCGAAGGCCTGGGGCGCGGCGTGACCTTCGGCCTTTCCGATCCGGGGAAGACGATATCGGACTTTTTTGACCTGCCCGTGCCGGAAACAGAGCTGGAAAAGAAGATGGCTTTTTTTGAAGGCGGAGCTGCTGAAGCCGTCCCCATGATTCTGGGCGGCGCAGGCATGGCGAAGATGGCGGCATCCCCCGTGGTGCGCGGCGTAGGAAGGGAGCTTTCTTCCACACCCGGAAGGGATATTGCTCTGGGCGGATTGCTCAGCTGGTTTCTGGGGGATGACTGACGGCTGCGCCTGCCATGCGGCAGGGCCGCTTTTCTCACAGCGCCCATAAACAAGAAGCGGCTCCTCAACATGAAGAGCCGCGCATGGGGAACGCCGGATGGTTCCGCCTTCCATCCTGATACCTCACACTCCCCGAGGGGAGGGGCCACGCAGCGAGCGTGTCTCTGCTGACGGCGTTCCCTATGGCTTCACCCTATCAGAAACGGTCATGCTCCGCAAGGGAGCGCCGCCCTTTTTGCGTCTCTCCGGGGGAAGGGAGGCAGGGCGGAAGCGGGCCTTTTTGCAGGAGGGGCGAAAATCTTCCCTTCCGCCGTGTGCCGCGGCTGGAGAAAGGGGTAGGGATGAAGTGCTGAACGCGGCGACTGAGGCCGCAAAGGGGAGAACATGAGCGAGGAATTCCAGGAAGAAGGAAGAGAAGAGGCCGTGTACGATGTGGACGCCATTGCGGACATGTTCACGGAAGGCGGGGAACCGGGCACGGAAGGGAACGGCACGGAAGAGGACGCGCTTCCGGCCGGAGAGGAAAGCGGAGCGGACGGCGCGGAGGAAGGGAACGAAGGCCCGGCAAAGGCCGGGAAGGAGCAGGAAGAGGAGGTCCTGCCCGACATTCCCATGCCCGAAGGCTGGGAGGAGGCGGAGTGGAGCGCACTGACGGCGCGGGCGAAAAACGCGGTCAACGCCCGCGAGCAGGCCCATGCGAAGGCCGTGGCCGATGTGCGCGCAGAGCAGCTTGCGGAAAGAAAGAGGCAGGAAGCCTTTGCCGTGGAGGCCAACGCCCAGATTCAGCAGGCCCTTTTCGCCATGCGCAGCATTGTGGAAGGGGAATACGGCTCCGTGGACTGGAAGGGACTGGCAAAGAGCGACCCTGCGGCCTATGTGCGCCTTCAGCAGGACTATCAGGCCCGCATGGAGGCCATAGGGCGCGTGCAGCGGGGCGTGGCGCAGCAGGTGCGGCAGTACGAAGCCGGGAGGGCGGCCGAAGCGCAAAAGGCCCTGGCCGCGGAGTTTGCCGGGGTGCAGCCGGAAATCAGGGCGCTCATGGGCGCGGGCTTCGACGGCAAAACGTTTGCGTCGGACATGGCGGAGTACATGCGCGCCCAGGGCTGTCCGGCGGAAGCGATCAGCGGCCTTTCCAAGGGCTATGAGCTGAAGCTCGTGGCCAAGGCCATGCTGTACGACAGACTTCAGGCCCGGCGCGCCCAGGCGGCGAAGAAGGTGGCGGAAGCCCCCCGCGTGCAGGCTCCCCGGAGCGGCGTTTCCGCGGAAGAGGGCAGGGTCAGGAAGGCCCGCGAAATGCTCGGCAGAAACCCCGACAGCACCGATGCTCTGGCGGCGCTGTTTGAAGCGACCATGTAGGGAGGGAGAACATGGCAAACGTAGTATCAGGACAGCTCAGGGACGCGAACATCAAGGGCAAGCCCCGCGACCTCATGGACACCATTTTCAACGTGGCTCCCACGGACACGCCGTTTCTCACCATGTGCGGCAAGTCCACCGCGAGTCAGACGCTGCATGAATGGCAGACGGACACGCTGGCGAGCCCTGCGGAAAACGCCGTGATGGAAGGCGCGGATACCACCACCTTTTCCGAAAGTTACACCACGGAGCTTTCCAACAGGACGCAGATCCTCAAAAAGGCCATCAACGTATCCGGCACGGCCCAGGCCGTGAAGCAGGCGGGCGTGAACAGGCAGTACGCCTATCAGATGGCCCTGCGCACCAAGGAACTCAAGAAGGACGTGGAATACGCCCTGCTGCAGAACAAGGTATCCCGTGCGGACAACGGCTCCAATGAAGGCCGCCTCATGACCGGGCTTCCCTGCTGGATGCAGACCAACTATGCCGCCGACAACGGCACGAAGTCCGACGGCGCTTCCACGGCCTGCGTGGCGGGCACGGCCCGCGTGCCCACCGAGGCCATGCTCAAGGCGCTGCTCACGGACATCTACAACGCGGGCGGCAACCCCGACCGCATCATGATGGCCCCGGACATCCGCGTGAAGATGAGCGAGGTGCTCTCCGGCGGCGCAACGAAGATGGAAAGGGCCGAAAAGAAGAAGGCCACGGCCGTCATCGACGTGTACGTTTCCGACTTCGGCGCCCTGAAGCTCGTGCCCAACCGCGTGCAGGCCTTTGAATCCTTCTCCAGAACCTGCGCCTTCGTGCTCGATCCGCAGTACTGGAAGGTGGCGTACCTCCGCCCCTTCCGCGAGGAGCGCCTTGCCGTCACCGGCGACAGCCTGAAGGGCCATGTGCTGGTGGAATGCACGCTGGAGGCGAGAAACGACGCCTCCTCCGGCGTGCTGGCCGATCTGAAGTCCGCGTAAACGGCGCGCGGTAAAAAACGGCCCTGCGCAAAAGGGGGACGCAGGGCCGTGCCCGCGCGCGTTTTCACGGCGAAAGCGGTTCGCCGGGGGAAAAGACAGGGGGAACGCGCCTGATTGTGACGGCTTTTTTGTGCAGGCCGCGCGAGAACGGGGCATTCCCGTCAGAACACCCCTGAACGGGACGGCTTTTCTCCGATGCGGGCAGAGGGGAGGGGCCTGCCCGGGAATTTTCCCCGGATGCGGGGCACTTCAGAAAAGAAAAGGCGTTTTCCTGTGAGGAGTCGCAGGGCGCTTTGAGGGCGGCGGGGCAACCTGCCGCCCTTTTGTATGTTCCCGGGGGCACGGATGCCTGCCCCCGGTCTTTCTGCGGCCGTGCTCCGGGAGTGTGCGGGAACCGGCCGGAACTGCCGTACCCGGAAAAGGGGTGACGCTCCGGGAAAAGCAGCCCGAGGGGACTTTGCGGAAGGGGAGACGGCGGGGGATGTCCTGTTGCCCGGAACTGCCGTGCCGCGGGTGGAGGGGAGGCGCAGCATCCTGTTTTCCGGCCCGGACTTCCGTGCCCGGAAAGTCCCCTCTTCCTTCCCGCCCCGGCGCGGCAGAAAGTTTTCCGTACCTCGGAAAGGGGGACGTTCTCCCGGAAGGGGCGCGCCGTTGCGGAGGAAGGGGCGGCGCAATCCGCCTTCCCGCAAAAAACATAAAGTGATGCTTGAAGTTTCAGAGAGCTTTTTCAGGGACGGGGAAGCCGCCTTTTTTGTGCGGCAATGCCCTTGCCGCGGAAGGCGGAGCAGCCCCGGGGAACGCGGCCTGCATGCGCAGAGCACGTTGCGGAACCGGGATTTGAGGAAAACGCCCCGGAGGCTCCTGCACGGCTCCTGCATGGCCGTAAGGCATCTTTTTGCAGAAAGCGCCCTGACACGGAGCAGAAAAAAGCCCCCTCCCGTGATGCGGGGAGGGGGCATGGTTTGAGAACGTGCGTTACCCGTTGCCGGGCGCGCCCCTTCCGCAGAAGGACGGAGGGGCGCCGAGCGGGGAGCTTATTTTGTGCTTCCGGCAGGCTTTGCTTCTTCAGGCGTGGGCGTCTTTTCCGCAGTCGGGGCTTCGGATGTGGTGCCTTCCTTCGTTTCCGCAGTCGGGGCCGCGCTGTCCTTCTTTTCCTCCGTGTCTCCGGCGGCCTTTGCGGCGTCCGGCTCCGGCCCTGCTGTGGGGGAGTCGGTCCGGGCGCTCATGTCCGGGCGGCTCATGTCGAACCGGGCGTATTCATGAGAACCGTCGGGCCGGATGATGATCTGCTCGTGCAGGACGAGGGGGGCGGCATCGGCGGTGTCCAGATTCACGATGATGGAGCCGTCGTCCCTTTCCTGCGCCCTGATGTTGAAGCGGCCGTGCTCGTTGATCATCATACCCGGGAAAAGAGAGCTCAGCATGCGCGGAATCATGAACGAAGCCTGGCTGCAGCAGTGCGCGAGGCGGTAGAACTGCGTTTCGGATTTCGTCATTCTCCGCCAGAACTGGATGATGTTCGCGTATTCATGGTAGTCGGCAGTACTCTCCGCCGTGGTGAGTCTGGGGGGATGCACCGAAAATTCCACACCGTTTGCCCGGACGAAGGTCAGCGTGGACTGGCCCTCCAGGCGATAGAGGTCGGTGGCCAGACCGTAGGCGTTGGCGGGTTCGAGCTCCTTCATGGAGCTGTGCTGCATCTCTATGTGTACGTCGTCCTTGGTGAGGTGTGCGCCGGGCCGGGTGAGTTCCAGCATCTTTCTCAGGGGCACGAGGTGGCTGCTGTTGGTGTAGAGTCCGCCGTCAGCGTTTGGTGCGTGCTTGTCCGTGGCGGCTTCCACAAGGCGCGTGTACTCCTTGTCGATGTAATCCACCATGGCGGCCATGTCGTCCGATCCGCTGAAGGGAGGCATGGGGCCGAGCTGGCCGCCGGTAAGGATGGACCACATCTGCGATGTGGTGGGTGCGGCCCCGCCGTTGGCCTGCATGGCGGTGAGAATCTCGTCGGAGGCGGCGATGATCCAGTGGGTCAGCATGGGGGCCTTCACGGAAGATGCGGCCCGCGCGCCCAGCGTCTCGATGGAGATCTTGAGCGCGTTCCACTGACCCCGCGTCAGCGGCGGCATACGCTTGGAAAGCTCACGCTCCACCTCGCTGATGCCGTCTCCGCTCATGCTGGAGAGATTCTGCATGATGCCGTTGAACCCGCCGACCACCTCACAGGGGTGGCTGACGCGCGCAGCTTCCGTGCGGAGGGGAGCAGGTCTGGAGCCGTGGGCGGCAAGGTTCGCCTCCGTCCGCAGCGTGGAGAGTATGTCCATGGTGTTTCTGATGTGCTGGGCGTTTCTTTCCCTGGTGGTCCGGCCGAGGGCCCATTGCAGGCCGCCCGCCACCTGCAGCGTTGCTTTGCTGGTCATGTTGTCGGCAATGCGGCGCACGTCGTCCCCGCTCAGATGCTGAAGCCTTACGGCCATGGCCATCATCATGGGGAGGGCGTCCTGCTTCCCGTCGAACTGCGGGGGAAGCCTTCTGAGGGTGGACTGGAAGCGGCTGGAGAGGTAGCTCCCCTGTTCGCATATCTGCGTGGGCGTGAGGCCGGGCGTGGCAAAGTCAATGAGGCCGCCGTTGAACATCGGATTCGGTCGCGTACCCTCGGCAAGCTCGGTGATGATCTTCACGTCGCGTATGCCGAAACGCTGGGCGCATTCCTTCAGCACGGCCTTTTCTTCGGCGCTGAAGCCCGTGGTCATGCCGTCCTTCACGATCTGTTCCGGCAGCTCGTCGATGGCGTTCAGCGTGCTCTGCAGCGCTTCCAGACCATGGAAGAGCATTTCTTCCACCACGGCGCGTATCATTTCAGGATCAATGGCGTTGCCCGCCCGGGTGGCCTCGTCCGCAAGCTCGTTCAGCGTGCTTTGCAGCGCAGGGGCAAGGCGCGTGACATCCAGCTTGTCGATGTCGATGGAGGCGAGAGGATAACGCGCCTGGAGGTCGGCGAGCAGCGTGCGGAAGCCGGGCGTGATCGTTTCCGTCGTATGTCCGGCGCGGGGAATATACTCGCCGAGCACGTTTCTGACTCTCACGGCGTTGTCCTGCGCCAGCTTCGAGGCGGTGTGTTCCCCGGCCGGAAGAATCACGTCATGGTCCAGGGCAAAGCTGCGCACGGCCGGGGAAATCTCTTCGGGCCTGGTGGGGCGCTGGAACATATTTCTGACCATCATCCCCTGACTGCCGCGCACGGCCGTCTCTTCGGGCTTTGCGGAGGGGGCATCTTTGACGGAACTTTCCTTGCCGCCCGCGGCTTCCTGCGCCGGCCGGTCGGCGTGAGGGGTGCCAAGGTTCAGGGCCTTGAGCTGTTCCTCGGTCAGGCAGGACATGAGCGAAAGGCTGATCTGCTGCAGCATGTGCTGGAGTGTCACGCCGATCTTCTGCAGGGCGACGCCTTTTTCGCCGAATTCTCCCGTTTTCAGCGCATCGTTCATGGCGCAGCATTCCCGGGAAAGGGCGCCGAAGCTGTCCAGCGCGCGGTTGACCAGACCGGGGATATCCTTCTGCGCCATGCCCTTCCGGGCGAGGAAGAGCTGTATGGACTGCTGAAGCAGCGTATTCCAGCCTTCCTGGGTGAGCGTGCCGGTCATGCAGTGTTCGCCGGCCTGTACGGCCGCGGCCGCGCGGACAAGGCGCTGGAGAAAGGCGGTGTCCATGGGCGCGTCGGCGCGCAGCAGGGGAGCCATGGCACTTTCCAGCGCAAGCAGGGCGTTGATGTACCGGGGCATGGTTTCCGGCGTGAGGGGCGGGTTGAGCTTCACGGGAGGATTCTGCGCCATGGTGTGCAGATCCTTCAGCGTCGGCAGAAGTTCCTGCGTGAGGCTGTCCATGGTGTCATGCACGGCCTCCATGAGGCGGCTGCTCGTGGGGATCTGGTCCTTGCCGGGATCCTGGGCAAGGGCGGCCAGCACGCGGTCGCTGGTGGAGGCATGGTGCGCCACGGCCTCGGCAAAGGATTCGGGCAGGCCGTGCTGCGTCATGATGTCCTTCATCTTCTGCGTGGTGGGGCAGTCCAGCGTGAAGGTGACGATATCGTGCAGAAGTTCCGCCCTGCCGGCGGGGCAGCCGGGCTGGACTGCCCCCGCCCCAACGTGTACCGCGAAGTTCCGCCCTGCCGGCGGGGCAGCCGGTGGAATCCATCCTGATGCGGAAAAGGTCGAGCTGCCCTTCTCCTATGGCGGGCAGGGCATCCCGCAGGGCGGACATGATGGCGGGCATGTCGGGCTTTGAGGCAAGGCTGTTCACGGCGTCACGGTTCAGGGACTGCAGAATATGCAGGTCGGCCTCGCAGGCCCTGGCATAGGCGGAGGTGAGGCTGGAAAACTGGAACTTGTCCAGACCCTGGGAAAGTGCCTGATTGAGGGCCACGCCCAGAAAGCCGTTGCGCCCGGAAAGAGGCTCGTGCAGCCTGTCCATGATCTTCTTTGCCGCCGCGCTCTTTTCTCCCATGTCCGGCAGGGTCGTGAGCGCGGCGATGTTCTTGTCGCACACTTCGGTGAGCAGGTATTCCCGCACGGCGCGGGACTTTTCCGCCTCCGTGCCAGAGGCATGCCGTGCAGGGCCGCAAACTGCCCGAAGGCGGCGCCGTGATCGGCCGGGAGCTGACCGCCGTTGACAAGGCTCGTGCCCACCTGCGAGGCAAGGATCACGTTCAGGGCAAGCTGCGTCTGCTTCACCACGCCCGCCGTGAGGGGCTTGCCCGCTTTGACGAACGCGTCGAGCGGGGTGCGTACCCGGTCGAGCAGCGCGCCGTAGACGGGATTCTGTGAGAGCGACTGCACAAAGGCCCGTACGGCGGCCTGGTTTTCCACGGCACGGGCGTCGGAGGAGAGCTTTTTCAGACCGTGCAGCGCCGTGCCCTGGGCAAGATCCTGGCTTGCGGACACATGGAACTGAAGGCTGTCGTCAAGCGTGGAAACATGCTGAAAGAAGTGGTCGAGATTGATAGGCATGGAAGGCTCCTTGCATGTCCGGCCGGGGCGTGTTCCTCACCCCGGAAGGGGCGGAAGATGCCGTGTGCGGGCGTTTGGGTCGTTTGTTGGAATGTGCCAGATATATTGGCGTTGTTTTGGGGGATGGGGAAATAATGTTGGCAGCTGTTGTCGGTAAAAGATTCTTCTGCGGCCCTCACAGGGCCTTGTTTTGTTCCTGCCGCGGCGGCGGAAGGCCTTTTCCGGGCAGGGCGGGGCAGGCACGGGCCTGCTGCGGCGTTTTCCTGCAGAATATGATGCAAGAATCATGCCACAGCGTGCTGGCGCAGGGCATCTCTTTTCCGGAGTGGTGCCGGGGCCGTGCCGCAGGCTCATGGTGACACAGCAGGCCACGGCGCACAAGGGCAGAAGGGGGAGATACCGGCGGAGGGCGGAAAAAGACGGGGCAGAGCATACGAAAGCGCCGCGGCATGAGGCCGCGGCGCAATGCCTTGTGAACCCTGGGCGTTACTTCCACCCGGCTTCAAGCAGGGCGTCGGCAAGCTGCGGCGCGTCCACGGGCCAGTAGATGTCCGGCCGGGGCTGATGCACGCCTGCGCGCCCCTTTTCCGGGCGGCAGGAGAGCAGGGCCTGCCTCCACTGGGCGGGGATCGCCTCCTCGCCGTACAGAGCGCCGAGCAGCGCGCCCGCAATGGCGGCGTTGGTGTCGGTATCGCCGCCCTGCATCACGGTATCCACCACGCCTTCCTCAAGGGAGGGGGCGTGCAGCATCTGCCAGAGCGCGTTCTGAAGGGCGATGAGCACCCAGCCCATCTGCATCGTATAGTTGCGCGGTTTTTCGTGCGCGGCGCTTTCCACGGCCCTGCGCAGGCCCTCTTCCAGCTTCATGCGCTTCATCCAGCCGAGAAGTTCCTCATACCGTTCCGCCGCGGTGCCGCCTTCGGCCACGGCCCGGGCAAGAAGCGCCGCATACAGGGCGTTGGCCTGCGCGCACACGGGGTGCGGGTGGGTGAGGGCGGCATCCTTTTTCGCCCATTTCATCACATCGGTCCGGCTGCGCCCTGCGCCGAAAATGCCCAGAGGGCTGACGCGCATGAGCGCGCCGTTGGCCTGACTTGCCGGGTTGGGGCGGCCCTGAAGGGCGGAGGCTATGGTGTTGCCGCAGTCGAAGGGTCCGGACCTGAGCCAGTCGCGGTACTGTCTGCCCGTGCGCAGGGCGCAGTAGCGGCCTGTGGCCACAAGCTGCCGCGCCATGGCCAGGGCCATTTCCGAATCATCCGTGGGCTGGCCCGCCAGCGTGTCGAAGGTGCCGCCGTCGGCAAGCTCGCGCACGCCGCCGGGGTAGGCGGCGCGTATCTGCTCCGGCGTGCGGAATTCCACAAGAGAACCCAGCGAGTCGCCCGCAAGCTGACCCAGCATGCAGCCCCGGGCGCGGGAACGCACGGCGGCGGGAACGGGACGGGCGCTTTGTTCGGAAGAACAGGAAATCTGTTCGGAAGTGTTCATTCCATGACCTCATGCGTTTTTTTTTGTGCCGGAGGGGCTCCACGGGCAGCCGGCCCGGGGGCCTTTCTTGCGGAGAGCGGTGAAACTCTGCCGTTCTGCGGCCACTGTCGCCGTTTTCCATGGGAAGATCAAGATACCTGCCGTCCGGGGTGCCTTGCGCGCTTTGTTCTGGCGGAAGTGTATCTGGAACGCCTTGAGCGGAGCCGTTCTCTGTGGGAAAGCCGGAAGCTCGGGGTGCTGGCCCGGCGGGATGCGGCGGGAAAGGACGTGGTCATCGACGACGGTTCCGCCATCATGGGCATGGACATCAGCGACAACGGCCGCATCATCCTTTATGAGAAGGCGACGGAATACCGCATCTGGAATGAGGATTTCCTCCTGCCCGGCGATACCGTTCCCTGCCCCTTACCCGGTACCTGAAGCAGCACGGCCTTGCTCTGCCCGAAGGGCTTTCCACCGTTTCGGCCATCATGAGCCCGGACGGAGAGTGCTTTTTCCTGGAACTCAAGGACCCGACGGCGACTCGAAGCCCTGGGCCGGCTACCTTGTGAGTACGAACCCGGCCATAGAGCCGCCGGGCTGGAAGCGGACCGCCCCCGGGGGCGGCGAAAAGTCGGAACGCTGAGGCGGCGGAAGGGATCCTGAAGGGAGCCTGCCGCTTTGGGCCGCGCATGGGAAAGCCCTGCCTGCCGCTCGCCTGCGGATGCTCTGCGGAAAAAAGCCGTGAGAGCAGGGCGCAGGGAAAGGGGGTTCGCCGTGCTCTCTGTCCGGAAGATGCGGGGCACGGCCGGGCAGAGGCGTGAGGGGCTGTTTTTTTGCCTGAAGCAGGGGAACGGCAGGCCCGGAGACGCGGCAGCTCTTTCCGCCGTCTTCCCCGGGCCGGGCTGCGGTGTTTTGAGCGGTCAGCAGGTCAGGCACGCTTCGGAATCGAAGCGCATTTAAATACCGCACCGGCATTTCCGGGGTGGGTACGTCAAGGCTTCCTCCCCCCCCCCGGCAGGGCCGCACCGGCGGGAACAGGCGCAGGTCCGTGCAGGCGTATGCCTACGGCCGGACGGGAAGCAGGGTAAGCAGAATATTGCTTCTGCCGACGAGCCGGCCCGCACGGTCGTATGTGCTGCCGAGTGCGGGGTCGTACCAGCCGAGGAGTCGGCCCGCTTTGTCGCGCAGGTACTGTTTGCCGCGGCTGTCGGTCTCGATCCAGCCGAGGAGTCGGCCTGCACGGTCGCGCAAGAGCTGTTTTGTCATGGAAACTCCTTTGGTCAGTATGTCTGCCCCGGGGCATCAGGCGCCCTGATTGTTCTGCAGCAGGAACACCTGCGTCTGCACGGCGTCGTCCACGGAGGCATCCGCGTAAGGCTCCGGGGTGAAGCCGGGGTTCTGCATGAGATCCGCGACGTCCACGCCGGGCGTGAAGCCTTCTCCGCCGGCATGCCAGTCCGCGAGGGGGGCCTGTTCCGCGCCTGTGCCCGGACTGTCCGGCGACGTAAGGCCGTGATCCAGGCCGCTGCCGGTGATGCCGGTGTCGAAGCCGTCTCCGGGGCCGCCGTCCTCCGTGCCGCCGAGGCCGGAAAGAAGATCGTCCATGCTGTCTGTTCCCGGAGCATCCGGGTCGTCAGGGAACAGGTTCAGGCCCGTGCCGCCGTGGAGGAACGAACCGGAGGCATCGTACACCACCATGTCGCTGCCGCCGACGGCGCCGTCCTGCCCCGCGCCGCCGTGGAGGTCATCGCTGCCCGCGCCGCCGAAGGGCGCGTCGGAACCGCCCGTGCCGAAGAGCATGTCGTTTCCTTCGCCGTGGAGCGTGCCGGAACCTTCCGTGCCTTCCACGGCGGAGAGGAAATGTTTCAGCGTGTCGCCCGGGGCAGGCAGGGCTTCGTGGAGATGGTCCGCCGTGACGCCGTCTCCATGCAGGCCCGGCGTGTCGGCCGCAACACCGGAAGCGCCGCCGTCACCGCCCGGCATGTCGGCTCCCGCGTTGCCGTGAAGGGTGTTTTCTTCACCGCCGGAGAGCCGCACGCTTGCCGCAGGTTCCAGCCCTCCGCCCTCCGGCGTGAGGAGGGGCGTACCGTCCGCCGTTGTGTGGGACAAAGCCTCTCCGGTATCCGTGAAGAGGAAGGCGCCGTCTGCGTGCAGGGGGAAGGCGTCGCCGAGGGAAGCGATGGGGCCGAGCCCTTCTCCGTCATCCGGCGCGGCGTCGGCAGGGAGGAAGGAGATGTCCGCCCTGTCCGCAGCAGCCATGAGGGCCACGGCAACATCCGTGCCGCCCGTGTCTGCAGGATTCATATCCGGAGAAATCGTCAGGGAAGCCGTCCCCGTGTCGTCGGAACCCTGGATGGTGATGGTGATCTCCTGTGTGGCAGTGGCGCCGTGGCTGTCCGTCACGCTTATGGAAAAGGTTTCCGTCACCTGCTGCTGTGCATTCAGTCTCATGATGGCGTTGGGCGTGCCCGTGGCATCAGACGGTTCATCCATGGTATAGGTGAATTCGCCGGTACTCAGATTCAGTATCAGCGTGCCGTAGGTGGTCTTGATGGTGAGGCTGTCGCCGCTGCTGGTCTCGGAAAGAATGGACGAGGGCTCACATCCTCCGATGGTTTCAGACTGCATGCCGCTCCACGACAGGTGCAGCCCGTTGTTCTCCGTCGAGCCTTCCCCGTTGTCGCGGTCCACGTCGCTGGCCGTCACCCTGCCGGCAACGTCGGGTATGTCGGAAGAACCGGATGAGCCGTCGGATTCGACGGTCAGGTGAGCATCCGTCACGGTGGAGTGGATCCCGGGCCTGTCGTTGGTGCCGAGGATGGTGATGAAGATCTCGCTGTTTGATATGTTGTCGGATCCGCTGTTGGAAGCATTGACGTAGAACGTGACCTGGACCTTATCGCCCTCGGCGAGCCGGTCGAGAAAAGCGCTGTTGTCGCTGTGGTCGGTGGAATTCTGCGTCTCGTTGAGAGGGTCCAGCGTGAAGGTGTAGTCCACATCGCCGTTGTTCTGCCGTGTAAAGACAAGGCGGCCCACCGTGTCGGTCCCCGGGGTGTAGCTCCAGGAAAATTTGTTGTTCCCGGTCACAAGGTAGAGTGTCGTGGAGCTTCCCGCGGCGCCCAGCGGAATATTGTTGATTTCGGGCACCAGCCAGTAATCCGGGGCGTCGGCGGAGGCGTTCGCCTTTGTCAGGGCGATGGATGACTGGGCCAGGCGCAGCGTTATGGTGTCGTTGATGTCCGCGTCGGAAAAGAGCGTGCTGGTATTCTCCCCGGACGAGTTTGTGGGAATTCCCTGCTCTGTCGCCACATAGCTGTTGGGATCGGAACCGTCCGTTTCCACGCCTTCTTCCCGGAGGGACTGGGAAATCTGCGCGCCGCCCCTGATCGGGCTTTCCTCGTCGCGCAGGGTGATGGTGATGGTCTGCTCGCTGAAGGAGCCGTGAGCGTCCTGCACCCGTACCGTGAAGGTCTCGGTGACGTATTCGTCGCCGCCCAGCTGATCGGTACTGGTGGCCGTGTAGGTATAGGAGCCGTCTTCGTACACACGGAAGGTGCCGTAGGAGGTGGTCATGGAGCAGTATTCCCTTCCGTCGGCGTCGGTCTCAGGGCCGGTGAGCGTACCGGAGGCACTGACCAGATTGCTCCACTGGGAGGACGACTCGTCGTAGGGCTGGTAACTGACGGTGCCGTCTGCCGCCTCGGATACCGTGCCCGCCACACTGCCGGCAAAACCCGTCAGCATGAAGGTCAGCTGGTTCCCGCTCTGGGTTTCGCTTCCCGCGCCGTTGTCCGCATCCGCATCCACGGCCCTGAGCGAGCCGGAAATGGTGGACGATACGCCTTCCACATCCGGGCCGTCCGTGGCCACGAGATCACCGGCCGAGCTGAGGCCGTGGGCCGTCACGTCGAACCGCTCACTGCCTGCGGTGACCGCGGTGAACACCGGCCTGTCGTTGGCGCCCTGAATATGGATGGTCAGCGTCGCCTCGTCCGAGCTGAGGCCGGGAGTTTCCTGTGTGCCGTCGTTTGCTGTGAAATTCAGGGAGATGTCGAAGGATTCTCCTTCATTCATGGAGTTCACGAGGGCCGAATCCCTGTTCAGCGCAAACGTCCATGCGCCCGACATGCCGCGGGAGAAATCCAGGGTGAGCGTGCCGTAGCAGTCTTCGCCCGGCGCGAGGGAAGCGACCAGCGCCCCTTCCGCATTGAGGTACAGGGTGAGCGTTCCGCCGCTCCCGGCGGCAATGGGCAGGACGCTCCCGTCCTAGGCGGTCACAGAAGGCGTTGCAGGGCCGGAATGCGCGTTTGTATGCAAGACGGTGCCGCTGACGGACAATGTCAGGACGTTGCTGTCACTGTCGGTAAGAACAATGCGGCCGGAAGTGCTGTCCACCCCGGTAACTTCGGCATTGGGATTGCCGGGGTCCGTGGAATCGACGGGCGTTTCACAGCCTTCCACACCCGCTTCCTGCACGCGGCCCTTATCCGTGCTGAGGAAAAGGGCCGGCCTGGCTCCGACGGGGATATCCTTCACCACGATGGTGCCGTGAAGCACAGGTTCCGCATCGTCGTATTCCCGGTCCTGCTCCGGCCTGTCGATGCGCTCCGGCCCGCCGAGACGTTCCAGCCCGCCCAGCAGCCCGGTGTTTCCGAACTCGTGAAAGCGGTTGCCGTTGCCCTGCGCCGCATGCCCGGAACGGGAGGAGGGGATGAGTTCGGGCTCGTCCATGGCCGTGAAGAAGGCGGCACAGGTGATTTCCTCGCCCCCTGTGGAGAACGAAGGCATGTTCTCGCCGGCATAGGCCGTGTAGAAGTTCTCCAGCGTCAGGGTGCCGCCGTCGTCGAACGTGATGACAAGATTGTCCCCCTCGCGGGAAAAGGTGCCGTCACCGGCAGGAAAATCAAAAATGAACAGGGCGTCGGGCGTGCATGCAATATGCTGTACAGTGCCCGCGGCGGGCCTGGCAAGGCGTATGTCGGCCATGGTGATCTCCTGAGAAAGGAAGAAGTCAGAGGAGGAAAGTCACGCCTCCGTTCCTGTGAAAAACGGCATGGAACCTGCCGGAAAACAGAAAAGGGAAAAAGGGCGGAGGGGGAAAAAGACTGCTGAACGGCGGAGCGGGGGTGCGGAAGGAGAGGGCATCCTTTTTTGTGCAGGTGTCGACATCAGCAGAAACATACCGTCTACCTCAGGGATATATAATAAGAACGTATCGTTTTTCTGCTTTGAGTCAAGCGGGTGCCTCCCCGTTGCAGGGAGAACATGCGGCAGAACGCCGCCCGCAGACCGGGGAGGCGCCTCATGCCCCGCAGGCACGGTTCTTCTCCGGCCCCGCCCGGAAAAGGTGCTCTGTGCAGGCATCCCCGGCGGAACGCCCCGCGCGGTGAGAGTAAGAGGAAAAAAGCCGTATCTTCCCCACGCCTGAGGGGGAAAATGGGTCTTATAGTGGTTGCCGGGGTTGCCCGGAGAATCTTCCCCACGGCCGCGGGGGAAAATGGGGACGTTGAATCTGAAAATCTCTCTCTTTTATTCCCCACGTCTGAGGGGAGGAATGGGCACGGCCGGGGAAAGGTTATCCCCCGGAAGGTATGCTGCACACCGGCGGGGAGAAATGCTTCCGTGAACTTGCTTTTATCTGCCAGGATCTTCCCCACGCCCGGGAACCTGGGGACTTTTGAGAAGGCGAGTCTGCTGGTGCGCCCACAGCCGCGGGGAGAAGCCCAACGCAAACAGATATGACGCCGTCTCCTCCGAATATTCCTCACACCGGGGGAGACAGATACGCAAGACAGACTACCCCCATGCCGGTATATTCCCCACCGGGAAAAAACGAAGATTTGATATCCGCGCCATGGCTGCGGCTATATATTCCCCCGCCTGCGGGGGAACAGCATTATAGGACAAGGTTTTGTATGCCTGGTCATGATATTCCTCCCGACCGCGGGGGAATCCCTAGAGCTGTGCAGCCGGAAGGACGCGGCCGGACATATTCCCTACGCCCGCAGGGGAACCGTCATCACGGAAGGAAGCTTGGCGTCTTCCAGCAGATATTCCCTACGCCGGGGGGAACCGCGGCCGGAGAAATGCGCCATGCCACGCCCACCTGTATGCCTCACCCCCATGGGGGGAACCTTGAAAAAAGCCGCGTGCGCCCGGAGCGCGCCATGCCCGGCCTGTATCCGGGGCTGTGTCCGGCGTTTTCCGGAAGGTCCGCTGCCGGGAACGGGCGGCGTGCTTTTTCTGCCCCGCAGCCGTGGGGGGGGGAATCTGCTGTTTCTTTACAGAGCAGAGTATGTTCTTTTCAGGCAGGCACGCCTTCACGCCATGGCATGGCGCTTCAGGGAGAAAAAGGACGATGTTAAACGAAAAAGCCCTTACGATGTTTCATCGTAAGGACCTGACGTTCAGTGGCTCCCCGAGACGGACTTGAACCGCCAACCTAGTGATTAACAGTCTATAAAATTATACTTTCATCCATTCTCACT